>CAYUXS010000030.1:3849-11062 GCA_964448915.1 uncultured Peptococcaceae bacterium
TCTTTCAAACTTGGGTGAAGGCAGCTATAATATGCCGGTCTTTGTGGATGCTCCGGATGAAGTTCAGGTTTCACAGGTAACACCCAATAAAGTATACATAGTACTGGAAAGTATTCAAGAAAAGCAGGTTGCAGTTGCAGCGATTTTCAAAGGCAAACCTGCCAAAGGTTATGTTGCTTCGGAACCCGTGGTCCAACCGGATCTGGTAACCATACGGGGACCTAAAAGCATAATCAACGCCATTGATAAATTAAACGTAGCAGTAAATATTGAATTGGCAACCGATAATGTAGAGCAAACTGTTGAAATAGGTACCGATTACAGCAATATCAGCGTTATGCCCCGGTGGGCCAAGGTTACCGTACCCATCGAACCAATTCCTTCGAAAAATATAGAAGTAACCCCCAAGCTGGAAGGGGCCCCGGCAGCAGGTTATGAGGTAGCGGCAATTACCGTTAATCCGGCTAAAGTAAAGTTGTTTGCGGCATCCAACGTTCTAAAAGGTATCAATAAAGTGGATACTGAAAAGATAGATATTTCGGGTGCCAAAGAGGATATTACCTTACAGGTTAATTTGGTACCGCCCCGGGGTGCGGACAGCGTGAGCCCTCCGGTGGCAGAAGTCACCGTGAGGATTAAACAAACTGCAGCACAGGAACCCAGCGGTACGGTTTCCGCGCATTAAAAAATTACCACAGCCCGGCCACTAACCATTAAAGGCCGGGCTTCATATTATTATGATAAATTGACACATAAGTTAGCTGAATATATAATTATTTTGGTTTGCCAAAGTGTATATCAGTGGAGGATTTTCTGGATGGGCGTTCTGTTTGGTACAGATGGAGTCCGGGGAGTTGCCAATAAGGACATAACCCCGGATTTGGCAATGAGAATAGGCAGAAGTGGAGCATATGTACTGGCCAAGGGACAAAAAAAAGCACGTATCGTTATTGGCAGGGATACCAGAATTTCTGGGGATATGCTGGAAGCAGCCCTGGTGGCAGGCATATGTTCTGCAGGTGTAGATGTGGTTTTGGCAGGGGTAATCCCAACACCGGCAGTGGCTTATCTGACAAAGGAATTGGGTGCTGCCGGCGGTGTTGTAATATCTGCGTCCCATAACCCGGTTCAGGATAACGGGATTAAATTTTTCGGGCCAAACGGCTTTAAACTTTCCGACGATATCGAAGATGAAATAGAATCGTTAGTCGGCAACCCGTCTTCCATACCAGCCCCGGTAGGTGCAGGTGTGGGGCGTTGCCATATATTAAACGATGCTACTGAAAGGTATGAAAAATTCCTGCTGGAGACAGTACCGGTTGATCTTTCCGGGTTGTCCATTGTGCTGGATTGTGCCAATGGAGCTGCATATAAAGCCGGGCCCAGTGTATTAAAAAAATTGGGCGCTAAAGTTATAACTATTTTTGATCAACCCGACGGCTTTAACATTAACAACGGCTGTGGTTCAACCCACCTGGAAAAGTTGAGGGCGGCGGTGGTTGAAAACGGCGCTGATCTTGGCTTGGCCAATGATGGTGATGCCGACCGGGTACTGGCAGTGGATGCCGGCGGTAATGTAGTTGATGGCGACCAAATAATGGTTATCTGCGCTGATTACCTTAAGTCCAAAGGGCTTTTGGCACAGAATACGGTTGTGGTCACAGTTATGAGCAATCTGGGGCTGCACCTGGCTCTTAAGGAAAAAGGGATTAAGGTTTTGGAAACCAAAGTAGGTGACCGCTATGTATTGGAAGAATGCTTAAAAACCGGTGCAATCTTTGGAGGAGAACAAAGCGGGCATATTTTGTTCCTTAATCACACTACTACCGGGGACGGCTTGCTTACCGCATTAATGTTGCTGGCCGCTGTTAGAGAAAAAAATAAAAGCCTGGCCGAAATGGCCGCCCAGATGGAGAGATTGCCCCAAATACTGGAGAATGTAAAAGTTAAGGATAAAAATTCAGTTATGGAAAACCCCCTTTTGAAACAGGCAATTCTCCAAGCCAAAGAGAAGCTCTCGGGGCAGGGCCGGGTACTGGTCAGGCCATCGGGAACTGAATCCCTGGTAAGGGTAATGGTGGAAGGAAAGGACCCGGATGCTCTTCGTGAGCTGGCCGCTCAAATGGTTGGAATTGTTAAAAAGATTGATATATAAAAGGGTTTTTGACGGCAGCGGTGGAATAAATATTATTACTGGATAAATTTTAACACCGCTCCATTTATTATCTGGGGGGTGATTTATTAAGATGTAAATCAAACAAAATGAAAAAAGCGCCAGGACCCAATTATAAGGGTTGACGAGGAGGGAGTTAATCGATATTTCGGCGGGTGCTCCCCGGTGAACCACCATCGTTAAGGACATAACAAAACCGGCAGGCAACTGGCGGGACAAAAGTGTCCGGGGTGGAGCAGCAAGCAATCTTGCGTTTTTTTGCCGCGGGGTAATTATTGCTCTGCGGCAGTATTGTTATATGAACATAAATATTTATGCTTCTAAGGAATAAGTTGGAGGTAGTAAAATGTGCGGAATCGTGGGCTATACCGGGTTTAGGCCGGTTACGTCTATACTGTTGGAAGGCCTGAAGAAACTTGAATACAGGGGCTACGATTCATCAGGAATAGCCTTGATTGAAAATAATAGAATAGAGGTTTACAAAAGGCAAGGAAAACTTGATAATTTAGCGGTTGAAGTTGAACATAAAGAATGTTTGGCTACTTCAGGCATTGGCCATACCCGTTGGGCTACACACGGCAGGCCTTCGGATGCCAATGCCCACCCTCATACTGATTGCGGGGGTAAGTTTGCTATTGTTCATAATGGGATTATAGAAAATTACCTGGAGTTAAAGGAGTGGTTAATCTCCAAAGGCCACAGGTTTAGATCAGAAACCGATACCGAGGTATTGCCCCATTTGGTTGAAGAACTTTATGACGGTGATCTGCTAAGCACAATCAAAAAAGTAATCGATAAGATAAAGGGCTCTTATGCTATGGTAGTGCTGGAGCAGGACAATCCCCAGCGCTTGGTGGCAGTCCGCCAGGACAGCCCATTAATAGTAGGGTTGGGCGAAGGGGAGAACTTCCTGGCTTCGGATATTCCTGCCCTGCTTTGCCATACCCGGAATACTTATATTCTTGAAGATGGAGAAATAGCCATAGTAACCCCGGATGGGGTGACGGTTACGGATAAAGAAGGGAAACAAATAGAGAAAAAGGTTTTCCATGTTAAATGGAAGGCCGCCCAGGCAGAAAAAGGCGGCTACGACCACTTTATGCTTAAAGAAATCTACGAGCAGCCTACCGCTTTAAGAGATACCCTTAGCGGGCGGTTGGACTTTGAAAACAACAAGGTTGTATTAAATGAAATCAATATGACTCCCGAACAAATCCGGAACATAAAAAAGATTTTTATTTCAGCTTGCGGTACTGCTTATCATGCAGGGCTGGTGGGAAAATACATCATTGAAAAGCTGGCCCGTATCCCGGTAGAGATTGATATTGCTTCAGAATTTCGCTATAGGGATCCTTTGATTGATCAGGATTCTTTGGTGATTGTAATTAGCCAGTCTGGTGAAACAGCCGACACTCTTGCCGCCTTAAGGGAGTCTAAACGCCTTGGTGCCAGGGTGCTGGCGGTAACCAACGTTGTGGACAGCTCGATTGCCCGGGAAGCTGACGACATCCTTTATACCTGGGCAGGTCCGGAAATTGCCGTGGCTTCTACCAAAGCTTACACCACCCAGTTAATGTGCATGTACCTTATCGCCCTGTATTTTGCCGATATCAAAGGATTGATATCCGAAGAAGAAAAAAGGGATATTATTAAATCAATGTATGAACTTGGCGATAAGGTCAACGACATTATTGATAATAGCAATGGTGTCAAAGCATTTGCCCGGGATTACTGCCATTGTGAAAATGCATTCTTTATAGGCCGCGGCTTGGATCATACCGTAGCCATGGAAGGGGCGTTAAAGCTAAAAGAAATATCATATATCCACGCCGAATCTTATGCTGCCGGCGAGCTGAAGCACGGGACACTGGCTTTAATAGTTAAAGGCGTTCCGGTAATAGCTTTGGCTACCCAGATGGATTTATACGACAAGGTGATAAGCAATATTAAAGAAGTTAAAGCCAGGGAAGCCACCGTTATAGCCTTAACCATGGAAGGAGCCAAAGGCATTGAACAAGTGGCGGATTATGTTATGTACCTGCCGAAAACCAATCAACTGTTGGCACCGGTCCTGTCGGTAATACCCCTGCAGCTCCTGGCCTACTACATGGCTGTAGCCAGGGATTGCGATGTGGACCAACCCAGGAATTTGGCAAAAAGCGTAACAGTTGAATGATTAGCAAGTTATTATTAAAGCTGTTGTATAATTCAAATAAACTCCACTCCGTAATAATAAAGTTGACTCTGTAAAAATAAAGTTCGTTCCAAAATCCCGTAGTAGATGCAAGAGAAATCTTCATTTGCTGCGGGGTTTGCGTTTTAAAAGGTGAAAGGGTTTGAAAGGGTTAAGGTGTAAGGAATAAGGCTAAAGGTATTGATTTCAAAGGATTGAGAGTACTATATTGATTTAAATATTGATACCAGGATTGATAAAAAGATTAGAAAAAGCATATGGAAAAATGCAACCTTATACCTTTTCCCTTGCAACTTATCCCTATTTAGAACAGACTTTATTATAAAAATTGTTACAAGAATTAAGGAATAAATGTAATTAAATGGGATAAAAATATGGAATTTTAGAGCGGACTTTATTATCTGGAAGGGATTAGGAGAATAGGGTTAAGGTGAGAAGGGATAAGGGTTTGAGGGTGTGGGGGTTGGAGTGGAGTTTATTTTAAATATACAGCTGTCCGTTGCAGTAAAGTTTGAGATTATTGCAATAGAGTTTGAGAATGGTTGCAGTAAAGTTTGAGAACGGTTTGTCGGTTCTCACAACAACTGTCAGTAGTTCTAATAACAACTGACAGTGGCTCTCACAACATGTGAAAGTACTGTTTTTATAAGTAGTAGTAAAAAAGAGAGCGTAAAGCAGGGTTCACTTAGGGATTGAAGAAAAACTTAAATGAACAGCTTCAAGCGGGTAAAAAAAGGCCACATAAGAGTTTGTACTCCTGTGTGGTCTTTTTAATACTCAGCTAATTTTGTCCAAATAGTTCTATAATCAATAGTTTATCTGCAATATCCTTAATAAAATGAGGGATTTCCTCTATATGTTGTGCAATAGCTTTAGCTTTTCCTGGCTTTGAAGAAATATGATATTTTTCAGAAATAGTATGTTCCATTAAAGTATAATCATCTATTGCTGTACGCAAATAGGATTCAAAGTCTTTACCGAAGTATGCATAATCGGCTCGAACAATACAATTTTCAGTTTCTGTATCCCATTCTTCTTCGCAAAAGATATCATTAAACACATCCCTAGTCTTTGATGCATTCTTGTCACAATCAAATATGGCATAACAATTGTAACCGTATGCTTTAAACAACCTCCAGTACAAGGGGATTGCATCCTTACCGCGACAATTTAACAATTTCGGTTCCATGTTCAGCTAAAGAATACCCACTACGTTTTAAATACACTGGCAGAGCAAAATATTCAGTAGCTCCCTCAACTAAAATGATTGTTTCTGCAAACATTCCTTTAACTGATCTGAAAATAGTTTCGTTGAGTAAAAATCAACTATGTTTTCTGGTGACACACAATTCTCTGGAACACCTGACCCTATACAAAAATCGCAAAGTTGTTGAGCGGTTAGTTGTATTGTTTTAGTAACTCCACCCTCTTTATGTACTCTAACAAGTCCGTCTAAGTATTCTGCATCTATGAATTCTGAGGAATGTGTTGAAATAATTACTTGAATGCCACATGAACACATATCTACAACATATTCTTTTAACCATCTTTGAGCTAAGGGATGGAGATGGGCTTCTGGTTCTTCAATAATCAACACAAAATTTTCACCAGTGAATACTTCCATATATGCTTTAACAAAAGCCATTAATAAGACTTGCTGTTCACCAGTACCGAATTCTTCAAATCCACGAATATTATCTCCCTCTTTTGCATAGATCCGAAGTGACTTTGCATAATTGTTTGGATCATAGGCTGAAAAATCCACAGCCAATGAATGAACAAAACCTTTTACTGCCCCCTTTAGTGCTTCAGAAAATCGATTAAAAAAATCAGAGTATTCATCAGTCTGTTCAAAGGATGCTGTAATTTGATTAAAGGCTTGTGATAATTCATCCTTGTGTTCTGTACTTAAGGCTTCATGTATTTTCTTTGAAAACTTGCTTAACAGAGACTGGCTGCTACTATAATTAAAAGCACTTTGGATATTTCTTTCAGCATCAATCAAGTAGGACTGACAGGCGGAACGCTGCTCGTTTGTGGGATATATTTTATTTCCACTGCCATCGTGCAAAAGATTATTATTAGCCTGTCCATTATAACCATAACTTACAGCAATAACGTCATGTCCATTTCCTCTATTATCATAATATAAAGGCCCAGTAAATTTAGCAGTAATATGAGCGGTAGGATATTCATTTTGATTACGTTTAAAATAATCACTTTCCAACATCTCAATATAAGTTGGATATCTTTCACCAAGTAATCTATTTATAGCTGATAATATATTAGATTTTCCTGCGTTATTCGGTCCGAATAGGACAAGTGGCTTATTTTGAGGAAGTTTAAGAGCCACTTCTTCTATCGACCGATAATGTTTAATTGAAATTGCTTCTAACCTCAATCGCTCACCCCCCTAAATTAAATCAACTCTGCCAATACTTCTTTAATAATCTGAGCCATCTGTTTGTTGTTTTTTCATTATGTTCTTGTGGCTTCGATTACCGAAAACTAACAATGAAAGCTGTTAGTTATAAAAATTCTCAATTAAGTATTCAAGTATGTACTGCCTGTGGAATACCCTCAAAGGTTGTCTCTTCTAAATTAGAATATGCATTAAAACTAATTACCTCATATGATTTTATTCAGATTATAGTAGTCACTTCAAATTTAGGAACAAGAAGGTTATGGCCAATAAAGCCAGAGCATCATATAAATGAGGTTTATTTTAGAAAATATAATAGGGCGTATGATGCTTACCGTAATTGGCCAAATAACTTCTATAAATATTTAGATTATGTTTTAAAAAAAACGTCTGTAAAAAACATAAACGAATTCTATTTTTTTAT
>CAYUXS010000030.1:11072-11795 GCA_964448915.1 uncultured Peptococcaceae bacterium
TCTATGTTACATTTGTATGAAATGTATAATGAATATTAATACTTATATAAACTATAAACCTCTTAATGAAGCTCTTAAAAATTACCTATTTACATAGATAAGCATATTCAAAAATACAATATTATTTAATATTATTCTAAATATCTATAAAAAAGAGTTTGCTTAAATATCTGTAGAGTATATTTTCGTACTATTGACTAACGGAGCAGCTGATCACATTCGTGATTGCCCCCTGGAGAAAGCACGAATTGGTGGTGTGTTAGCTCTAGCTGCAGCCCAAATCGAACAACGAATAAAGAATGTACCATGAGTGGGGTCTTTTAAGATTTTTACAAAGATTGCCAGGAATTTTAGTTTTCTAGTTGCAATATTATAAATTATTAAGGATATGACTAATTAATTTCATTTCATTTGAGTAATCGACAACTACTTTATTTAAGGGGGGTAAACTAATGAGTTCCTGTAAGATTCCACCGAACCTCATTCCTAAATTTGAGCAGATTATTGAACATGATATTCAAGTCATTAGCATGTTGACAGAAATAGCAGATAATATAAGTGATCCAACCCTTCGTATGATTATTACTAGTATTATTGGAGATCATTATGGCCACATACGTTTATTTGCAGTATTGTTATCGTTAACTAGTGATTCCTCTTTGCCTCCCCTTGCTCACGAATTGTAAGGTTTTTTATATATTGAATAAAAAATAGAAAGGTAGG
>CAYUXS010000031.1:0-11401 GCA_964448915.1 uncultured Peptococcaceae bacterium
TGTCCGGTAAAGCAATAACCAAACAAACAATTATTCAGGGTGCCTTAATTCTAACTCTGGCCAGCATATTAATCCGCATACTGGGTGCTGTTTACCGTATACCTTTGGCCAGGCTGCTGGGAGCTGAGGGAATGGGCATCTATGCTGTTCCCAACCAATTTTACCTGCTCTTTTTTACTGTATCTTCCGCAGGAATCCCGGTAGCTGTGGCCAGGCTGGTTTCCGAGAAAATGGCTGCAGGATATTACCGGGATGCCCACAGGACCTTTAAAATCAGCTTTATCGCCATGTTTTTCGTAGGCATAGTATTTACTTTACTGCTTTTGCTGGGCTCTTCCTGGCTGGTAAAAAGCGGGATAGTAGCCAACCCTAACAGCTATTACGGCCTTTTGGCCGTTGCGCCAATTATATTCTTCTCCGCTATAACTGCTTCTATGAGGGGGCTTTTTCAAGGCCTTCAAAATATGTCGGCCGTGGCAATATCCCAGGTAGCCGACCAGTTAATGCTGGTTATTGCCACCGTATGGTTCAGTTACTTGCTTCTCCCCAAAGGCCTTGCAATGGCTGCCGCCGGTGCAAATCTGGGGGCCCTTCCGGGTGCTATCGCCGCCACTGCTATAATGGCCTACTATTATTACAAATACCGCAATACCTTTATCAGTTTAATAAATCAAGACACTTCCGGCTACCGGGAAGAAATCTGGCCGCTAATAAAAAGAATACTATCGGTGTCCGTATCTGTTTCCTTCGCCAGTGTAGCTTTGGCTGTTACTTGGATAATTGATAACAAGTTGATAATTGACCGCCTTCAGTTAATCGGCTATACCGTCCAACAAGCTACCGCCCAGTACGGGCAATTCAACCAAATGGCAATGTCGTTCATTAATATCAGCATTGCTTTTGCCCTTTCTTTGGGTACCAGCCTGGTTCCTTCGGTTGCTGAAGCATACAGTTTAAAAAATAAACAGCGAATCAGCCAGCAGGCTTCAACGGCGATAAGGTTATCCCTGATAACTACATTACCTGCTGCAGCAGGCCTCTTCTTCCTTGCCCACCAGCTGACCGGGTTTATTTTTGCTGACCCCGAAGCCGGCATACCCCTTGCCGCTTTGGCTCCCTCCGTAATATTTTGGGGAGTCCACCTAGTCCTTTCCGGAGTACTGCAAGGACTGGGCAGGGCGGATATCCCGGTTTATAATTTATTGGCCGGAATTTTTTTCAAAATCAGCATTACCTACCTCCTTACCCCAACCTGGTTGGGGATAAAAGCTGCAGCATTTGGAACGGTAGCTATGTTTATTGTGTCTTCGGCACTTAACTTCCTGTCTGTAAAAAGAATGGTCGGTTTGGAATTCAATCCTATAAACTCATTTATAAAACCGGGCCTGGCTGCACTGTTAATGGGACTGGCGGTAAAACAGTCCTACCTGCTTGCTCTCCCGGTATTGGATAATTCAAACCTGGCTACAGTTACGGCAATTCTGGCAGGCGTTATTGTATTTCCGGTACTGGCGATCATATCCGGCAGTATTAATTCGGAAGACTTGAGAACTGTCCCTAAAATCGGGCCTAAAGTACATGCCCTCGCAGTGAAAGTTGAAACTACAAGAGCAACTCTGCTGGCAAAGCTAAAAGGATAGCTGGCAGCTGGCAACTGACAGCCTGATAGCCGGCTACTAAAAAATACATACCCTTTAGCTATTGGCCCAGGTAACCAGCGGAAGGCCAAAATTACTTGCCAAACCGGGGTTTGCCGGCCTAACCCTGACGGTGTAACCAACAGTGCCTTGAGGCAATTTAAAACTCCCCCTGTATTTATATATTCCTTCCTCTATTCTTTCCACTGCCTGCATGGGAGATGTTCGAAGATTAATCAAGCAGCCTTCTTCCACATCCCCATACACTATTTCCGCCGATATATCTCCATGCCCAAAAGGTCCCAGGTGTATAACACTGTCAACAGTGATTTCTTCCCCGGCTTTTTTAACCCGATTGCTTACACAGGATACATCTTTAATAGCCACCTGATGCCAGTTTTGATTGAAAAAAACTTTTAAATCATTTATTTTTCCGGCTAAAGCAAAATTGTCCTCTCTAAAACTGGTTCCCCCCTGCATCGCCGGCAGGTAAAAATCCTGTGTGTATTGAATCACCATACGATGACTGTTAAAGTACCGCCCTGCAGTTTTTATAGAATTCTTCATTATTTGTATCCATTTAACCGGGATATTTTTTTGCCGGTCAAAAAAAACAGGTATGATATCATGCTCCAAAACCTTATAAATTGAAAGGCTGTCATCCCTGTCCTGAATTTCATCAGAATAATATTCCTTTTCTTCCCCAATGGCAAAACCGTTTTCCCCGTTATAGGCTTCGGCCCACCAGCCATCAAGCACACTAAAATTAACCACCCCGTTTATAGCCGCTTTCATCCCGCTGGTTCCACTGGCCTCCTGGGGCCGGCGGGGATTATTTAGCCAAACATCCACACCACGGATCATATGCCTGGCAACATTTATATCGTAATTTTCGATAAATACAATTTTCCCTTTAAAAGCTTCCATATTGGATATTTCGAAAACCTTTTTTATTATTTCCTGGCCGGGCTTGTCTGCAGGGTGAGCTTTGCCGGCAAAAATTAATTGCACTGGACATAAAGGATTGTTGACAATAGAAGCCAGCCTGTCTAAATCCCTGAAAATTAAAGCCGCTCTTTTGTATGTTGCAAACCTCCTGGCAAATCCAATAATTAATGCATCCGGATCCAAATAGCCATCTATTTCGGATATCCTGTCCCCAAACTCGTAATTCCTGATTCTTTGCAGTTTAAGCCTTTTCCTTGCAAATTCAACCAGTTCCATTTTCAACTGCATATGAGTTTTCCATAACAGTTCATCTGGTATCCCATCAACCTTTTCCCATATTTCAGGCTGGGTAACCTTTTGCCGCCATTTATGACATACATTCTCCGCCATTATTTTTTTAAAACCAGGGGCCATCCAGGTTTCAATATGAACTCCATTAGTTATATAGCTTATGGGTACTTCCTCCCGGGGGCATCCAAAGAACGGGCTGAACATGTCCCGCGAAACCCGGGCATGGAGCTTACTCACAGCGTTTCTATAAGCCGATAAGTTCAGGGCTAAATTGGTCATATTGAAGGCTCCGGTTTTCCGGTCAAATCCCAAAGAAAAAAATTCATCCCAGTCCATACCCAGCTGTGGATAATAATCGCCAAAATAATACCTAATCATTTCCGGTTCAAATATGTCATGGCCGGCCGGAACCGGGGTATGGGTAGTAAATAGAGTGTTCGCCTTAACTGCTTCAATTGCTGCTCCAGGCTTAATTCCGGAAGATACTTTTTCCCTTATTCTTTCAAGACAGAGAAAAGCGGCATGGCCTTCATTGATGTGCCAAACACCGGGGTTAATCCCCATGGCCCGTAAAACCTTAACCCCGCCGATACCCAGTATTATCTCCTGGCATATCCTGATATCCCTGCTTCCTCCATACAGCTGGGCGGTTATACAACAATCACCGGCAGTATTTTCAGGTAGATCAGTGTCCAGCAGATAAAGGTTTATTTTTCCCACCCGGACAACCCAAATCCTTATGGCAACCTTGCGGCCGGGAAGATCAACATAAATTTTTAATTCCCTGCCATGATCATCTGTCACCGGCTTCATAGGCATCTCATGGTAGTTTTGAATAGGATACTCTGCTTCCTGCCAGCCTTCCCGGTTCAAGAACTGGCTGAAATATCCCTGCCGGTAAAGTAAGCCCACTGCTACCAGGGGAATACCCAAATCACTGGAGGATTTACAGTGATCCCCGGCTAAAAGGCCTAAACCTCCGGAATATATGGGATGGGATTCATGCAGCCCAAACTCTGCTGAAAAATAAGCGATAGTTTCCTTCCTATAAGCGGGAAATTTGTCACTAAACCATGAACCGGAGCTCATATATTCATCATATTTTTTTAATGTTTGATCGTACAGGTCCAGGTATTTTTTATCTGCAGCAGCCTTTTCCAAAGCCTGCCCAGATACCTTGATCAAAAAACGAACCGGGTTATGATATACATCCTCCCATAATTTATCATCAATAGCGGAAAAAATGCCCGCGGCCTGGTCATTCCAGCTAAACCAAAAATTATAAGCAATCTCTCTCAAGCGGGCAATTCTCTCCGGGATCTCCGGTATAACTGAAATTGTATTAAAGTGTCTTATCATATTTCCGATATAGATACACCCCCAAGTTGTTAGTATTAGTGAATAAAATCAATTTATTCACTAATACAAAAAAAGCTCCTGTCAAGGAGCTTACACAATTTAGAAAAATATTTTGAGGGGTAACAATTAATATTCTAGCAACCCATTGTTACACAATCATTAAAAAATAACTAAAACTTTGTTGAGATTTTAGGCAAAAGGAATTTCTTGACCACATCCGGCATGGCTTCTTTTTCAACCACTGTCCCGTGAAGCACCGGCCTTTTATTTAATCCCTTCAGGTTTTTAGGGATATCTGTCCCACTGGCTTTGGAGAGCACCTCCAGAAGTTCAAATTCATTTTTACCGGAAACAAACTCTTTACCCATTAGGGCTTCCACTACGCTGCTGTTAAATTTGTATGGGCTGGCAGTTGATAATATTATAGAAGGCGTATTGTCCCCGGTTTCATTTTTATACTTGTTGTAAACATTTATAGCCACAGCCGTATGGGTATCCACCAAATACTCATGCTTTTCAAAGGTTTCTTTAATGGTGGCCAATGTTTCCCGGTCATCTGTAAAGCCTGCCCAAAACAGCTGTTTTATTTTTTCCAGTATAGGCTGCCCGACATTATAGCGACCTGCATTTTTAAGCTCACTCATCCAATGCTTCACAGCACCGGCATCGTTTCCTGAAAGGTGATACAAGAGCCTCTCTAAATTACTGGAAATCAATATATCCATTGAAGGGGAGATTGTCTTGTGAAACTGGCGGTTACAATCATAAACCCCGGTATTGATAAAATCTGTTAATATCTTGTTTTTATTTGATGCACAAATAAGCTTTTTAACCGGCAACCCGGCCTCCCTGGCATAATAACCCGCCAGTATATTTCCGAAATTTCCTGTTGGTACTACGAAATTGACTGGCTCACCGGGTGATGTAGCTCCTTTATTCAATAAATCAATATAGGCACTGAAATAGTAAGCAATTTGAGGGGCCAGGCGCCCCCAGTTAATTGAGTTGGCCGATGAAAACTTAAAACCTTTCCTATCCAGTTCATTGCAGATCGATTCATCTGTAAAAATTGCCTTTACCCCACTTTGGGCGTCGTCAAAATTTCCTTTTACCGCTGCCACGGCAACATTGCCACCCTCTTGGGTTACCATTTGCAAACGCTGGACTTCACTAACCCCATGATCAGGGAAAAACACTATTATCCTGGTTCCGGCAACATCCTTAAACCCTTCCAAAGCTGCTTTGCCTGTATCCCCCGAAGTTGCAACCAAAATAACAATTTCTTTTTTCTCCCCGGTTTTTTGGACGGCTAACGGGAGAAGGCGGGGCATCACCTGCAATGCCATATCCTTAAAGGCGCTGGTTGGACCGTGCCAAAGCTCAAGGACATAAGCTTGTCCTGATAGCTTTCTAACCGGTGCAACCTCAGGATGGTCAAAAGTACCTGTATTATAAGCTTGTTCAACACATTGTTTTATTTCTTCCGGGCTATAGTCGGTCAGGTAAAGCGACAATATTTCAGAAGCCCTGCCGCAATAATCCATCTGCCTCATTGCCTGCAATAGGTTGTTATTAACCTTGGGCAAGGAAACAGGCACAAAAAGCCCCCCGTCCGGAGCAATTCCTGTTTTTATGGCTTCAGCAGAACTAACCGGCCTGCAGCCGCCCCTGGTACTTACATAATGCATTCTTTAATCCTCCATTAAAACCATATATACCCCGTTAATTTTACCACTTATAAAGAATAATACCAAAATATTTTTACAAACACTCATATATTTCCTTATCCGCCCTTGCCTGGTAAGAAAGAAAAGGCTTAAATAAATGCAAAAAAGGCATTCACATATTTGAATGCCTTTTGTCAGCGATTTTAACCGTATGTTTTTAGTGCCCCTGGGTATTTTGGCCTCCGGAAAATCCTTGATGATACATTCCCTGGTTAACTTGTGCTTGTACGCCATGCATGTGGCTGACATAATTTGAAGGTATGTTGGGCAGTTGGTAATATCCTTTCTGCTCCATATACTTGTATATCTCGTAAGCCATATCCATACAGGTACGGGCAGATTTAGCCGCTAATTCCCTTAAATGAGGCTCGGCACATTCAAGAGCTACCTTGGTTGCCATGCTTGCCCCGCATTTATGGAATAACAAAGCGCCCTGTGAAATAGCCTGGTCACTAAGTCCCCTGTATGCCTTGTGCTGGTATTGCTGCTGCATATTCTGGCTATGCTGGTTGGGCTGCATCATGCTGCCCTGCTGTTGCATACCATATTGAAAAGAAGTACCTTCATACATACCACCTATACTGCTGCCATGCATACCGGGCATACCGGAGGAATAGCTCTGGCTTTGCCCGTGTACTGTAGACTGGAATCTGGGCATATTGCTTAAATCAAGGCCATGGCTTTGAATAACACTGATTTTTTGCTGGTATTGATCGACCATGATACGCTGCTGCCCTTCCAGCAGCTGCCTGAGCTGGGGATCCTGGCAATGGTTAATATAATCTGTAAAATGATCAATCATACAAGCAGAATCCCTCAACATCTCAAACATTTCAAAAGATTCACGTATACCTGTTTTGTTCATCTGGGATACCTCCGCTATATATTTTTTAACAACAATATCCTTCCACAATTTTTATAAATAATTCACTTAAATTAACCTGGCCGTCTTGTTTAAAAGCCATAGAAGTTATGGTATCCCAAATGATCTTCCACAATCTCCTCTTCTTCTGTTTCTGTTTCTGTCACCACATCATTATTTGCTTCATCCGATGTGCTTTCAGGTTCAGGATACAATATATCTCTTTCTTCTTTTGCCATTTTTGGTTCCCCCTTTAATATTGTGCAACAGAATGTTTTATCTCTTTTTTAGGGTAACCAAGTCAAATGGCAATTATCCTTTTTACCTGTTTTGCAGTAAAAATGGGAAAGCGTATACCGGTTAATCCCTGCCCCAAAGTCCCCGATTGTTTTCCCTGGCTTCTTCTTGAGCTGCCAAAAAAAGTCCTGCATATTTCACATTCGGTGGATATGTAGCCACCTGGGCGTAACCCTCACGAACTAGAGTTTCGTTAAACATCTCCCCGTCCAGCCATACATATGCCAAAAGTCGTCCGTACTTATCCCTTAACTGAACATCAAACTCTAGGATCACTTCCTTTCCGGCAAGCCTGGACTTTGTAAAATTGCCGGCTTCCTGGCCAAAAGGCTCTGTATCCTTGGTTGGATGGACTGTTTCCGGAGTGTTAACCCCGATCAGCCTTACTCTTTCCGTCCGGTTATTATTGGCAACTATTATCGTATCACCGTCTACAACCCTGGTAACTTTAAAAGTGACTTTATTATCTTTTTTTTCACCAAAAACAATATCTTCTTCAGAAACATTAACCTGGCAGGCAGCGGTTAACAGCGTTATTATAATTAATAAAATAACCAATAAAAGTTTTTTCATGTCGACCCCCACTGGTTAATTTTAGTAGATATCCCGGGCATAATAAAAATTATCATAAGATAATTTACTATGTCTAAAAATCAATTTACTGGAGGGCATTTATGGAAAACTATATTTATCTTTACCGTATTTATGAAATTTCAGAAGAGATAAGGCTGGATCAAATAGAAAAAACTATTTCCCAGGAAAAGCCAACTTCCAGGATGAGGCTTTCCAAAACCAAACCAAAATCAATTCACATTACTAACCCTCCAGTTTTGGTGGAACTGGGAGAAGAATACATTGACCTGAATAATGCTAAATATCAAGTATCATACTACGCCCGTATCTACGATTTGGGAAGCATCAGTGTTATCATGCGCATTACACTGCCTGCAGATTACCGGTATACACAGCTTCATAGCTTGGCAGTGTACCTTTATAATGATGACGCCTTGGAGAACGTTTTTCAAGATAAATTGGCAGAGTTTTTAGATGCAATTAAAGCCTCTATAGTAAAACGGATTGAGACTGATTTTGTTGAAGATTATACTATATACTATTTCAGGAACTGGGACTTACAATGGGATCCCATACCCCTCCTGCTGGCTGAAACTGAAAATGTTTGCGAAAGTTTTAAAAAGCAAGTTTTGTCTAATTCATTATCCTACGGAGAAGATGACCTTACTATTATAACCTGGGACTCAGCCCTGGTTTATGACCCGTCAGGCAGTGCGGATATCCCGGATTTACTTGAGTTCGCCAATGTACATCTTCTTGAACTGCGCTATTATGATGATCTTTTATCCCAGGAAATGGATGATATGTATAAATCTTTAGAGAGCTCCCATTCAATTTCAAATTATTGGAGAAGCCGCCATTACCGTAAGATAATGAACAAAATGATGGAACTGGTTATTGATATCAGCGAGATTACCGAAAGAATTCACAATTCCCTTAAGCTGACCGAAGATGTTTTTTATGCCAGGGTATATAGTTCAGCCCTTAACGTTTTTAAAACTAAAGCCTGGGAAGACAGTATCAACAGGAAAACTGCAATTATTCAACAGAATTACACCATGTTAAGCAACGAAGTAAATGCCCAGCAATCCAACTTATTGGAGTTGACAATTGTCCTGTTGATCCTGATTGAAGTGATATTGGCACTGCTGGGATTTTACTAGAATACCCCCCAGCCGCTTTTTCCTGTCATTATTTTCCCCCCTCAATAATATATTCCTATAGAAACCTTTACTGTTTCAATACACCAGAAAAGGCTTGGTGGGTATTGCCATGAACACAAGTATTGTAGACAATTACCTGGGCTGGGTAGAAGAACTATGCCAATTAAACACAAATATCAGGAAACAAACAATAATTATTGCAGGTCCTGTTAACTCCGGTAAATCTACCCTGGTCAACACCCTGCTGGGCCAAGACATATGCCCGGTCGAAGCTGCACCATCAAGTTTCTTTCCGGTTTATTTTAATTACTCCGGTACTCCTTCTGCTGCTATAACCAACCGGGGCAAAACAAATAAACTTCCCGTATCAATGGCTATTAACCAGTTGAAGAGCAAAAGAAAACTTTCCCTGCCACAATCTGCTGTTATTTCGCTGCCCTCTGGTACCCTTAAATGGTGCAGCCTTATAGACACCCCTGGTATAGGTTACAGCAAAGAAACTGATGCAGAAATACTGGAACTCATGTCAAAAGCTGATGGCATCTTATTTCTTTTCCACCAACGAGGGATTGACACAACAACAAAGCATTTCTTGAGCCAGTTAACTGCCAAAGGTATTCAGGGTTGGATTTCTTTTTGGATCAATACAAATACGGGAAATATAGACGGAACATCCCTTACTGAAACAGGACAAGCTTTGAAGCCGCTTTTTCCGGGAAAATCCGAAGTTTATGCAATTAACGCAAGTGAAAGGCACAGTACAGATCTATTATATTCTTTTCTTCTATATAAAGTTTTTGAGCAAAATATACGGCAAATTGAGGACAGCCTTGCTTTGCAGGATGAGCACATGGCTAAAAAAATTGAAAAAGTATCCAAAATCAATAATGATGAATCTTTTTTAATTAAATACTGGGAAGTGTTTGAAGAAGCCAGGACCATTACTTCTACTTGGAAGGCTTTAAAAGAACTGCCTCTTGTGTACGGCAGTATCTTAAATTCACTGCGCAGCAATACAAAAAGACTGGCCTTGAGCCACTTCACCAATGCACAGAACAAGCCAATTGACAGTATATATACGGGCACATTAGGCAAAGCCTTTGAGATTATAAAAGAAATAAGCTCCAACCAAGAACTCTCTACATTTTTAGACAGGCTTGTCCTTAAAGCGGAAATCAAAAAATTGGAAGAAAAAAGCCAGGTAATGCTTACAGGCCCATTTTCAACTGGCAAAACCACCTTTTTAAACGCTTTACTTGGTGAAAAACTCCTTCCGGCAGAAGACAAGGCCACCACCTCTTGCCTGGTGAAGTTGAAGTACGGCACAAAGAAAACAGCTGTTGTAGAGTACCTTTACCGGGCCGAATTCTTCCCTTTAAGGTTTGAAGACGGCAAATACAGCATAAACCGCGAGGAAATGCTGGCAGTAACGGAAATACTGGAAGATCCATACCTGCGAAGCTTAATCAGCCTTTGTCAAACCCGCCAAAACGGTTTTTATAAAAAAATTACGCTCGAGCAAGCAATTGAGAGTTTAAAACTGCTTAATCACTATTTAAATAAAACCATAAATATTTCAAGAATCGATGACCGGGCCACCAAGGTGCCGCTATTTTCAAGGAGGGTTAACCCTTCTGCACTGCCTGTTGCAGCTATCGACTCAATAAGGTTTACCCTGGGAAGAGTTGAGCGTCAATCATTTAACCTGGATGATGAGCGCCAACTAATTGGCTTCCACCGGGCTCTTACCCCTCCGGGTTCCTATC
The DNA here is from genome assembly GCA_964448915.1 of uncultured Peptococcaceae bacterium. Classification (GTDB taxonomy): domain Bacteria; phylum Bacillota; class Desulfotomaculia; order Desulfotomaculales; family Desulfocucumaceae; genus JAAXTT01. The sequence continues at coordinate 10,624 of CAYUXS010000031.1, forward strand.
TAATAGACAAAGTTGAAATCAGGCACCCTTCACCAAACCTAAAACTTGCTGAATTCATTGATACCCCGGGCTTGGATTCAATTCATACACGACATTTGGAGAGGACTGCTGCAACTTTAAAATTTGGTGATATGGCTCTGGTTTTCCTGCACGCCAAACACCTTCTGGCCGATGGAAACCAAGGGCACCTGGACATAATACGCCAGTTAACCTCACAAACCCCTGTGTTTTTTGTAATTAATTTTGCAGACACCATTTCGGAAAAGGAGCGTGAAAAGGTTTCTTTATACCTAAGGCAAAAAATGGCCCGGGCCGGTGACTCAAACAAAATATTGCCTTATCCGCAAGTATACGTCATATCGGCCTTAAATGCACTTCATAAGCAGGACGAAGGATATGAAAGACTAATGCGAAGAATTCGGAAAAAGTCAGAAGAACAAGAACAATCAAAAGTATTTCAATCTGTCGAACTAATCAAGAAAAGCCTGGAATCAGTTATCAAATACAAAGAAGCAACGGAGCAGGCACGCCAAACTGCCCTCCATTACCTGGAGGAATTAGAAAGGTTGCAAAAATATTACTTCAAATAGGAGTGATTGGTATTGGACAACAGCAGGCAGATAGAGGAAAGGTTAAGAAGGATTATTAAGGAAGTCGGCACTTATACCGGAGGGGAAATAAAAAACCAGGTGGTTGAAGACTTTGCCAAAGCAGTAAATAACATTACCAATCAAAACCACCACAAATATGCCTTAACCTTAATGACTATGCTCAAAAA
>CAYUXS010000032.1:0-11205 GCA_964448915.1 uncultured Peptococcaceae bacterium
TTTAATCATCCTCCGTAAATGCAAAAAACCGGCACTCAAATGAGTACCGGTTGAAATAATCAAAATTATCGTCAACCAAGCTCATCTCAGCTCTTCTCATCTCATCTCAACTCTTCTATTCTCAGCTCGTCTCGTTTGCTTATCCGTTTGAATTTCATTCTAATATAGCAGGGCAGCGAGCCGTTGTCAATAAATTTTTATTGAGACAATTTGCATATGCCCGGTGGTTTGTTGGATTATATTTTAATAAGCGTAATATACTAGAAGTGTTTATTTGGATATATTGAAAGATATAAGCAGGTTTATTATAATTTCTGTATTATCAGGAAATAAAGTAATATGCAAAAATTATTATGAGGTTAAAAATGTTAAAGAAAATTTTTGATCTATTGTTTTCACGCTTGTTTATTTTTGGATTATTAATATTTATTCAAATATTATTTATTTTTGCCTTAATATTCTTTTTATCCCAGAAGGCCAGCATTATATATGTATCACTTATATTATTAAGCTTAATTATGGTATTCTGGCTTTACAGAAGAGATATCAATCCGGCTTTTAAAATGGTTTGGGCATTGCTTATTTTAGCTTTTCCCCTCTTTGGCGGCCTCTTTTTTTTACTATGGGGCATGAGAAGAATAGATCCTAAAATGGAAAGAAAGATAAAACAGATCCGTTTAATTACACAAGATAATTTTTCACAAAACCCTGAAGTAATCAATAAAATTAAATCTTATGACAGCCAAATTTTTAGGCAGGTTGAATATATTTTAAACACCGGCTTGGCCCCGGTTTATGAAAATACCGAATGCTGGTATTTTCCACTGGGTGAAGACAAGTTTGAAAAAATGCTGGAAGAACTGTCCAAAGCTCAAAAATTTATTTTTTTGGAGTATTACATAATCCGCAAGGGGAAAATGTGGGATTCCATCCTTGAGATTTTGCAACAAAAAGCTGCAGCGGGTGTAGACGTCAGGGTAATGTATGATGATGTGGGTTGCCTTGGTGACTTGCCTTATAATTACAAAAAGGTTTTAGAGTCAATGTCGATAAAAACCGAAGTCTTCAACCCATTCCAGCCAAGGCTCTATGCATTTATGAATTACCGGGATCACCGTAAGATATGTGTGATTGACGGCAATGTCGGTTTTGTTGGAGGCATAAACTTGGCCGACGAATATATCAATGCCACCAGCCCCTTGGGCCATTGGAAAGATACCGCAGTTATGCTTAAAGGGGAAGCAGTGTGGAGCTTAACCTTATTTTTCTTGCAAATGTGGCATTTCTCAACCGGTGATGCCCCTGAATACGAAAAATACAGGCCGTCAATTGCCAACTGCAAAACTGATGGTTTTATCCAGCCTTTTGGCGATGGACCTTTAAACCAAATTAACCTGGCGGAAAATGCCTACTTAAACATTATCAACCGTGCGGAAAAATATGTTTATGCAGTAACCCCATATCTTGCTCTGAATAACGAAATGATAACAGCGCTAAAAGCGGCAGCCCATAGCGGTGTTGAGGTTAGAATATTGACCCCCTCAGTTCCGGACCATTGGTTTGTTAAATACTTGAACCGGTCATTTTATGGAAAACTTATGTCTGCCGGGGTTAATATTTATGAATATTCACCCGGTTTTATTCATGCAAAGATGATTGTATCTGATGATAAAGTTGCCATAGTTGGATCAATAAACATGGATTTTCGCAGCTTTTACCAGCTATTTGAATGCAGTGCGGCTTTTTACTACTCCAGCATAGTTCATAAAGTGAAAGAAGATATTGAAAAAACCTGCAGGTTATGTAGGTTAATTAAAAACGTAGACCTCATCAATACTCCCTGGCATAATCGTCTTATACAAGGGATATTGCATATTTTTGCCCCGTTGATGTAATTTGCCAAAAGGTATTTTTTGGAGACTCGAAGATTTTTTATTGTGGCAGTATATCTTTTCTTAACACTGTTGCTTCACGTAGATATACATGTTTTAACTCGCTTTGGGTTTTTTCAGTATTTACCAAAACCAACACCCTGATGCATTTTGATAAACGATTAGGGACATCAATCTCATTCCCGCATAACATCGGCACCATATCCCAACCCAGGAATTCCCTGGCGGCGGTAGCGGGGAATTCAGCATTTAAATCCTTGGTTACCGTGAAGAATGCTGAAGCAATGTCGGCAGGGTCAAGTTTGTTTTGTGTTACTATGGCGCTTAATAATTCCTTTGTAGCATCCAATATTTCCTTGGAATCGTTATTTTCTACAGTAATAGCGCCACGGATACCCCTAACTCCCCACTTTTTCATTCATTCTTCCTCCGCAAATAAATATGGTTGAAATAATGATTACTTACGAAATTACGGCTCTATGCCCCAGCCCTACCGCTACTTCATCCAGGTGCAGCAATCCGACACCGAAAAAAACAGCTACGCTGATATGATCCCGTTGTCGTGCAATGCCAATTTTACCGCCGATATTCAATCCCAAAGCTTTTTGCATAATCTGCGACATGGCCTCTCTAAGTGCCCCTGCGACGGCACCTTCTTCTGCATGAATTTCTTTTATGACGCCTTCCCTTTTTGCTGCCACCACTGTTCTTTCAATTATCTTGTTTAGGGAAGTGATAAAATCGCCGCCGTAATCAACTGCTGCAGTTTTGATGCCTTCCTGGCTGAATTTTGCTTTATATTCTTTTTCCTGTTCCCTATCCTCAGTCAGTGCCATTTCCAAAGCCACTTTGGCTACCTTTCTACTGCCTTGGAGAACCAAGTCCACACCCCCATATTAGATAAGCTGGTTATTGGTAATGATTTACATGACAAGTCCTGTCCAGGAAAATATAATTAAGTTATTAAAAACACCCCTTATAATGATATCCCGTAAAAATTATATTATAAATTAGGATATATTTCGGGGGTTTTTAAATAAGTTATTTATTATTAATTTTCCTCTCAAGATTTAATCTGTAATCCCTGATTTCTTCTGCGACTCTATACAGCATTCTTTCAGCTTCAATGCGGTTTAATACAATAGGGCTGTTGGTAAGTATTTCGATTTTCCTAAAATCCTCCCGTGCTACAAAAACCATTAAATCTTCAACAGTATCTGCAATTACTTCCAAGGTTATTGGGGCATAAGCCACTTCCATATATGTAATTTCATCATAAACAACATACACGTCACTGCCTATGTCAATATCCAATATTTTAATGCCTTTAAAAGGTATATTTCTAAAAGTTGCAACATTCATTTCCCTTATTTCTTCAGCTATTCTTTCGATAGGCTTGCCCCTGAATAATATTCTTCCGGGTTTTGCCGACCCTTTAAAATCCAGTCTTATCTTAGCCCTGATTGCTTGATTATCTTGATGTTCAATTTTTTCATCGATCATGAAGCCACCTCCAGTCTACTAAAATGACAATTTCACCGTATTTGGCTTAATTCCTGCTTTATTTTACCAATTAAACCAATAAAACTACAATTACTTTTACGGTCTTTTATTTGCCGTTGACAATTTTTTAATTTTCCTTACCTCAGCGGGCAGCAGGTGCCTGTATTCCCCAGCCTTTAAATTTCCCAGTGCCAGGCTGCCGATTTTTATTCTTTTCAGGCGGATTACCTCATAGCCAATTTTTTCAAACATTCTCCTTATTTGCCTGTTTCTTCCCTCGTATATGGTAATCTCAAAGAGTGCATTTCCTCCCCTTATATCTATAAATTTGACAGTAGCCGGTTTTGTAAGGCGATTGTCTATATCAACACCTTTGGCTAATTGTTGAATATCCCTCTTGCTTGGTATTCCTTTAACTCTAACCCTGTACGTTTTAGGTATATTATGAGACGGGTGGGTTAATTGATAGGCAAGATCACCATCATTGGTCAACAGCATAAGCCCTTCGCTGGCATAGTCCAGCCGCCCGACAGGATAGAGCCTTTCCTCGATACCGGTTATAAGATCGGTAACTTTTTTTCTTCCTTCAGGATCACTTACGCTGGATATATAACCCCGGGGTTTATAAATCATTATATATATTGGCCGCTCCATCTTTTTAAGTTTGCGGCCGTCTACTTCAACCAAATCCTTGTCAGGATCAATCACTGTTCCCAGTTCGGTTACCACAATGCCGTTGACTTTTACGCGCCCCGAGGTGATTATTGCTTCACAAGCCCGGCGTGAACCAATCCCGCACTTGGCCATAAATTTTTGCAACCTTTCCAAATCAGATCACCCCGGATTGATAAGACTTAAAAAATTTTACCACAAAAAGATCTTAATAACAAAAAAAGGCTTTAAAAGCCATAATCAGAGTAAAATTGTTCTTTAAAATTATTTAATTTATTGTATTGACAATAAAAATTGAAGCAACGAGCGTTGTGAAATCGGCCAGGAGGCCGGAATATACAGCGTAACGGTAGCGGTTGATGCCAACCGAGCCAAAGTATAAAGTCAATACGTAAAAGGTTGTATCACTTGATCCTTGCATGGTTGACACCAACTTGCCCAGGTATGAATCAGGTCCGTGGGTAGAAATAATGTCATTGGCGATACCAAGGGCAGCCCCGCCTGATAAGGGCCTCATGATAGCGTGGGGTAATAATTCTGCCGGAAAACCAACAAGGTTTAAAATTGGCGAACAAAAGTTTACCAGTACATCCATAGCCCCGGAAGCCCTGAATATGTTTATTGAAACCATCATGGCAACCAGGTAGGGAATTGTTTTAACAGCTGTTGAAAAACCTTTTTCCGCGCCGTCAATGAAAACCTCAAAAACTTTAACCCCACGAATCATAGCCAGTAGCGGGATGATCAGGAGTATGGCGGGTATTGCCCAGCGGGAGACTTCGGCTATTAATGTGTACATTGTAGGAACTACCTCCTTCGTTTTTCATAAACAGTCCTTAATATTTTGTCTGCTATTATGGCAACTGTCATCCCGCAGGTAGTGGCAAAAATAGTTGTCCCTACTACTACAGTGGGGTCTGATGAATGATGAATAATCCTAATACCAATAATTGTTGTTGGCACCAAGGTAATGCAGGCCGTATTAAGAGCAAGGAAGGTACACATGGAGGCTGTGGCTTCTTTGGGGTTTCCCCGGTTTAGCTTTTGCATTTCCTGCATGGCGATAAGCCCCATCGGCGTGGCTGCATTACCCAAACCCAACAGGTTGGCACTAAAATTCATTATTATGGCGCCCATGGCCGGATGATCATTGGGTATTTGAGGAAACCTCATAACAGGAGAGATTAATCTTGCCAGCAGGCTGATTAACCCGGATTCTTCAGCTATTTTCATAATGCCCAACCAGAAAGTAATAATGGCAATAAGCCCCAGGGAGGTTTTAACAGCATTATTTGCACCCTCCATGGCCGCTTTGGTCACTTGTTCCACGTTTCCGTTGGCAGCTGATACCAATATGCCGAATACTATCATGCCAAGCCATAACATATTTACCATAAATTACACCCGGCTTTCTGTTTATTAAAATATGTATCAACTGTAAATAATAGACCATTCCCCTGTTTAAAAGATTTGGGGGTGTTTAGGCACAAATAAAAGCGGCCGGCTATAAACTGCCAAACCGCTTGTATATACCATCTAATCCGGCTTTTTTTACTCTTTTTCTGATTTCCTCTATGTCTGTAGTATATAAGCCCTTTTCTTTCATTCGTTCAAAATAAACGGATCCCGAGAAGGTATATTTTTTTTTCAATCCATCGGTGCTTTTGATTTGTTCAAGCATATAAGAGATTATATCTCCGGAACATGTTGTATTTGGAAGCATGATTGGTTTTTTTCCAGTTAAAGTCCGGAAAGCATTATGGCCTGCCAGCATACCGGTAACAATGGCCTCTGTGTGCCCGACCAACAATCCGGTCTTTTCACCGGCACAAAAAATATTTGACGCGCCCTTCACTTTCAGGTCTTCGGTAACCGGTGCTATTGACATAAATCTCACTGAATTGCCCCTGCCTCCTGAATATGGATCGGCATACCTGGCATTGCTGAAACCGTCAATTTTTCGAAGCACTTCTAATGGGAAATATGGAGTCATCAGTTTTGCATGCCCGGTGTCCAGTAAAATTAAATTATTTGCATATTCCGGCAGGTTGTATTGCTGGCATGCTTTGCGATCCAGCAATTCTTCTTTAGAAAAATCTTCATGCAATGGGATTATAACTACGCCTTCCCTTTCTAAATTGTTAACTAACCATGGGGCAAGTGATTTTTTATCCAGCTTGCATGAACCGCTCATTGCTTCAAACTGCCAGGATTCCTGACTGGCTGTAATTTCTTTAATTCCGGACTTGGCGGTTAAACTGACTCTTGGACCAAAACTCGGGCACCTGAGGATACACATGGCGCAACCCGTGCCGTATTTTAAGCAGTTATTGACCGGCCCGGCTGTCCCCGTGGCATCAATGAAAACATCTCCTTTAAAGACCTCGCCGTTTGATGAGACTACCCCGGTTATTTGTCCATTTTGTTTGATTACGTCTGAAATCCTGACTTGCAGCTTCAGTTGAATACCCTTGCTGGCAAGGAAATCACGAATTACCGGTTCAATCCGGGTCACATCGTAAAGAGAGGTGTGTTTATGCCCGGGGAAATTAATCCACCTGTGCCTGGCCAGGTTATCAATAATTTTAACAAGTCCTTCGCCACCCATAGCAGCAACTTCTTCTATCGCCGTATAGCGGCCGTTATTACGGACAATGCCGCCTACAAGTCCGGTGCCCAACAACATATCGGTCTTTTCTATTAACAGGACTTCAGCCCCGGCCAATCTTGCCGAATAAGCCGCAGAACAGCCGGCCCAACCGCCCCCCACCACAACAATCATACTACCACCAACCCGGTCTAAAATTTAGTTCAATAAATTATTATATTTTTTTAATTGACAAAAGTACTTTTGACTAATAAAAAGGATATTTATAAAGATAAATAAAAAGACTGTCCAAATATTTGAACAGCCTTTTAATCTTTGTAAATGTTAAATCCCGTTGCTTTGGGTTGGGTTGGTTGTTACAGATGTAGATACCCGTGTGTTTGATGTTCCTTTTTTGGTTACCATCGATTGTATTTGAGATATTAATTGAGGCGCCATATCAATAAGCCTGTCGGCAACAATGTTGCCGTCAACCGGGAGCAGCCGGACATGCCCGTTGCCCACAACTAAAAATCCTACAGGTTTTACCGATACTCCCCCGCCGCTTCCGCCGCCAAAAAAGGGTGTTTCTTCATCCTGTGAATTGTTTTCACCATTGGCTTGGGGCTCCATCTCACCGCCCCCGGCTGCAAACCCGCAGGCCACTCTTGATACCGGGATAATTACTGTTCCGTCCGGTGATTCTACCGGATCGCCTACTACTGTATTTACATTTACCATTTCTTTAATGTTTTCCATAGCGGTTTTCATAAGGGATTCTATAGGCCTACCTGCCATCTGCTGACCTCCTAACCTGCTTTTTAAAATTGACTGTATTTTATAATTACTCTTTACCGGCAAGGCTAATAATATGCAGGTTTATGTTAAAATTATGTTTATTTGAAAGAATGCTTTGGCAATGTCTTTTTACGAGGCAATTTATTAATCATGGTTATTACCTTTTTCAGCCTCCCGCCGGCTATTAAGATTACCAGTATTTTGATTAATGCAGAAAAAACAAAAATTGGTTTTGTGGCCAGAACAGTTTCAAACCGGAAGAGCAGGCATGAAACGTTGAAATCCGGCACTACCTTTAATATGGGAGGATGTGAGAACTTGAGCCTTTGGCTGACTATAGACAGCAAGGCGCCTTTAATTGACCAAACCAGCCCAATGATCATGCCGGTTAGAAATGGATCTTCAAAGCCTATCCTGGTTTTCCAGAGCAGTCTTTTAACCGTCAATGTTTTTCTAAATTTCTTTAAAACAGGTTTTATGTCTTTATATATATCATGCCAAAAAGAAACCTGCCTTATTACCTCTTTAAGTTCCGGAATCTTTATTTTTTTTAACATGTGCCTGTCAGAATGCTTTTTATGAGGGGCGGCTTTGAAATGTATGGCGGCTTCATTATGATTAAGTTTAAGATCGACCATGTATATCCTGTGCTTATAAATTTTTATCGAATGTAACAGCAATTTAAGATCAAGGTAATCGTTTTTTCCTTCCCTGATATATTGCACGCAAAAACTCAGAGGCATTATGGCAATGATAACTAAAACAACAGCCAGTGCGGTAATAAGGCAAACTATAACTAACACATCTCACCCACCCAAACTTATTTGATAATTACCGGGATGCTGGCCAGCACTTTTTCATCATCACCAAAAGTGGCGAGTACTTCTATTTCCCCGGGTGTTGCCGTTGAAGGCGGGTTGTATTTTATTTCTTTGAAGAACTCCCCTGTTGCCCTATTGGCAGCAACACTTTCTTCCTTGATTATCTGGCCTCCTCTGGTTATTATCCTGACCCTGATTTGCCTATCGGGTGTTTTTGTAATGCCTTGAACCGAGACCGGGCTGGTAATCTGCGAATTAGCCGCCGGTTGTTTTATTGATGTTTCTGCATTACCTGCGGCAGGTGGGGTTGTAGCTGGAGGTTGTTTTTCGATAGGCACGGCTTTTGGTGGCGATTCACCGGGAGTTAATCCCGTAATGGTGAAAGCAGCGCCATTAGGCAAATTATTGACATCTGCCCTAATTATTGTTACCGGTTTTTCATCATTTTTCGAAGGGTTCTGGCTTTTTGTATATTCCAGTTTAACATCAAGCCAGGTAAACCCGGATTCAGGCATTCTCTGCAGTATTTGACTAATTTCAATTTGATGGTTTTTTGTCTTGTCACCCTGGCTGATAATTAGGTAAGATTTATTGCCAGAATTAGCCCAGGAGGTAGCGTCTTGTTTTTCCAGTGCTCTAGCCATATCCCTAATTGCTTTGGGAGCTGTTTTCAAATCGATTTGTTCAAAATCCACCGTTGTTACTTCAGGGACAATTAAGGTTTTATCTTGCTGTGGAGCGGGTTTTTGGAAAGCGCTGCATGCAGGCAATATAAATAATGCTGTCAGTATGCATATGACGGGAAAAAATTTTTTCAAAATAAAACCTCCTTAATAAGGCTTTTTTATATTTTGCCAATTAAGGAGGTAAATAATTCATCTGTTTCTTGGGGGTAATTTTTTGTTTTTATATATTCATCGCATCCCTGACCATTTTCATTGTTTCCGCAGCTTCCCTGCGTGCTTTGGACGCCCCTTCGGCCAGGACCTCCTGTACATAACCCGGGCGCGAGACAAGTTCTTTTCTTTTTTCCCTGAAAGGCGACAATGCCTTATCAAGATTTGTATACAGGATATTTTTGCAGGCAACACAGCCAATTTGACCGCCCCGGCACTCCTTGTCGATAACCTCAACTTCGCCGGGGCTGTATAGCTTATGATACTTATAAACTGCACAAATATCTGGATTGCCCGGATCTGTCTTTTTAATCCTGGCCGGGTCAGTTACCATAGAATTTACTTTTCTTTTTAATTCGTCGCTTTCAGCAAAAATACTGATATCATTTGCGTAGCTCTTGCTCATTTTCCTGTTGTCAGTTCCCGGCAATAGGCTAACCTCGGCCAATAGGGCTTTGGGTTCTGGGAATACGGGTTTATACATGTGATTAAAGCGTCGTGCAATTTCCCTGGTTAACTCCAAGTGCGGCAATTGATCCTCACCCACAGGCACAGCATCCGCACGATAAATTAAAACGTCGGCAGACATCAGCAAAGGGTATCCCAGGAAACCATACATCAGGATGTCCTTTCCCTGTTCTTTAAATTGCTGTATTTGATCTTTATACGTAGGCACCCTTTCCAACCAACTTAACGGGGTTATCATGGATAAAAGCAAATGCAGCTCTGCATGTTCTTTTATATCGGACTGGTTAAAAATAACGCTTTTTTCAGGATCAATCCCTACTGCCAGCCAATCGGTAATCATTTCCCGGACATTTTCTTTAATTTCTTGGGTCTCGTCGAAAGATGTGGTTAAGGCATGCCAGGTGGCTGAAAAAAAGAAACAGCTGTATTCTTCCTGTAATTTTTTCCAGTTTTCCAGCACGCTTAAATGCCCAATGTGCAGCCTGCCGGTGGGCCGCATCCCACTAAGAATTCTTCCTTTAGTCATAGGTTTCTCCCTTTCTGCTGAATATAAGTATTGTAATATAAATTTATTGCTAAAATAGCAGTTGTGCATTAATTGCCAGCCAGTTTAGAAACCCAAGCAATGGGTTTATGAAAAAAGTAAGGATTTTGCCAAATATACCGGTAACCAGCAGCAGCACCAAAACAATTACGCCATATTGTTCAAGGTTGTACACAAATTTACTGCTGCCGGGAATTGCCCCAGTTAATATTTTGGAACCGTCTAATGGCGGAATAGGCAGGAGGTTAAAAATTGCCAAATTACAATTAATTATAATTAGCATTTGCATAAACTTGCTTAATGACTGGTAACCAATAAAAAAGGCACCCAGCAAAACAGCGCATATAATTGCTAACACCAGGTTTGCTAAAGGTCCCGCCAACGAAACAAGGAGTATCCCACGGTGCTTGTCGCCCTTTAAATTATAAGGGTTTACCGGTACCGGCTTGGCCCAGCCAAAACCGGCAAAATAAAGCATAATCAACCCCAGTATGTCCAAATGAGGCAGTGGGTTTAAGGTTAACCGCCCTTGATGGTAAGCCGTCCGGTCTCCCAAAACGTAGGCGGTTAAACCGTGGGCAAATTCATGAAATGTAAGACCGAGGATAATTGCCGGCGTAATATATAACAGCCTGTCAAGATTAAAGATATCAAACAATTTATTTTTCTCCTATTTGTTTAAGAAAAGCTTTGACAAAGTCCTTTTCTTGTTTTTCATTTTTAACCAAGCCATTTATTTTTGCTCTCCAAAGCTCTTTAAGTACTAACCGGTATATGGGGCCCGGTTTATAGCCTAAAGATTTAATATAATCACCGGTTAGAGTAGGCTTGTTATCTCTAATGGAAAACAATATTTTTTTAAATTTCTTTTTGTGTTTTTCCCCATCCAATAATGTATAGATTAATGGGTAAGATTCAACCGGAAGTTCGTTTATTTTTTCATCGATATAACTTGGCCGTAAATTTGTATTTTTCTCCAGTAAAGTCAAGGTTTCTTTCCATTTTTTAATGCAGTCCATTATTT
>CAYUXS010000033.1:0-11003 GCA_964448915.1 uncultured Peptococcaceae bacterium
ATAATTACTAAATATAGAATTATTCTTATTTTTGTTTAGGAGGGAACCGATTGCCGCCATTAGCAAAAAAAGTGGTACCCATTGACATTAACGTTGAAATGAAGCAGTCATACCTGGATTATGCCATGAGTGTTATTATGGGCAGGGCTTTGCCGGATGTAAGAGACGGGTTAAAGCCTGTCCACCGGCGTATTCTTTATGCTATGTACCAGATTGGCATGACGCCGGACAAGCCTCACAGGAAGAGTGCCCATATTGTGGGCCAGGTTATGGCTAAATTTCACCCCCATGGTGACGCCGCTATTTATGACGCATTAGTTAGATTGGCCCAGGATTTTTCTTGCCGCTACCCGTTAATAGACGGCCATGGCAACTTTGGTTCTGTCGATGGCGATTCTGCTGCCGCCATGCGTTATACCGAAGCCCGGATGGCCAAGATTACTATGGAGCTGCTGGCTGACATAGAAAAAAATACCGTTGACTTCATACCCAATTATGACAATAGTGATCAGGAACCAACGGTATTGCCATCGAAAATACCCAACCTTTTAATTAACGGTTCTTCCGGTATCGCTGTTGGTATGGCCACCAACATACCTCCCCATAACCTTGGCGAAGTTATTGACGGCATACTTCACCTGATCGACAACCCCGATGCAGGGGTCAACGATATTATGAGGTATATTAAAGGCCCGGATTTTCCGACAGCAGGAAAAATTTTAGGCAGGGCAGGCATAGAAGAAGCTTATACTACTGGGCGAGGCTCTATAAAAGTAAGGGCTTCAGCGACTGTTGAAAAGATTGGCAGCGGGAAAACAGCTGTAATTGTCAATGAAATTCCTTATATGGTCAATAAGGCCAGGTTGGTGGAAAAAATCGCCGAACTGGTAAAAGATAAAAAGATTGACGGGATTACAGATCTCCGGGACGAATCGGACCGGAACGGCATGCGTATTGTAATAGAACTTCGTAGGGATGTTAACCCGGATATTATTTTAAATCAATTGTACAAGCATACCCAGATGCAGGAAAGCTTTGGGGTAATCATGCTGGCCCTGGTTGATGGAGAACCCAAATACTTAAATATCAAGGAAATACTGCATCATTACCTGGAGCATCAAAAGCAGGTTATTACCAGGAGAACCAAGTTTGACCTGGACAAGGCTGAAGACAGGGCTCATATAGTTGAGGGTTTACTCATTGCTTTAGATTATATCGATGAGGTAATTAATACCATCAGGGCATCAAGGACGGTAGACGAAGCAAAAAGAGCCTTAATGGAAAAATTCAACCTTACTGAAAGACAAGCAGAAGCCATTGTTGAAATGAAACTGCGGACCCTTACCGGGCTTGAAAGGGAAAAGCTTGATCTGGAATATGATGAACTGCAAAAGCGTATTTCTTACTTGCGTTCTGTACTGGAAAATGAGTGGATGGTTTTAAAAGTAATTAAAGAAGAACTAACCGAAATAAAGAAAAATTTTTCAGATCCCAGGAGAACGGAAATTATAGATGAGGATATAGTAATTAACGAGGAAGATCTGATCCAAGAAGAAGATATGGTGATTACCATCACCAACCAAAATTACATTAAAAGAATAGCCTTGGATACTTATAGGAGCCAACGAAGAGGGGGAAGGGGCATCACCGGCATGGGCACCAAAGAAGAGGATTTTGTAAAACACCTCTTTGTAGCCAGCACCCATAGCCACTTCCTTTTCTTTACCAATAAAGGTAAACTATATCGTTTAAAGGTGCACGAGCTGCCCGAAGCCAGTAGGACAGCTAAAGGCACTCCAATTGTGAACTTGTTGGATATAGACAATAAAGACCGGATTACAGCGGTTATTCCTGTAAAGGAATTTTCCGGCGATCTGTATTTGTTTATGGCAACCAAGCATGGAGTAGTTAAAAAGACCGTCCTTTCCCAGTATAAAACTTACCGCCGGGACGGGTTAACGGCTATTATACTGGATGAGAACGATGAGCTGGTGGAGGTAAAACTTACTGACGGTGAGCAAGGAATCATGCTCGGCACCAAAAAGGGGTTTGCCATCCATTTTAATGAGTCGGAAGTACCCGCTTATGGAAGGGTAACCAGGGGCGTAAAAGGAATAAAACTGCGTGCCGGCGACGAGGTGGTTGCCATGGATACCGTTCGTCCGGACAGCGATGTGCTGGTGGTTACTGCCAACGGGTACGGCAAAAGGACAAGCATAAATGAATATCGTCCTCAAAAAAGAGGCGGTATAGGTTTAACAAATGTTAAAAACACCAAGCGGAACGGTGATGTAGTTGCCTTACAAATTGTAAGACCGGATGACGAAATAATGATGATAAGCAAAGAAGGAATTATTATTAGAATCCGGTCCAAGGATATTTCCTGTATGGGGCGTTCTACTCAAGGTGTGACATTAATGAGGCTTGATGAAGGCGATCAAGTAGTTGCGGTAGCAAAAGTAAATAATGAAGAATAGATAAAAGCTGAAACATTGTTTTTATTTGTGTTATATTGTAAAATACCTTAATTATATAAAATGTCTTGGGGAGGAAATCAAGGTGGCGGAAAAAGGTACTTGGAGGGTAAAGGCCGGCCTGGCGGAGATGCTTAAAGGTGGAGTAATCATGGACGTTACCACACCTGAACAAGCAAAAATTGCAGAAGAGGCCGGAGCATGTGCCGTAATGGCGTTGGAACGGGTCCCGGCTGATATTAGGGCGGCCGGTGGAGTAGCAAGAATGGCTGACCCGGCTATAATTAAAAGTATTATGGAGGCAGTTACAATACCGGTTATGGCCAAGGCTCGAATCGGCCACTTTGTAGAAGCACAAATATTGGAACAATTAGGCGTGGATTATATAGATGAAAGCGAAGTCTTGACTCCTGCTGACGACCAGTTCCATATTGACAAGAACGCTTTTAAGGTTCCCTTTGTTTGTGGTGCAAGAAACCTTGGAGAAGCCCTTAGGAGGATTGCGGAAGGCGCTGCAATGATTAGAACAAAAGGGGAGCCGGGAACCGGTAATGTTGTTGAAGCCGTAAGGCATATGAGAATGGTTATGGGAGAAATCCGCCTGCTTCAAAATATGCCCAGGGAAGAATTGATGGCCAAGGCAAAAGAGTGGGGAGCACCCTATGAACTGGTTGTCAAGGTGGCTGAAACCGGAAGGCTGCCGGTGGTAAATTTTGCTGCCGGGGGAATAGCAACACCGGCTGATGCGGCCTTGATGATGCAGTTGGGTTGTGACGGTATATTTGTAGGTTCGGGTATTTTTAAATCAGACAACCCTAAAGCCAGGGCAAAAGCCATAGTGGCAGCAACTACTCACTACAACAACCCGGAAATACTGGCAGAAATATCAGGCAATCTGGGTGAGGCTATGCCCGGCTTGGAAATATCGTCAATTTTACCTGAGCAAAGGATGCAGGATCGGGGCTGGTAAAAGAAGAAGCTAAAAAGACAGTCAAGAAGAGACAGAAAGGCAGAAGGGACGTTGTATGTTAATCGGAGTATTGGCACTTCAGGGAGCATTTCGTGAACATGAAGAGGCTTTAAAGACATGCGGGGACAATATTAGGACAAGGCAAGTCAGGCTGCCTGAACAATTGGAAGGTTTGGATGGATTGATAATACCAGGCGGGGAAAGCACCACAATGGGTAAGCTGATGGTAAGTTACCATTTGCTTGATGCTATAAAGGACAAGGCCAGGAAAGGCCTTTCGATTTTTGGCACATGTGCAGGGTTAATTATGCTTTCCAAAGATATTAACGAATCCAGCCAGCCAAGGCTTGGATTGATGGATTTACTAGTGGAACGGAATGCTTTTGGCCGCCAGGTAGATAGTTTTGAAACAGATCTTTCTATTCCGGTTTTAGGTGAAAAAGATTTCAGGGCTGTTTTTATAAGGGCGCCGTATATTATGAAAGCCTCACCGGAGGTAGAAGTCCTGGCTTATTATGATGATAAAATCGTTTTGGCAAAGCAGGGAAGGTTTCTGGCAGCAGCCTTTCATCCTGAACTGACAGATGATAACAGGCTCCACAAGTACTTTTTAGAGCATTGCTTTAGCTGAAGTTCATGAGGAATTCAATTTGCCCATAAAGAAAGATATTGCATATTATTAAAGCTTGTAGTAGTATTTATGATAAGTTTCATATAGCAAACCCGTTGAAGGGGTATAATTATCCTACTTTAACCTTGCAGAGAGCCGGTGGGTGCTGTGAACCGGTAGGGGCGGCAGGATCAAAGGCTCCCCAGAGGGTGCTTGTTGAAAAAAGCAGTAGGCAGGCACGGGACTGGCCCGTTAACACAGGCCTTGAGAGGGCTGTATTCATTTTGTTTTGGTACAGCCAAAAAGGGTGGCACCGCGGGAGAAAGTAACCTCTCGTCCCTATTTAATTTGGGACGGGAGGATTTTTAATTTATAGCACATTTAATAAGCGTTATAAGTTTTAAGTAATAAGTAATAAGTAAATAAAACATATTCACAATAATAAACACAAATAGTTCTCCGGGTTTTGTGTAAAGTTAAACAATAAAAAGGTTTTACTTAAAACATAAAACTTATTACCTATAACATCTATAAAGTATGCCTGTAATTTAAATTTGAAGGAGTTGTATTTATTATGCAAGATAAACAATACCTTATGATTCCAGGGCCGACTCAGGTCCCCCCGGCGGTATATTCCGCTATGGCCAAGCCTATTATAGGTCATCGTACTGAAGATTTTGCTGCCCTGTATAAGCGCATTGTTGAGAAACTGAAGGTGGTTTTTCAGACTAAAAACGATATAATGGTCTTAACCAATACAGGTACCGGTGCTATGGAAGCAGCGGTAGCAAATACTGTCAGTCCCGGCGATAATGTTTTGGCATTGGTTACAGGTAATTTTGGAGAAAGGTTTGCCAAAATAGCCAGGGAATACGGGGCAAATGTTGATGAACTTAATTTCGAATGGGGTACAAGTGTAGATCTAAAGCTGGTAGAAGAAAAATTAAAATCAAACAGTTATAAAGTTGTTTTGGCTACCCAGAATGAAACTTCCACAGGTGTTTGCAATGATATAGCCGGTATTGGTGCTTTGGTGGCCAACACACCGGCACTGTTATTGGTTGATGGTGTAAGCGGTGTTGGCGGCATAGAACTAAAGACTGACGAGTGGAATGTAGATATCTTGGTAACCGCGTCTCAAAAAGCGCTGATGCTTCCCCCGGGGCTGTCTATGATCTCGATTAGCCCAAGGGCATGGAAGGTTATTGAAGAAAATAAATCTCCCCGTTTTTACCTTAGCCTTCCGGCAGCCAAGAAGGCTTATGAAAAATGGAATACTGCTTATACTCCGGGAGTATCTTTGTTTGCAGGGCTCGAGGCTGCACTGGATATGATGTTGGCAGAAGGCATGGATAATGTTTATGCCAGGCATAAACTATTATCCAAAGCTACCCAGGCCGCAGTGAAAGCTTTGGGTTTGGAGCTTTTTGCCGAAGAAGGCGCAATCTCCCCTGTAGTTACAGCCATAAAAAGCCCGGAAGGTATTAACGGAGACGATATTCGCAAAGTCTTAAAAAATGAATTTGGTGTCACTTTTGCAGGAGGCCAGGGTTTCCTTAAGGGCAAAATATTTAGAATAGCGCATATGGGTTTTGCAGATAAAATGGATGTAATTATCGCTATCAGTGCCCTGGAAATGGCCTTGGCCCGTGTTGGTTATAAGGTGGAATTGGGCAGCGGTGTCCGTGCTGCTCAACAGGTATTTTTAGGGGGTAAATAGCAATGAAAGTATTGGTAATGGACGGCGTTTCAGAACAAGGGCTGCTTCCTCTGCGGCAGAATCCCGACATAGAAGTGGTTATCGGAGGCCAAATGACCGAAGAGGAACTAGTAAAAGAAATACCAGGCTATAATGCCCTTATTGTAAGAAGTGCCACCAAGGTAACTGAGAAAGTCCTGGATGCGGCAGATAAATTGATAGTAGTAGGCCGGGCCGGTGTAGGTGTTGACAATATAGATTTGGAAGCAGCAACAAAAAGGGGGATCATGGTACTTAACGCTCCTGACGGCAATACTATAGCCGCCACCGAGCATACCATTGCCATGATGCTGGCTCTTGCCCGCAATATACCTCAGGCTATGGGTAAACTTAAGGAAGGCGTATGGGACAGGAAGAGTTTTGTCGGTGTGGAACTCCGGGGCAAGACATTGGGGATTTTAGGCCTTGGCCGGATAGGTTCGGCTGTGGCTAAAAGGGCCCACGCCATGGAAATGAAAATATTGGCTTATGATCCGTATATTACGGAAGAAAAGGCCGCCGGCATGGCAGTAGAATTGGTAAGCTTAGAAGAGCTTTACAGCAAATCCGACTTTATTACTATTCATATGCCAAAGACCAAAGAGTCCTATCACATGATTGATGAAAAGGCAATCAGTCAAATGAAAGACGGGGTCCGTATTATAAATTGCGCCCGTGGCGGGATTATTGACGAGGAAGCGCTGTATAATGCATTAAAAAGCGGCAAAGTAGCCGGTGCTGCTTTGGATGTTTTTGAAACCGAACCAAATACCGAAAGCCCTTTATTAACCTTGCCCAACTTTATAGCCACCCCGCATCTTGGTGCGTCCACAAAGGAGGCCCAGCTCAATGTGGCGGTTGATGTTTCTGAAGAAATAGTGAATGCTCTTACCGGAAATGTTGTCAAAAATACCGTTAACATGCCTTCCATTGATCCTAAAACTATGGCGATCATTAAGCCATACCTTGGTTTAGCAGAGAATTTAGGAAAGTTTCAGGCTCAACTGGTCTCAGGGCGGGTAAGAAAAATTGAAGTTACCTATAGCGGTGATTTGTCCGATAAGGAGGTAACCCCTATAACCACTGCAGTGGTAAAGGGGTTGTTATACCCGATCCTTCAGGAAAAGACGGTAAACTATGTAAATGCGGCATTATTGGCTAAAAATCGAGGCATACAAGTCCAACAGGTTGCAGATCGAAAAGAAGAAGGTTATGCAAACCTGATTACCGTTAAGGTCTTTACCAACAAAGAACAAAGGTCAATATCCGGAACACTGTTTGGCACCAACGATCCTCGTATTGTTATGATCGACGATTTTAGGCTGGATGCCGTGCCAAGTGAGTATATGCTGTTTGTACCGCACATTGACCGGCCCAGGATTATCGGCCCGGTGGGGATGCTTATAGGTGATAACGATATTAATATTGCCACCATGCAAGTAGGCCGCAAAGAAGCAGGCGGCCCGGCTATTATGCTGCTCTCGGTTGACGCTGAGGTACCTGAAAAAACCCTTAAAGAAATAAGCAAGTTACCGGGAGTAACCGATGTAAGAATGATCAGGCTTTAATTTCAGGAAAAAGAGCCCTTTGTGTGCGGCACACAAGGGCTTTTTTTAATATGGCCCCGGAGAGTTGTAAATATGGTAAAATTCGGGTAGATTAGTAAGGAGAATTAGTTTTGGAGGATATGCTATGCTTGATATTAAATTGTTAAGGGTCAATCCGGAAATTGTTGAAGAATCTCTTAAAAAAAGGGGCTCTGATCTAAACCTTGATGCGTTTTTGAAGCTGGATGAAGAACGCCGCCAGAAACTTGTAGTTGTTGAACAGTTAAAAAATAAACGCAATACAGTTTCTGAAGAAGTTGGGCGTTTGAAGCAGCAAGGGCTGGATGCAGAAGACCTGGTTGTTGAGATGCGCCAGGTGTCCCAGCAAATTAAGGATTTGGACGTTGAGATTAAAACCATTGAAGAGCAATTGCAAAGCATACTATTGGATATACCCAATGTTCCACATGAAACAGTCCCGGTAGGCTTGGATTCAGATGATAATGTTGAAGTATACCGGTATGGAGAACCCACAAAATTTGGATTTCCGGTTAAAGCCCATTGGGATATAGGAGAAAAATGGGATATCCTTGATTTTGAACGGGGCAGCAAAATTACCGGGGCAAGGTTTACCTTCTATAAAGGGTTGGGGGCCCGCCTGGAGAGAGCGGTAATTAACTTTATGCTGGACTTGCATACAAGGGAACATGGATATATAGAAGTTTTCCCTCCTTTTATGGTTAACAGTTCAAGCATGGTGGGTACCGGCCAACTGCCAAAATTTGCTGAGGATATGTTTAAGATAGAAGGGACTGATTACTACCTTATCCCCACAGCAGAAGTACCGGTTACCAACTTATACGCGTCTGAAATTTTAGACGGCAGCAAACTTCCCATTTCGCATTGTGCATACAGTGCTTGTTTCCGGGCCGAAGCCGGAGCTGCAGGAAGGGATACCAGGGGGCTGATTAGGCAGCACCAATTTAATAAAGTAGAATTGGTAAAGTTTACCCGTCCCGAACAATCTTACGAGGAACTGGAAAAGCTTACTTCCAACGCCAAAAGAGTATTGGAAATGTTGGAACTGCCTTACCGGCAGGTAGTGCTTTGTTCGGGCGATCTGGGCTTTAGTTCTGCAAAAACCTATGATCTTGAAGTATGGCTGCCAAGCGCTAATGATTATAAGGAAATATCGTCATGCAGCAACTTTGAAGACTTCCAAGCCCGGAGAGCCGGCATTCGTTTTAAGGACGGAAAGGAAAAACCTAGATTTGTCCATACCTTGAACGGTTCCGGTTTAGCCGTTGGAAGGACGGTAGCTGCTATCCTGGAGAACTATCAACAGGAAGACGGGAGTGTAGTAATTCCCAAAGTGTTGGTTCCTTATATGGGCGGGATAGAAAAAATTGGCTAGATAACGGCAGCCAACGGCTGCCGTTTTAGCTTTAGATTATAACTGTAAGCTTCAGCGTTATATAACAGAGAACCGTCCCCTGTCTCAGGAGGCTAAATAAGTTGACACTTCACCTGGTCTTTGTTACTATTTAGTTGGTTAATAGCAACGTTTTCTGCCCATACTGGAAAATAACGGACTCAAAGGGGCCGGGAACCCCGGTACCATTTGAGTTTTTTTGTTCCTGAGGAGGTAGCCGATTGCTAAACAAATATGATGTTATCATTGTAGGCGCAGGGCCTGCAGGTATTTTCTCCGCAATTGAGCTGGTGAGAAAAAAAGAGGATATCAAGGTTTTAATTCTGGAAAAAGGCAGGGACATAGACAACAGGAAATGCCCGTCAAAAACCAATAATATTCCTTGTATTAATTGCAATCCATGTTCAATGGTTTCAGGATGGGGCGGGGCAGGCGCTTTTAGCGACGGGAAGTTAACTCTTTCCAATGAAATAGGGGGCAATTTGGATTTATATATAAGCCAGAAGTACCTTTCCGCATTAATTGAATATGTGGACGGCATTTACCTGGAATTTGGGGCTCCCAGTACAGTATATGGAATGGAGAACCAGGATAAGATTGCGAATTTTCAGTCAAGAGCTACAAGGGCCGAATTGAAGCTAATACCGGTACCCATTAGGCATCTGGGAACAGGCAGGTGTCAGCAAATCTTAAGAAGTATGAAAGAATACCTAATATCAAAAGGGGTAGAGGTGGAGACCGGCATCAGGGTAGACAATGTGCTTTGTCAAGACAATAAGGCTATTGGGGTTATTACCGGTGACGGCAAGAAAGTTTATAGCGATTATGTAATTTTGGCACCCGGCAGGGAAGGGTCCCAATGGCTTGTTGAGGTGGCAAGGGAATTAGGAATAAACACCGAAGTCAATCCGGTGGATATTGGTGTTAGGGTTGAATTGCCTGCAGAAATAATGGAGCCATTGACCAACGTTTTTTATGAGTCTAAATTTATATATCATTCAAAGACTTTTGACGATAAAGTCCGGACATTTTGCATGAACCCGTACGGGGACGTTGTGCTGGAAAACAGTGACGGTATAATTACCGTTAACGGGCATTCACATGCTTTTAGAAAAACAGCAAATACTAATTTTGCTATATTGGTAAGCAAATCATTTACAGAGCCTTTTAAAGAACCTATAGCATACGGGAAATACGTGGCCAGCCTGGCCAACCTGCTTGGTGGCGGCGTAATCGTACAACGTCTGGGGGATTTGATTGCCGGCAAAAGGACCACTGAAGCCAGGCTAAAAAAAAGCTTGACGGTGCCAACTTTGGAGGAAGCTACACCCGGTGATTTAAGTTTAGTCTTCCCTTACCGTCACTTGGTTGCTATTGTAGAGATGTTAAAAGCCATGGATATAATTGCACCTGGTGTTTATTCAAGATATACTTTATTGTATGGTGTTGAAGTAAAGTTTTATTCTTCCAGGCTAACTTTAAGCTCTTGTTTGGAGACTCCGGTCAGGAATTTATTTGCTTGCGGTGACGGGGCCGGTGTGACCAGGGGGCTGGCCCAGGCGTCGGCTGCCGGGGTTATTGTGGCCAGGGAGGTTGCAAACAGGTTAATTATTAATTAAAGCGTAAGTTGTAGTATTTAGTAATCACACCTAGGAGGTATTATATGTCAACCGTTGTTTTGATCGGCACTCAATGGGGAGATGAGGGTAAAGGCAAGGTTACTGACTTTCTCGCCAAAGATGCAGATATTGTAGTACGTTACCAAGGAGGAAATAATGCCGGGCATACTGTAGTGGCCGATGGAAAGGAGTATAAACTCCACCTGATTCCATCCGGAATTTTATATCCTGGGAAACAGTGTTTGATCGGCAACGGGGTGGTGCTTGATCCTGAAGTATTTCTCAAGGAAGTAGAAGGATTAATTAAGCAAGGTATCAGTGTTGAAAATCTAAAAATCAGTCCCCGGGCGCATATTATAATGCCTTATCACCGTAGGCTCGATAATGTTGATGAAGAACAGCGGGGAAAAAATAAAATTGGTACTACGGGCCGGGGAATAGGCCCGGCTTATACTGATAAGGCGTCCAGGACCGGTATAAGAATGGCAGAATTGGTTGATCCGGAGAGCTTGTCCGAAATCCTGGGTTTTGTGCTTGAGCAAAAAAATACATTATTAAAAAATGTGTATGGTGCGCAAGCCTTTAATTATGACGAAGTTTTTGAAACATATAA
>CAYUXS010000034.1:0-6953 GCA_964448915.1 uncultured Peptococcaceae bacterium
AAATGATCTGCGCTATGATCTGGATTACCAGCAAAAAAACCCGGAAATCAAAGTGGATATAAACGGGTACATAGCAAGAATACCCAACACTTTAATGGAACTGGAGTATCAAGCGGAACAATCCGCCAAACGGCTGGAAGATTTAACCCGGGATTAAATATATTATTTCCCTGCCGCATGGTATGTTTCAACCTCAATTTTTTTGCCGTCGCAGTTAAATACCACTAAACCATCCCTGTCAGTCCGGTAAACCGGGCCTGTAGCCTGGAACATTTCAACAGTCTTTTGATCGGGGTGCCCAAAAGCATTTTGCCCTACGGAAATAACAGAATAATCCGGATCTACTTGTTGGATAAATTCAGGCAGTACATACCTGCTGCCGTGGTGGGGGACTTTTAGTACATCAAAACCATGCTGCTGGGATAACCTTTCCATCAAGCCTGCCTGGCCATCCATCTCAATATCACCTGTCATCAGAAATGACTTGCCGCCATATTTAACAGAAATAATTAAAGAATTATTATTTAAATCAGACTTGGTACCGGTAAAAAGATTGACACCCGGGCCCAGGACTTTTACTTCAACCATAGGATCCATATCGATAACGTCCCCTGCAAACAGTTCCTTGACCCGGATTCCTTTCTTCTCCATAGATGACAGCAATTGAATATAAGAAAAATCTACCTGCTCTGTTATACCGGGCAATAACATAACAGGCGAAACAAACACCCAACCTATATCGAAATGTTCGTAAAGAAATAATGCCCCTGCACAGTGATCTTCATGAGGGTGGGACAGGATTAAGGCATCAATCTTATTTATACCTAATCTTCTCAGATATGATGCAACTACTTGGCCTGCCCCCCTGCCGCTAACATACTCCTCCTTCCAGCCACCTGCATCTACCAGCATATTTTTACCGTTTGGGAAACGGAATAAAATGCTGTCCCCTTGCCCGACATCCAGGACATGTACCTGCAAATTGCCGTTGTTTGACCAGTATCCTGTAGCAAATAACAAGATCATAATAAAAAAGGCGGTAGATACGGCTATCCGTAATTTTGCCGGCTTGACCGAATACCATTGATTTTTATCGCCAACAATAACGAACAAGCATAAGTAATATATAAAAACAGCTGCCATTGGCGGTGCAGCTGCATAAACCACCCCACCCGGTATTTGGTGAAGCAGGCCGGCAATAAACATCATAAATTCCAATAAAGCCGCGTTGATACTGTTAATGAATAAAGCAATTTTCAAATGGATCAAACCGGCTAAAGAAGCGACAATTCCGATAGGCAATATTAGGCCAACCAAAGGCACCACAAACAAGTTCGCTAAAATAGAAACAAGGGAAACAATATTAAAATAGTAAACAACCAGCGGCAAGGTTCCAAGCTGTGCTGCCAAAGTCACCCACAGGCAACCTCTTAGCCAGGAATTATCCAAACCGGCTTTTTTTAATTTTTCATCTATATAAGGGCCCACATGTAGTATCCCCCAGGTAGCCCCGAATGAAAGCTGGAAACCCGGCTCAAAAAGGGCGTTTGGTGAAAAGACCAATATAATCAAGGCAGCTGCCGACATGGTTACCGGCCAATCCCTCTCTCTGCCGAGGCGCCGGCCGCAAAAATATATCCAAGCCATAATTGCCGCCCTAACTACAGCAACGCCCAGTCCGGTTATATAAGTATAAGCAATTATTGCTGCAGTAATTGCAGGGAAAGCAATTCCCCGAAGCCTAAATATATTTAACAAACCCATAACGCCAGCTGCAACAAGTCCCACATTAAGCCCGCTTACTGCAAGAATATGGACAATACCGGTTTCGTTAAAGGCTTCTGTTATACCAGGCTCTATCTCCCCCCGGCTGCCAAATACAATTCCATTAACCAAGGCAGCTTGGGCGGGTTCCATGGTTTTCCTGTTAACATCCACCAGCTTCTGTTTAAGGCGAAGTGCCGTCCTGGCAAGGGGGTATCCTTTGCCGGAACCTGTTTTTTCAAAATCACCTTCTCCTTTAACCGTGATTAATGCCCATATACCCTTATCCCATAAGTATGCCGGGTAATCAAACTGACCCGGGTTTCCCGGGCTTTTCGGGAGGAAAGGCCTGCCGGTTAACCTGACGGCATCACCATACCATAACACCTCATGCCGGCCGGCAGAATAAACCAAGACCCTTGTCTGAAAATCGACCGCTTCAGGGCCTTGAAAAAGCCTCTCTACCTTTAATTCATAAATGACTTTACCACTTTTATAGACCGGCTCTTTACAGATATACCCTTCCAGTGTAACCTCCCGTCCCAGGTATTTATTTATAGAGGAGCCAGGCTTTGGCTTTTCCGAAGCTGCCATAGCCGCCCCCGAAAATAAAAAAGCCGCAAGGAGCAGTAAAAAAACGTCCTTGCGGCCAATAGAAAAAGCAGCCACAGCAATAAGCCCTGTTACTATTGCAGTTATTAAAAAACACCAATCAGGGATGCTGGTTATATTTGCTGTAATTATTCCCAAAACAAAGGCCAACGTTACATAAACCAACGGCCTGGAAACCACTTAAACTCCCCCGGTAAATATAAGTTAATGAATACTTACACAATCATCCCGTTGGTTAAACTGTTAATCTTATTAATATATGATATTGTTTCCTTGTAGGGCGGTACGCCTTTATAACGTTCAACAGCACCCGGCCCTGCATTGTAGGCAGCCAAAGCCAATTTTATATTCCCGTCATACCTGTCAATTAGCGATCTTAAATATTTGGCGCCTCCTTCCAAGTTTTCTCTTGGATTAAAGGGATCCCTCACCCCCAAAGATTTGGCTGTAGCAGGCATTAACTGCATTAAGCCCATTGCCCCTGCACTGGACACAGCCTTGGGATTATAATCCGACTCTGCTTTGTGATCCAATCCATATTTTTTTGCAACTTGTTTTACCATCGAGGTTAAAGAACCGGAAGGCCCGGTTCTATCAACACCAGCCGCGGTACTGTTGTTGCCCTGTTGCCGCCCATAAACACCATGGATTATATTTTCCTTGATATTGCCAATTACTGAAGTCTTGATATTATCGATATAGTCCGTCGCAGCAAGCGCCCTTAGCCCGGGAATGATTGACGATGTACCGGCAGCCCCTCCCCCGGTGTTTTTTGAACTTTCTAACATAGCCGATAATACAATTGAAAAATCAGGCTTCTCAACGCTCTTATAATCAAAAGCATCCTTATCGAAGAATCCGATCCCGCTTTCAAGCGATCTCTGTGCAATCTGCAGCTGTATCAGACGAACCATTAATTCAACATCCAACTACGACACCCCATCAGTTAACAGTGATCTTATCCTTGATTTTTTCAAATATCTTATCGCCGATTCCCTTTACGCTTTTTATATCTTCTTCAGAGGTAAACATGCCTTGGGTTTCCCTATAATCTATAATTCGTTGCGCCAATGCAGGTCCTAAACCGGGTAGTTTTTCCAATTCATTGGCAGATGCCCGGTTAATGTTTAATTTAATTGACTGCCTATCAAGGCCGGCAGGGCCGGCAATTTTAGGGTTAACAGGCTTTTCAGCAGTATTTTCCGGTCCTAAAGAGGCAAATTCAAGGCTGTTGGGTTTTTCCGGTACGACCAACTTTTGCCCGTCCTTTAAGGGTGCCGCCAAGTTCAACCCTTGAATATCAGCTTTGGGTAATGCAACCGCCTTACCCAATGCATCTTCAACACGTGAGCCCAGGTTAACTTTATATACACCGGGTTTTTCTACCGCTCCCGAAATATGCACTGAAATCAGCCTGTTGCTTAATTCCTGGTTGACAATACCGGCAGCGTCCTCAGCAGGCTGCTCTTTCCGGATACCGATATTATACCCTGCAGAAAAAATAACCACAGCCACAATTATAATTATTGCCAATTGCTGTTTCCTGTCAACACTAATCAATAATTGACACCGCCTGCTTAGTAATCATAGAAGAAAACAGCTCAACCATTTTAAAAAAAGTTAAAGTAAAATTCTACCAACCAGCTGATAACCCTTCTTTTTTTAGGCATGGAATAAGCCTTTTTATGCTGGCGTTCACATTTGTTAAACGTGCTTATAAAGGCTTTTTAATACTGATAAATAATTGCCCGTCCTTCTCTACAGTTGCCAAAAAAACCTTTTTACAATCCAACCCCAAATCTTTTAGTTTTTTCTCCAGCAACTCCCGGCTTAAATTACATCTATTCAACTGCTCCGGGCAGATTTCACCATCCATAATAACTACTGCGGGAAGGCCTTCATAAGGAGGGGTTAAACCTAAATCTTCCGGTGTCAAAGGCCTTTTATTAGATTTCGGCACAACACTGATCCGGCCTGATGTTTCAAGTACAGCCACTTCTATATCTTCAGGCTTGGGATAACCGATCTCCCTGAGTTGCGATAAGAGATCATCCAGGTTGTACCTGGCTCTTCTTAACTCCTCCTTCAGGATATGGCCTCCTTTTATAACTACTTGAGGCTTCCCGTCCAAAATACTCCTAAGCTTCCGGCAATGAAGGGCTGCAAAACTAAGCACTATCTCTAATAATGTCAAAACTGCCAAAGGGATAATTGCATGCCATAACGGCAAATCGGACACCAATGGCATAGTTGCTATTTCTGCCACAATAATGGCCACGACAAAATCGAAAGGGGAAAATTGGCCTATTTCCCTTTTACCCATCAATCGTACAACGGCTAACACTATTACATATATTAAAACTGTTCGCAGGGCCAAGCCCGTCATTACTGCCGACAACCCCCTTTTTGCACCTGTACTATTAATTTTTCACCTTGAACAGATAAATAATACTAATTGAACCGCACAATAACCATTTAAGCTTTTTAATAACCGGTTAGCCTGCCTAATTGCAATCAAACAAGTAAATACTTGCATACTTTTGCACCATTGCAGTTTAAACAGCCCGTCCATATTTTTCCGCCCACTTAATCATGCAGGAAGCCGTAAAAACAACAAATAATACAGTTAGACTAAAATTTCTTAACTATCAAAAATCCCTATAGTATAAATATGACTATATAAAAAAGGCACAAGATTTCGGAACATTACAAAGAAAGGAGGCAGGGAGTTAAATTTTTTGAATTGTTTAAATATTGCCAATATTAAATCATCTCACCGGCAGTAATGTTTTATTAATTAGGAGGGGTAATTTTATGAGGCCTGAGTATCAAGCTTATTGGAAAAAAAATCTGCAAATAATTGTTAGCCTGTTAGTTATCTGGATACTTGTTTCAGTTGTAGGCTCAATTATTTTTGCCGAACCGCTTTCAAAGGTTTCATTCTTCGGTATCAGTTTCTCTTTCTGGTTGGCCCAGCAAGGCTCGATTATTATTTTCGTTTGTATAATTTTCTACTATGCTGTCCGGATGGGCAAACTTGACCGGGAAGTTAACAGCGAGATAGTCGAAACCAAAGACGAGTCGAGGGGGTTGTCTCAATGAGTGTAGAAATATTAACAATCATTATGGTGGTTCTTACCTTCGGCCTTTATATCTATATCGGCTGGTTGAGCAGAGTAAAAAGCACCAAAGAATTTTATGTGGCCGGGCAGGGCGTGCCGGCAGTTGCCAACGGTATGGCGGTAGCAGCCGACTGGATGTCTGCAGCTTCATTTATATCAATGGCAGGATTGATTTCTTTCCTGGGTTATGACGGTAGCATCTATTTAATGGGCTGGACTGGGGGATATGTATTGCTTGCCCTCTTGCTGGCACCCTATTTGCGTAAATTCGGTAAATATACCGTGCCTGATTTTATCGGCGACCGTTACTATTCCAATATAGCCCGGGCTGTTGCAGCCATAGCCACCGTATTTATTTCACTTACTTATGTGGCCGGGCAAATGCGCGGGGTTGGCATTGTCTTTAGCCGTTACCTGCAAGTTGATATTGCTGTTGGCGTATTAATCGGTGTAGCCGTTGTGGCTTTTTTCTCTACTCTTGGAGGTATGAAAGGTATCACCTGGACTCAGGTTGCTCAATATTGTGTTCTTATAATTGCTTACTTGATCCCGGCTTCAGCTATTGCACTTAAACTGACAGGCAATCCGATACCTCAACTGGCTCTTACTTTTAGCGATATTACCACTCGTTTGGGCGAAGTCCAGATTGCAGTCGGGTTATCGGAGTATATTAAGCCGTTTGCCAACATGACCCAAATTAATGTGCTGGCTGCAACACTTGCTTTAATGATTGGGACTGCAGGACTTCCACACGTTATTGTACGTTTCTACACCGTACCGACTGTTAAAGCCGCTCGCTGGTCAGCCGGCTGGGCACTGTTATTTATAGCCTTACTGTACACAACTGCACCGGCAGTTGGTGTATTTGCCAAATATAATTTACTGAATACCCTGCATGATAAGCCCATTGCTCAAGTTCAACAAATTGAATGGGCAAGCAAGTGGTCCTCAACCGGGTTGCTTAAATTAGAGGATAAAAATAACGACGGTATATTGACTTTTGCCAAAGATGCCGATGCTACTGAAATAACTATCGATAAAGATATTATCGTGCTTTCAACGCCTGAAGTTGCCAACCTGGCACCAATTGTAATCGCCTTGGTGGCGGCTGGTGGATTGGCGGCAGCGCTTTCAACTGCATCAGGCCTGCTGCTGGCCATGTCCAGTGCGGTATCACACGATATTTACTACCGCATTCTAAGGAAAGATGCATCAGAGGCTCAAAGGCTTAAGGTGGCTCGTATTACCATTTTATCAGCTGTGGCCCTTTCCGGGTATTTCGGTATTAACCCGCCGGGCTTTGTTGGAGAGGTAGTTGCCTTTGCTTTCGGCTTGGCGGCAGCCAGCTTGTTCCCCCAAATTTTCCTGGGCATATTTGACCGCCGGATGAATAAAGAAGGAGCTATATGGGGAATTATTTCCGGCCTATCTTTTACCTTTGTAATGATCCTGTTA
>CAYUXS010000034.1:6963-10843 GCA_964448915.1 uncultured Peptococcaceae bacterium
TGCAGTCGGTCCAGCTATTTCACACCGAAGCACCGATACTTAAAGACTTCCTGGGAATTAACGCCCTTGGTATCGGAGTGATCGGTATGATCATAAACTTCATAGTATCCTTTGTGGTTTCCCGGGCAACAGCTCCGCCGCCCAAGCATATACAAGATCTTCTTGAAGATATCAGGCTTCCAGATGCAGCATTGGAGAAAGGCGTGGCAGCACGTATCTCTCATTAAATAAAGAAAATGGTGATTAATAATGACTTGGACTCTTATCCTGTTAGTTTTAACGATAATACTATACCTGTCCCAACCATACCTAGATAGCAGGGCTCTGCGTAAAGCCATAGGCATAGCATTTTTCCTGGAACTCTTCTACCTGGTAGGGCATTATCTATCCGGATGGCCGTTTCCAACCCCTTTGGCAATAATTCAAATAGCAACTACTGTCGGTTTGGGGGTAGCCCTCGGTGTTATTTACTCCAGGGTTTGGCCCCTTACCCCGAAGGTAGGGTTTGAACGGGTTATCAGGACACTGCTTGTTGTCATACCTTCTTTGGGGCTGGGAATAGGTCTCCAGGTTTTACTGCAGGGTAAGCAGGCATCAATGGCAATCTACCTGATATTCGCACTAGCCGCCTGGTTGGGTTCAGGGCATTTTATAAAAAAAGAGATCCAAAACAATTAAAAATAAAACCAATTCCCGGGACGGTTGTTCCCTAATTGAGACAATCGTCCCGGTCTTTTTATGTTATGACTATTTAACCCCAATTTTTAACATCATAATTCTCTCTATGACCATTTGACTGAAAAGTCTTAACATTCAAAAATATCTGATGTATAACTAGTTATATTATATTTTTTCACAAGCTAGGCATTTTGGGAGGTGATTAACAAGGTTTTTTAATGATTGGTTAACATTATGAGCTTATTCTTTAGGAGGTGCTTTTTATTATGCAGCCCCAGCAAATTAATGAAATGCCTGAATTTAAAAGTTTAGTAAAACGCAGGTGGACGATTGCACTATTATTAACTTTCTTAACCTTTATTACTTATTATGGATTCATCTTGGTTTTAGGTTATTCAAAAGCTACCATGGCTAAAAAAATTGGTGAAGTTACTACCCTTGGGATACCGGTTGCCATGGGGGTTATTATATTATCATTTATTTTTACCTTTATCTATGTTATCTGGGCAAACAACAAATATGACAACATGGTTTCAGACTTAAAAGAAAATATAAAATCTGATAACTCTTTCTAGTTATTGTGGGAGGATTTACAATGCAAACTAGTTTGGGTCAACCGACACCGGTAGCTATCGGTTTTTTCCTTTTTTTCGTTGCAGTGACTTTAGGTATTACTTATTATTCTGCTAAAAGAACTAAAACCACCTCGGAGTATTATACTGCAGCACGCAGTATAACAGGTTTTCAAAACGGGCTTGCACTGTCCGGGGACTACATGAGTGCCGCTTCTTTCTTGGGGATCTCCGGCATGGTAGCCTTAAGCGGTTATGATGGCATGATTTACGCCACTGGTTGGCTGGTTGGTTGGCCGGTGCTGCTTTTTCTAATCGCTGAACCGTTAAGGAATATTGGAAAATATACCTTTGCCGACGTTCTTGCCTACCGTTTGCAGCAAAGACCAATACGGGTAGCATCTTCCATAGGTGGGTTGCTGACTTTGATTTTCTATTCAATTGCTCAAATGGTTGGTGCAGGGACTTTGGTTACCTTGCTTTTTGGCTTAAATTATGAAGTAGCGGTTATTGTAGTAGGCCTTGTTATGTTGGCTTATGTTCTATTTGGAGGAATGATTGCCACTACTTGGGTCCAAATAATTAAAGCGGTTTTGCTCCTGTGCGGCGTTTCGCTGTTGGCAATTTTGGCTTTAGCCCAATTTAACTTCAACCCTGGTGAACTATACTCAGCAGTTGTTGCCAATTATGGCCAAAGTGCGCTTGAACCTGGCGGGCTAATCAGCAACCCGCTGGATGCAATATCCCTTGGGCTGGCATTAATGTTTGGGCTTTTAGGCCTTCCACACATTTTGATGAGGTTTTACACCGTCCCTGACGCCAAAGAAGCCCGTAAATCAATTGTATACGCAACTGGCTTTATTGGTTACTTTTACTTAATCATACCTATTGTCGGATTTGCCTCATCTGTTCTTGTTGGCAGGGATATTATAAAAGGTATCGATAAAGGCGGGAACATGGCTTCGCCGCTATTGGCAGAGCTTTTAGGAGGGACACCCTTTCTTGGCTTTATTGCAGCGGTAGCCTTTGCAACAATTCTAGCAGTAATGGCCGGCTTAACTCTTGCCGGTGCTTCTACCCTGTCGCATGATATATATTTTAGTGTTGTTAAAAAAGGCAAAGCCACTGAAAAAGAACAAATAAATATAGCCAGGATAGCAACCATAGTATTTGGATGTTTAGCCATAGCCCTGGGAATATTGTTTAAAGGCCAAAACGTAGCCTTTATGGTTGGCTTGGCTTTTGCCATCGCTGCCAGTGCAAACTTCCCGACTATCCTTCTCACGATAGTTTGGAAAAAACTGAGCACAGCGGGAGCTACTGCCGCGATAATTACCGGGGCATTGTCAGCGGGATTGTTGATCTACCTTAGCCCGACAATCCAGGTAGATGTATTAAAGAACAGCGGGGCTATTTTCCCATTGAAAAACCCGGCTATCATCTCAATGACTTTGAGTTTTATTGTGGCTATAGTTGTATCATACCTTACTCCGGAAAAAGAATCAGAAATGAAATATGAGGAAGGCAAGGTAAGGACTTATCTAGCCATTGGTTCCGAGTAGAGGTATAATATATAGTATATATTTACAAATGTGGATTCCCCTGCTTGCGGGAATCCACTTTGTTGCTGCTTGACGAAAATACCCGACTAACCATTTAACTGCTTTATAAACACAAAAAACTTTTAATATTACATCTAGACAGATTTTTCTTAACATTTAAGCAATAATGATATATAAAATAAGGTGGGACATAGTATTTAATCATGCTTTACTAACCAGGTCATAAAAAATCTCAAAAAATATAGAAGTAGGAGGTTTTTAAATGTCAAACGAGGTAAAGACCCTTGAGCGGGTATTTCACCCCCCTGCAGATTTTACAGCCCAAGCCAATGTAAAAGATCACAGCTTGTATGAAATGGCCAAGCAAGATCGTGAAGGCTTTTGGGCTAAAATGGCTGAACGCTTGGACTGGTATCAAAAATGGGATCAAATATTGGAATGGAACCCACCTTTCGCCAAGTGGTTTATTAACGGCAAAATAAACGCGTCCTATAACTGCATTGACCGCCACTTAAAAACCTGGAGAAAGAACAAAGCTGCCATCATTTTTGAAGGCGAGCCGGGAGATCAGGTAACCCTGACCTACCAAGATTTATATCGTGAAGTAACCAAGTTTGCAAATGTATTAAAGCAGCTGGGTGTAAATAAAGGCGACCGTGTTAGCATTTATATGGGCATGATTCCCGAACTTCCCATTGCTATGCTTGCATGTGCCCGTATCGGTGCTATCCATAGTATTGTTTTCGGTGGCTTCAGCCCCGAATCTCTGGCAGACAGGATTAACGACTGCAAAGCGAAAATTGTTATTACTTGTGATGGCGGCTGGCGCCGGGGCAAAATTATCCCCCTTAAGGCTAACACTGACCAGGCACTAGCCAACTGCCCCAGTGTTGAAAAGGTAATTATGGTTAAACGTACCGGCCATGATGTCAATTTTGTAGAAGGCAGGGATTTATGGTACCATGATCTGATGGAAAATGCCCCCATTGGTTTTGAACCGGTACCCATGGATGCAGAGGATCCCCTCTTTATACTTTACACCAGCGGTTCTACTGGCAAGCCCAAGGG
>CAYUXS010000035.1:0-3539 GCA_964448915.1 uncultured Peptococcaceae bacterium
TCTCAATACTTGTATTTGATATTCATCTGGTTGTTCGATATAGGTTGTCCTGGGAAACTTGTCTGGAACAAGCCTTTGACCTTCAGCTTTGGCAATTTCCAGGCACTTTTCTCTATCGTATGCCGGCAGGCCTTTATAGCGGGCATTATATTCATAACTTTTATAGAAATTTATATTTTCCACATCACCGGTTACTGCATCAATTGAGACAGAGAAAGTTATTTTCCCGTCGGTGCTTCTCCATGACAGTTCCCAACTTTTATTGCCGTTTTCCTCCTGGTAGCCGGAACTGAACTCCTCCAATCCCTCCGGCATAGGCACCTTTTCTTTAGCCAAATTTATTGCCTGTTCCAAAGTTATGGCAGCTCCGGAAGGATCATTGCCGTTATTGTATAACAGCCCGTCAACAGCCAAAGTTTGGTCAATTTTTTCAGCAGCCCCGGAAGGCAACGGGCCAGCTAAAAACAATACCAAAAAACATAAAGCAAAAACAGCCGTTAGAGGCTTTCTCATTAATTAACAACCCCCTGTTAAACATTCTATTTTATTATCAAAGACGTTAACTGACAGTAAAAGTTCCATTAAAAAAACAGGCTGCAGTTCACAAAATCCTGCAGCTAGTTCATACTTCCTGTGCGGTAACCTTCCAAATCCAGGGTAATATATTTATATCCAAGCTTTTTAAATCTCTCGACTATATCCTGACGTACCTTATGGTCAGTTAATTTCTGAAAGCAATCAAAAGGCACTTCCAGCCTGGCTGTTTCACCATAGTCCCTTACTCTTACCGTAACAACCCCCAAGTCATGGATAAGGCTCTCGGCTGCGGCTATCCGTTTTAATCGTTCCACCGTTATTGCCTGGCCATAGGGTATCCTGGAAGCCAGGCATGCCCCGCTGGGTTTGTCCCAAGATAAAAGCCCTACTTCTTTGGCAGCCGCCCTTATATCCTCCTTGGTCATTTTTACTTCCATCAATGGGCTTAATACACCGCTCTCACAAACAGCCTTGTATCCGGGCCGGAAATCTTGCAGATCATCAAGGTTACTGCCCTCTACCACATAATTAAAACCGTCCTTTTGGGCTAAATCCAAAAGTTCTTTCAATAATCTTTTCTTACAGTAGTAACATCTTTCTTTGGTATTGGCTAAAAAATTTAGATCATTTAACTCATGTGATTCAAGAGGTTGCCACTTGACCCCCAAACTTAATGCTGTTTCTCGAGCAGCCTCAAGTTCACCCGGGGGATCAATTAAAGAAGAAGCCGTTACCGCCAAAACATTGTCCCTGCCTAAAGCCTCTTTAGAAGCGGCCAAAAGCAAAGAACTGTCAACACCTCCGGAAAAAGCTACGATTACGCTGCCCAGCTTGCTTAAATAGTTCACTAAAAGCTTATACTTTGAATCCATTTTTCCCGCACCCCGGTTTAAAGTATCGCCATACCTGTAGTTTATACCAAAAAGATAAATATCCCAAGGGTTATCGGAGCATACTATCCACAACAATCTTTAGCAGGTGATTTAATGGCTGGCAAAAAAAGAACAAAGGAAGAAAAATCAATAATTAATAAGATGAAATTAGAAATTGCAGAGGAGCTGGGTTTACTGGACAAAATAAAAAAAGGCGGTTGGGGGGAATTAAATGCGGTAGAATCCGGCAAAATAGGCGGGATTTTATCAAAAAGGCTGAAACAATAAATGCCTGCCACGGGTACGATTCTCATAGCAGGTGAAATAAAAACGGGCGTGCATAAACGCCCGCCCCTACACATATAACTTATCCAGCCATGGGGACTGTCCCCATGGCTGGTGGCTGGTGGCTTGGGACCTGCCACAAGAACCATTCCCGTGGCGGGTATTAAGCCAATCCCCTATATACCTTTAAGCAGCGTGGGCAGAGAGTGGGATGTTCTTGATCCTCACCGACTCTTTCGCTGTAATTCCAACACCTTTCACACTTGCTGCCTGTTGTTTGTTTAACAACCACTGCAACACCCGGAACTTTTTCCTCATCTTTCAGCGCATCCTCCGGCGCAGGCCCGTTGATAACTTCTACTTGAGATACAATAAAGAGTGTAGGCAGATCTATATTTACGGAATTAAGGAAAGTGCCGGTATCTTGATCTATATACAGTTCTACTTTTGCCTCCAAAGAATTGCCGATTAACTTATCCTGCCGTGCCCTTTCAAGGGCTCTGGTTGCCAAAGCCCTGATATCCAATAAACGGTCCCACTTTTCCTCCAGTTCCTGATCCAGGTATTCTTCTTTAACCTCCGGCATATCGCAAAGCTGGACACTGACAGGGGCGTTTTTATCCTTGGGCACATAACGCCAAATCTCCTCGCTGGTGAAAGCCAATATTGGCGCAAGTAAACGTACAATGGCATTTAGAACCTCATACAACACGGTTTGAGCGGAACGCCGTTCCTGACTGCCGGGTGCCGAGGCATATAAACGATCTTTAATGATATCCAGATATAATGCACTCATGTCTACAGTGCAAAAGTTGTGCACAGCATGGTAAACTACGTGATATTCATAATTCTTGTATGCACCAAGGGTTTTTTCCACCAATTTTTGCAGCCTGCTTAAAACCCAGCGATCGATTTCAAGCATATCCTGAACTTTTACCTTATGAACAAGAGGATCGAAATCATAGATATTGCCTAAAAGGAAGCGGCAAGTATTCCTGATCTTCCTGTATGCTTCAGTCATTTGTTTTAAAATGGCTTGCGACGCTGCCAGGTCACCCCGGTAATCCGCACTGCTTACCCAAAGCCTGAGTATGTCTGCCCCCATTTGTTTAATAACTTTTAAGGGATCTACTACATTCCCCAAAGACTTGCTCATTTTGCGGCCCTGTTCGTCAACCACAAATCCATGGGTTAATACTGCTTTGTAAGGCGCCTTCCCTGTTACTGCCACTGAGGTGGATAATGAACTGTTAAACCACCCCCGGTGTTGATCACTGCCCTCCAGGTAGAGATCCGCCGGCCAGTGAAGCTCAGGCCATATTTCAGGCTGCTGCAATACTCCGAAATGGCTGGTGCCACTGTCGAACCAAACATCCATGATATCGCTTTCTTTTATAAAACCGGTACTGTTACATTCCGGGCATTTTAATCCATCAGGCACCAGTTCCCCGGCTTCACGGGCAAACCATATATCAGCGCCATGTTCTTTAAAAAGCTCCTGCAAATGAGCAATTGTCCGGTCGTTAATTATTTCCTTGCCGCAATCCCGGCAATAAAATATTGGTATGGGCACTCCCCATGTCCTCTGCCTGGAAATACACCAGTCACCACGGTTTGCCACCATGTTGTGTATCCGGTCCTTGCCCCATGATGGAATCCATTTTACATTCTCAATAGCTTCAAGAGCAGCTTGCCGGAAACCGTCTATGGAAGCAAACCACTGCTCGGTAGCCCTGAAAAATACCGGTTGATGACAGCGCCAACAGTGGGGGTATTGGTGCTTTATGGTACCCTGGGCCAACAGGTCTCCCGACCCGGACAATTTTTCCATGACACCTTTTCCGC
>CAYUXS010000035.1:3549-7993 GCA_964448915.1 uncultured Peptococcaceae bacterium
TGTTAAGGTCTTGTCCGGAAAATTCCCCGGCCTCTTCTGTAAAATGGCCTTTCCCATCAACAGGCGAAAAAATTGGAAGATCATATTTTTTACCGACTAAATAATCCTCATGCCCATGGCCCGGAGCAGTATGAACGCAGCCTGTACCTGTTTCCAAGGTAACATGCTCTCCTAAGATAACCACAGAATCCCTTTCAACGAAAGGATGGCTGCAAATTATCCCTTCCAGTTCTTTACCTTTAAATTCTTTTTCTATTACAGGGCTTTCCAAGCCGCAAGCCTCTTTAAATTGATCCAGCAATTGTTTGGCCAGGACATACCTTGCCTTACCAAACCTGGCCAATACATAATCGAAGTCTTCATGAAGGCAAATAGCCATATTGGCCACCAATGTCCAAGGGGTAGTAGTCCATATAACAAAATAAACATTGTCTTCAGGCAGAACCCCATTGCCGTTTTTTACCGGAAAACGTACATATATTGACGGTGATTTCTTTTCATTGTATTCCACCTCTGCTTCAGCCAAGGCAGTTTCACAAGAAGCACACCAGTAAACCGGCTTTAATCCTTTGTATATATAACCCTTTTTGGCCATCTCCCCGAAAACACCAATCTGGGCGGCTTCAAATGCCGGGTTAAGCGTCAAGTATGGATTCTCCCAGTCTCCTCTTACACCAAGCCGTTTAAATTCTTCTTTTTGTATTTCCACAAACTTTAATGCATACTCTTTGCATTTTCCTCGAAACTCCACCGGGCTGATGGCATGCCGGTTAATTCCCAATGACTTGATAGCTTGCTGCTCGATCGGCAGCCCATGGGTATCCCACCCCGGAACATATGGAGAATCATACCCCGCCATTGTATGATACTTAACTACAATATCCTTCAGTATCTTATTTAACGCGTGACCAAGATGGATATGGCCGTTAGCATAAGGCGGGCCGTCATGTAAAATAAATTTTGGTTTACCGGCATTTTTTTCAGAAACAAGTTTATAAATATCTATTTCTTCCCAAAATTTGACTATCTCCGGTTCCCTTTCGGGTAAGTTGGCCTTCATGGGAAAATCAGTTTTTGGTAAATTTAGGCTGTTACTGTAATCCAATCTATCTTAACCTCCATTCAAAAGAGTTATAAACTAAAAAACCGCCCCGGCAAAGGGACGGATTCAATCCGTGGTACCACCCAATTTAACAGCAAAAACACAGTTTTGCTGTTATCTCTTGCACCTTTAACGCAGGTGAGCCGGTTAAGCTTACTACTAATATGTTCGGCTTAACACCTCCCGGGTGATTTTCGGAAAAGAACCTCCACCCAGTTTACACCAGACCCAGGCTCTCTTTAGAAGGTTGTCATTTCCCTACTCTTCCCGTTCTACGGCTGTTACATATTAACAGTATGTATTATATTAAAAACCCCGACCGGCGTCAACAAAGGCACCGGCACTTGCATCAATCCTCATTTGGAACCAGTGAGTTTTGGTAAAACATCCCTGGCAGTCAGCCCCAGGACTTTTATAGTTTTATTGCGACCGGTCTGGCCGGAAACCAGTTTAACAGAATTAACAGGTATTTTAAACAAGCGGGAAAAAAATTTGAGGCAGGCTTCATTCGCTTCACCGTCTACCGGCGGAGCTGTAAGCCTTACTTTCACGGCGCCATCCATCAAACCGCAAAGCTCATTTTTTGACGCCCTTGGCTGTACCCTGACCCTGAAAGTCACTCCGTCTTGGTCTTCTTTAAGATCAATAATGCCTTATCACCCTAACTACATATGCTTTATTAAAACAGGTTTAAATAATAAATAACTCTAATTATCAAAGATCTAACGAAACCTAAAACCAGGAAAGCTATAATAGGGGAAATATCTATCATGCCTATAGGAGGGATGATCCTTCTGAAAAAACCAAGAACCGGTTCGGTTACTTCATATATAAACCTGATAACCGGTTGGTACGGGTTGTGCCTTACCCAGGAAAGCAATATCCTTGCCATCATTAATGCCATATAGACTTCAAAAGCTATATTTACAAGGGTAACTAAACCCATACCGACCACACTCCTAATTATTTTCAGCCAATCTCTTGGATCTTTCAGTGGCAGCCTCGACAGCTTCCATGAACATAGACCTTAAACCATAGCCTTCCAAGACAAAAAGCCCCTCAATTGTAGTTCCTCCCGGGGTGGTAACCATATCTTTCAGTTGTCCGGGATGCTGCCCCAGTTCTAACGCCATCTTGGCAGATCCAAACATGGTTTGGGCCGATAACAGCAATGCCACATCCCTGGGCAGTCCCATCCTCACGCCGGCATCCGCCAATGCTTCCAACAAAATAAACATATAAGCCGGCCCGCTGCCGCTTAAGCCGGTAACTGCATCCATCATTGATTCAGGCACTTCCACAGCCCTGCCCACAGCATTAAATATAGCCAAAGCCCTGTCAACGTCTTTCCTTTCAGCCTTTGAACCCGCACTTACGGCACTGGCTCCCGCACCCACCAAAGCAGGAGTATTTGGCATTACCCTTACCACCGGGATATCCCTGCCAAGGATGGATTCCAGTGAATTTATGTTCACACCTGCCGCAATAGAAATTACAGTTTTGTTGGCTGTTATTTCACTCGCTATGCTTTTGACAACAGGCATGACAACATTTGGCTTTAGGGCAATAACAATTACGTCGGATAACCGGGCTGTTTCCCTATTATCCGTGAATATATTAACTTTTAATGATTCCTTTAAGAAATTTAACCTTTCTTCACTTATATCGGAAACATAAAGATTAGCAGGAGTCACCCTGCCACTGTTAACCAACCCGGTTAACAATGCCCCTGCCATCGCACCGCCACCGATAAAGCCAACCTTTAAACCGGTAAGTGGCATAATATGAAACATCTCCCGTCTTGTTGCATTATTACACTTTATTTACCCAGGGAAAAAGCCCACGATCCTTAAGATGTTCTCCGATTTCACTTTGAATGTCCATATTGCTGGGAACAACAAGAAAAATATTATTGCCAACTTTTTGGAAATTACCGTTTAAGGCATAAATAGCCCCGCTTATGAAATCTACTATTCTCCGGGCAAGTTCAGTGTCTGCTTTTTCAAGGTTGATAATTACCGGCCTGCGGTTTTTCAGGTTATCAGCCAAGTTTTGAACATCTTCAAAAACTTTTGGTTCAGCTACTACCACCTTGAGCTGCCGCTGGGCATGCAGGTTTAAAACCTGCCCCTTCTTTTTACTGGCAGGAAAAATATCCTCTTCTTCCCTTATCTTCGGATCTTGGTACCTTTCATCTTCTTCGGCCAGTTCTTCTTCAAAACCTATTATTCCCAAGAACTTGTCCATCAGCTTCTTTGCCAAAATAGATTCCCCCTTTTAAAATCAATTACTCCGGGCTCCAAAAATCGCAGTCCCAATTCTTAAATAATTTGCTCCCTCTTCAATTGCAATTTTATAATCATTTGTCATTCCCATTGATAAATAGTCTAAAGGAATAAACGGCATTTGTTTGCCTAAAGATTCTTTAATTGTTTTCAGTTTCTTAAAAACTGGCCTTGCTTCTTCGGGATTGTCAACCATTGGCGCAATTGTCATCAAACCCCGGATTGACAAACCCGGCAACTCGGAACAAGCCTTAATAAAATCCGGGACTTCCTGGCAGGAGAGTCCATATTTTGATTTTTCCCCCGAAACGTTCACCTGTACCAAAACATCAGATACAACGCCACGTTTTTCCGACAAGCGGGATATCTCTGTTGCCAGCCTCCAGGAGTCCAGTGAATGAATAAGCTGAACTTTTCCAACTACATACTTAACCTTATTTTTTTGCAAGTGCCCTATAAAATGCCAATTTACCTTTGAATCGATTAGGGGTTGCTTGGCAACCATCTCCTGCACCCTGTTTTCTCCTATATCAGTAAATCCCTCTTTTATAGCCTCTTTTATTCTTTCTACATCAACATTTTTTGTCACTGCAATAACTGTTATTTGACCGGGATCCCGGCCTGATTTAACAGCTGTTTCATAAATTTCCCGGCGAAGCCTGGCTATATTTTCTTTTATATCTATGCTGTCCATTAACTCCACCTGATCTTATTAAAAACCGGAAGGATTGGCAATGTAACGGCCGCCGGCAGTCAAGTCCTCCCCGGTAACCGCAGCCTTTCCATCAACAATTCCCTCAATCTTAACCGGAACCCATTTTTGCTGGTATTTCTTTGCAATATAAAGGCCTGTCCGGCCTTCTTTTTCAACCAAAGAACTGACCGGTACAATATAACCGGACACCCTATCCCCAACCAGGTTCAATTGCACCAACCTGGTACCATAAAAAGTCTCCGGGTAATTACTAACCTGCAGGAGAAGTTGAGTACCGCCTTCATTTACTCTTATATCAGATATAATACCACTAAA
Organism: uncultured Peptococcaceae bacterium; assembly: GCA_964448915.1. Lineage (GTDB taxonomy): Bacteria > Bacillota > Desulfotomaculia > Desulfotomaculales > Desulfocucumaceae > JAAXTT01. The sequence goes on from CAYUXS010000035.1 coordinate 7,967, forward strand.
ATATTTTTTCTCCCAGTTAAATACAAT
>CAYUXS010000035.1:8003-10730 GCA_964448915.1 uncultured Peptococcaceae bacterium
AGGCACCTGCAAGCAGATTGTTACCGGTGCCAAGCTGTCAACAACCTTTATTACAGGCTGCCCCTTCTGGCATTTAATTGTGCCATCCTGCCTGGCGGCAGCTTGTTTGCTTAAACCCGTCTTGGCAACTTCCAAAATATTTATATTGGTGTCATCCAAGATACCTTCAAGCCCGTCAATGTGGTTAATAACCACTCCCGATCCGGGTGAAACAATAGCTTCGGAAATACCGGGGGAACCCGGCTCCCCCCCGGCAACCGTCCTGACTTCTGCTATTTTTTCCCCTTTTCTTACTCTCTCGCCATCTTCCTTTAAGTAAACTAATTGCCCGGTAGCCGGTGAGTTTACTACCACTTCATCCCGTACAACCACACCTTCAACTTGATATACCTTCTCCAGTACACCTGTAATTAAAGGTGATGTTTCAGCAGAATTAGTAATCTTCCATATAATAAACAAGACAATAATCAATAAAATTATTAAGAAGGTTATTTTAAAAAAAGGCGTTTTTTTGTACTTTTGGGGTGTCCGGCTTTCTGTTTGCATATTTCCGGCACCCAATATCATGCAATATCACCTCAAAAATCTTTATAGTCATTTTTTGGTATTCGACAGGTGTAAAACATTTCCTGCGTAAAGAATTCAATATTTTAATCTATCAGCCAAACCTGCCGGTAATGTAGTCTTCTGTCCTGGGGTCCCGTGGACGGGTGAAGATCTCGGCGGTCTTGCCGTATTCTATCAGTTCCCCGTTTAAGAAAAAAGCTGTGCTGTCTGAAACCCTGGCAGCCTGCTGCATATTATGGGTAACAATAATAATGGTATAGTCTTTTTTCAAATCCTGGATAAGTTCCTCAATTTTAGAAGTAGACACCGGATCCAATGCCGAACTGGGCTCATCCATCAGCACTACTTCTGGTTTTACCGCTAAAAGGCGCGCAATGCACAATCTTTGCTGTTGGCCGCCGGAAAGGCCCAATGCAGATTTATAAAGCCTGTCCCTTATTTCATCCCAAAGTGCAGCCTCCTTGAGGCTGGTTTCTACAATTTCATCCAACTGGCTTTTATTTTTTATGCCGTCTATCCTGGGGCCATAAGCAATATTGTCATACACAGACATTGGGAACGGGTTGGGTTTCTGAAATACCATGCCCACCCTTTTGCGCAACCCGGTTACATCTATATTCGAATTATATATATCGACCCCATCGAGAAGAACTTTACCCTCAACCCTGGCATCATATAAATCATTCATACGGTTAAGCGTTCTTAAAAAGGTTGATTTCCCGCAACCCGACGGCCCGATTAAGGCTGTGATATGATTGGATTTAATTTTGATATTTATATCTTTCAGCGCCTGGAAATCATTATAGTAGAGATTTAATCCTTCGACCTCTATCCTGTAGCTATCACCCACTATAAATCCTCTCCCGTAATACAGTAAATATTGTCAATCATCTTTATCCATTTCTTTAAAACGGTAACCAATACCCCGTACAGTTTCAATAAATTGCGGGCAGTTTGGTATTTGTTCAAATTTCTGGCGTATATGGCGAATATGAACGTCCACCGTCCTGGAATCGCCGGCGTAATCATAACCCCATATTTTTTCAAGGAGATAATCCCTGGTAAAAACCTTGCCCGGCTCCTTTGCCAAAAACATGAGCAAATCAAATTCTTTTGGGGTTAGCACCTGGCGTTGTCCATTTACTGTAACCATAAACCTGCTTTGATCAATTACCAACGAGCCCCGCTTGATTATTGCATCTTCTTTATCAACCGTCAGTTCATCGTTTTCTTCTTGTTGCCTTCTCAGGCTGGCTTTTATCCTTGCTATCAATTCCCTGCTGCTGAAAGGCTTTGTGACGTAATCATCGGCCCCCATTTCCAATCCTAAAACCTTATCAAACTCTTCACCGCGGGCACTAAGCATAATAATTGGTATTTTACGGGTTTCATCGTTGCTGCGGATCTCCCTGCAGGCCGATAACCCGTCCAATTGTGGCAGCATCACGTCCAATAAAATTAAGTCCGGCTTTTCCCGTTTAGCAATCTCAACTGCGCTAACTCCATTGGTAGCCAACAAAACCTCATAACCTTCTTTTTCAAGGTTATATTTAATCAGTTCCAGGATATTTGTTTCATCATCTACTACCAGTATCTTGTACAAAGAAAAACCTCCCTTAAACTATCTTGCTAAACCTTTAGCCCTATAAGCGATGCCATCCGGCCACATTGCCCTTTTTGGCCACGGAAAGAAAAAAACAAATCCTGATTACACGCTGTACAAAGACCCGATGAAAATACCGCATCCCCGTCGACCCCTGCATTTATCAAAGCTTCCCGGTTAAGTTTTGGCAAATCCAGCATCCAATGCCCCCTGCCGGAAGCTTTGGCATACCTGTCTACTTGAAATCCTTGTTTTTTCATTTCATTTAATACCTGCTCACTGACTTCATAACAACAAGAACCTATGGAAGGCCCGATAGCAGCCAGGCAATCTCCCGGTTGAGTACCAAAAGCCTTGTCCATTGCCTTTAAAGCATGTTCCACAATTCTTGCCACCGATCCCCTCCATCCGGCGTGAACTAACCCCACCGCTTTTCTTACAGGATCTACCAGGAAAATTGGCACACAGTCCGCATAAAAACTCGCCAGCAAAACATTTGGCTCATTAGTAATCAAAGCATCTGTACCAGGAATGCCGTCCTGATAACAGTAGGCTCC
>CAYUXS010000036.1:0-9800 GCA_964448915.1 uncultured Peptococcaceae bacterium
TAACCTGGCTAAAGAATCCTTGTCCCTTTTTGTTTCCTTGTAAAATATAGACATTGTTACTCCTTTAGATAATAAGCATTGCGTCGCCAAAACTATAAAACCTGTATTTCCTGTCCACTGCTTCCTGATAGGCTTTTAATACCTTTTCACGCCCTGCAAAAGCACATATCATTATTAGTAATGTTGATTTGGGAAGATGAAAATTTGTCACTATTCCCTGTATAACTTTAAATCTGTATCCGGGGTAGATAAAAAGGTCGGTATCCCCGGATCCGGGTTTAATCATGCCGTCCTTGCCTGCAGCACTTTCAAGGCACCTAACCGTGGTAGTGCCCACAGCAATAATTCTTCCTTCCTTATTTACTATTGAACTGTTTATGGTATCCGCCGTTTCCTTTGAAATCTCATAATATTCCGGATGCATCCTGTGCTCTTCAACATTTTCAACGGACACAGGCCTAAAGGTACCCAAACCGACATGTAACAATACAGGAACTACTTTAACACCTTTTTCTTTTATTTTGTTCAATAAAGAGGAAGTAAAGTGAAGACCTGCGGTAGGTGCTGCCACCGAACCCTTTTGGTTGGCATAAACAGTCTGATAGCGCTGGGGGTCATCCGGGTATTTTTTTATATAAGGGGGCAATGGCATTTTCCCGACCTCGTCCAATGCTTCTAAAAAAGGTTTATCACTGTTAAAATGAATTAGCCTTCCTCCCTGATCGGTGTCCTTAATAATTTCCCCTTTAATTAAACCCTCGCCAAAAACCAGTTTGGTCCCCGGCCTTGCCCGGCGCCCGGGTTTGACCAGGGTTTCCCATAAACCATTTCTATTATCCCTTAATAGCAAAACTTCAATCAATCCGCCGGAGCCTTCCTTCTTGCCGAAAAGCCTGGCAGGTATAACCTTGGTTTGATTAAGAACCAACACATCGCCCGGATGCAAATATTCCAATAAATCCTTGAAACGCCTGTGCTCGAATTCCTCTTTATTCCTGTCAACAACCATAAGCCTTGATTCGTCCCTTTCAGGAAGGGGATCTTGGGCAATAAGCATTTCAGGAAGTACATAATCAAAAGTGCTTAATTTCATAAATATTTTATAGACCTCAATAAACTATTTTCTATTAATATAGTATCCCATTATCCAGCAAGCAAAATACGAACTGCAAGTAAAACCTGCCTACCTAAAAAAGTTTTCATTAATAAAACCAAATAGATTATTGTAATCCCACAACCTCTGCGTTATTATAGTAAAATTTTAATATATCCAAGTAATCAAACCCATCATTTGCCATTCCGAGCGCGCCATACTGGGACATGCCCAATCCATGCCCGTACCCGGAACCTTTTATATTAACTTGCGTTAAATTGTCATCGTCATCATAAATCATATCCAATTCAAATAAAGCGCTTTTCAACCCCAATACTGATCTCACCTTGTCAGCGTTATAAACCTCAACCGCTTTTGGGTCACCTGAAGCATCAGTTCCGGTAATTTTTATCTTTTTAACCCGCGCTCCCGACGTTGTCTTTTCCAACAGTTCAATATTATCAATGGATGCAAACATTTTATCCGGCTCTGCCTGGTTAAATAGGACTTTATTTACCTTGTTGACCAGTTGTTCTTGTGAATAACTAACTGACCAGTTATAGTGAACGTTGTTTTGGTCATAAGGATCCGGCTTTGCCAACAGGTAATCCAACTTGGCTTGCCAAACATCCTGGCTGTGTTCCAAATAACCGCCGCTGCTGCTGTGAAAAAGCGCATCGATAAGTTTGCCCCGGTATTCCAAAACCTGACCCCTGGTCTCATTAACAGCCCTGTTGGTGCTGGCTTGCTCACCATTATATCCTTTGTACACTTGATTGGTTGTTGTAGGTAAAACATCATATGGGTTTGCATTGGCAGCATTTACCCGTGTCAATGCATAGGTGCGTGCTGCCACTGCCTGGGCTTTAAGTGCTTCCAACGGCCAATAAGAGGGCATTTCACCCGGTACAACACCATAAAGGTATTCTTCCATAGGCAGGATATTTATAACCATTATCCCGCTGCCCTGGCTCCTAAATTCAATATTCCCGCGATAACTTTGAGAGCCGTTGCCACTGATTAATTTAACCAGGTTAAGTTCTTTGCCGCCCTGAACAGGAGAAACGCCATATTTACTTATCACATAGATATTATCAACATTTCCCAGACTGCTTTTCCCTTCAGAGCTGACTACCGCAACATTTTCGTTTAAATTGAGATTAGCTGAAGAATTGCCGCTACCAACCGCTGTCACAACAGTCTTGGCCTGTTGTAAAGAAACAGGGGTGCGGCATGAAACAACCTGCTTGCCGTTTTTATAAAAAACCAGTTCGCCTTCAGAATATCCGGCCTGCCATGATTCTCCAGGTTTTACTTGTGAATAAACCCTGCCCTCTGAATCAATTAATTGGTAGTCCCCTTGCACAGAGAACTCTTGGACTTGAATATTCTGGGCCAAACAAACCCTGATATTCATGTTATTTAAAGTGCCGCCTGCTGCCGGGTCGGCAGGGAGAATATAAAACATAAATATCCCCAACAAAAAAAATATTACCAATTTAGGTAAGCCGGTGTCTCTGCTATATAACATAGGTAAATGTTCCTCCAAAATATTTAACCTACTTTAAAAATCTTCGACAGCCTGTATTTTTTTCCTCCAAAAAAATAAACATTATTCTCCTACCTGCGGAAAATAATGTTTAAGAGAACAGTTAAAAGGATGCTAAGAACAATCGAGGACACCACTGGAAAGTAAAAAGAAAAATTTCCTCTTCTGATAAAAATATCCCCGGGCAGCCTTCCCAAGTTTAAGAACTTACCTGAAAACATCATCAAAAGGCCGAAAATTACCAGCATTACTCCTACCGTCAAGACTACCTTTCCCAGTGAAAAAAGCGGACCGCTCAAGAGACTACCTCCTCAGGTTTGTAATATCTTTCTTTTTCACTAAAAATACATCCGCAATATTTTTGCCTGTACATGCCCAACTCACGGGAAAGCCTTGACGCCTCCTGGTATCCCGGCCTGAAATCCTTATATACAAATTCTATCCCCTCGTCTTTGGCCACAGACTCCCCAATTTGCCTAATTAAATCATGTTTCTGATAAGGGCTTACCAAAAGCGTAGTGGAAAAAGCCTGGAAACCATTCTCTTTTGCTGTTTTCGCAGTACTCCTGAGCCTTGTTTCATAGCAAAAACTGCACCTGGTACCTTCCTGTTTTAGCACACCCTTTATAAAATCCTCAAGCAGGTACCTGCGATCGTATATCATATTCAATCCTATGTCACCGGCATACTTTTCCAGGGTCTCCAGCCTGGCTTTCCATTCGGTATAAGGATGAATGTTAGGATTATAAAAATACCCTGTTACAACCGCTTCCTCTCTTAATACCTTCAATGGATAAATCGAACAAGGGCCGCAACATATATGAAGAAGTATTTCCTTCATCTTTTTTTCCTCCCCAGCTGTAAGTGACAACCCAGCCAAATAAAAAACCTTATTATTATATGATTATATGGCATTTCAATCAAATGCCGGTACTAGCTGCCGCCTGCAATTCCAAGATGCCTGTATGCAGCAGCGGTTGCTATCCTGCCCCGGGGCGTTCTGGATAAAAGCCCCATCTGCATTAAATAAGGCTCGTAAACATCCTCAATGGTATCCGCTTCTTCACCTACCGAAGCTGCGATAGTGTCCAGGCCAACCGGGCCCCCATTATACATTTCTATTATTATACGCAACAACCTGCGGTCTATCTCGTCTAAACCCAACGGATCAACATCCAAAAATTCCATTGCTTCAACTGCTATCATTTGATTAATGAAACCATTATGTTTTACCTGGGCATAATCCCGCACTCTTTTTAACAACCGATTGGCTATCCTTGGAGTTCCTCTTGATCTCCGGGCAATTTCGGCCAAACCTTTGCTGTCCGCCTGTACCTCAAGGATTGAAGCGGACCTTTTAATAATGCTGATTAATTCTTCTTCAAGGTAATAGTCCAACCTGCTCACAACACCAAAACGATCTCGCAGGGGAGAGGTAATCAGCCCCGCCCTGGTAGTAGCCCCAATCATGGTAAAAGGAGGCAAGTCCAGCCTGATTGACCTTGCCCCGGGGCCTTTGCCAATAACTATATCTAAAACACAGTCCTCCATAGCCGGGTATAATATCTCTTCAACCACCCTGCTTAGCCGGTGGACTTCATCTATAAAAATAACATCTCCCGGGGATAGATTGGTCAAAATTGCTGCCAAATCACCGGGCCTTTCAATGGCGGGTCCGGAAGTGACCTTAATATTAACACCCATTTCATTGGCAATAATATTGGCCAAGGTAGTTTTCCCCAAACCGGGCGGGCCATGCAGGAGGACATGATCAAGGCATTCTCCCCTCTCTTTGGCTGCTTTAATAAAAATGCCGATTGTTTCTTTGACCTTTTTCTGGCCAATAAACTCAGATAATCTCCTGGGCCTAAGGTTGTATTCATTTTCAAGATCATCTTGAAAAGCTTCCGCTGATATTATTCTTTCTTTATTATCAATCATTAAAACCATCCTCTGGATTAGATGTTAACATACTGAGTTCTTTTGTGCCGCCATTTTTAAGGCGTAACGGACAACCTCGGTTAACGGGGCATCAGAGCCTAATACATTAACTGCATTATTTACATAATTAACAGATTGGGTACTGTCGAAGCCCAGTGAAATTAATGCCTCGATGGCATCATTGTTTATACCTGTCATGCTTCCCGGTAGTATATTACCGGCCAAGCCTGTTTTCAACTTGTCTTTTAACTCCAAGATAATTCTTTGAGCTGTTTTCATACCGATCCCTGGAGCCTTGGAAATTAAACCGGCATTTCCTTCATTCACAGCCATGGCCAACCCATCGGGGGTTACCGAAGAAAGCAGGCTAAGGGCGCCCTTTGGGCCTACCCCGTTTACACCTAACAACATTTTAAAATATCTTAAATATTCAACATCGTCAAAACCATACAGGCTGACTCCATCCTCACGCAACACCATATAAGTATACAGCAGCATTTCACTGCCTACAGCCGGGAGGTTAGCCAACATTGGCAAGGGAACCTGGATTTGGTACCCTACGCCGTTAACATCCAATACCACACTGTCCTGGTCTACCGAGCACAATAAACCTTTAAGAAAAGCAATCATTTTTACGCAACGCCTCCGTACCCGACCACTCAAAAGCATGGCATATTCCTACAGCCAAAGCATCGGCAACATCATCAGGCTTAGGTCTTTCTTTTAAACAAAGAAGTACTTTAACCATATACTGGACTTGTTCTTTAACCGCTCTTCCCTGCCCAACCACAGATAACTTTACCTGCAGGGGCGTATATTCAAAAACCGGCAGGCCGGACTCGACTGCGGCCAACATAGCCACACCCCTTGCATGTCCTACCGCCAAAGCAGTTTTTGCATTTTTGTTAAAGAACAATTCTTCAATTGCCACATGATCCGGGTTTTGTTCAGCAATAATATTCTTTAGGCTGCGATATATAATTCCCAGCCTTTGGGACAATTCCATTCCGGGATCTGTCTTAATCGCGCCGTAATCAAAAACCTTCAGGTTACCGCCGTTATAACCGATAATACCATAACCCGTAATTGCGGTACCTGGATCAATACCTAAAATTTTAATGGCCTTTCACTCCATCCGGCATGTATTTAAAAACCTTGATCCTGCTGAAAGCTTTTAACCATGTTAAATAAAACTTATTTCTTGGAATTGTATTTGTTTTCCTTCTTTTTTACCGGACTGGGTTAATATAATAAACATTAAAAACCACGTTAGCCAACGTGGTTTTTACTACTAAAAGTTTTCATCCAGGTTTTCTAAAAAACTGTTAAGGGTGGCTTCATTTGAAAACTCCAATTCAGATCTTAAATTTTTTTGTTCTTCCGGTGGCAGCTGCTTATAATTCTTCGACTTATACAGTTTTTCCCGGAGAGTGCTGGGGAGGTTTTCCACTTTTTTATTATCCTCCACTCTCATTACTCTTTGCTCAAACCCTAAAGGCCCTTGGTAAATTGCGAGCCTGTCTTTATATATGCCCAAATGACGGTATAGACTATGTTGCCCGCAAAAACTGTCAATACTCTTGGTTATTACCACCATATTGTCATTCTTAATTTCTACGTTCCACCCTTGTTCCTGTGGATATTTTGCATAAATCCCTTTTAAACCTTTACCAATAATATCTGCTGATGCAGGGGCCTGGTAAACAAGCTCAGTATCCCCGCAAATAAAGCTGTTTTCTTCTCTGATTATTGCTCCCGGGGCTACAACTGCCACTTCTTTAGATAAAGGCAGAAAAGGCATGGTAATTGGTGCAGTTGCCAACCCCAAACCTATAAAGACAGCCAAGGCAACAGCTATTGTTAACAACGGCGCGACTATAAACCACCTTAACCTTCTAAACATACATCTTCTCTCCCAGTACTTTTTCCCTAATTATTACCAATCATTTGTATTTTATACATTTTGCCTGTTAGTTAAAAAATAAACCCAGGGTTTGTTCCCTGGGTTTGAAGTACTGGTTCGATATGCTGTTTATTCTTCATCATCCATCTCAAAATTTGAATATACTTCGTCAACGTCATCCAGCTCCTCAAGGCTGTTAAGGAGTTTTAACACCTGCTCAGCTTGTGCGCCGGATACTTTGACAGTGTTTTTGGGAATCATGGCAACCTGGGCTAAGGATATCTTAATGCCGTTAGCTTCCAACTCATCCCTGACTTTTTCAAAATCACCCGGATCGGTCAGAATCTCAAAAACATCATCTTCAGTTCTAACATCTTCTGCTCCGGCTTCAAGAGCCAACATCATTATTTCATCTTCATCAACACCTGTTTCCCTGTCCACCTCAATAAGCCCTTTTTTTTCAAACATCCAGGAAACACAGTTTGATTCACCTAAATTACCGCCGTTTTTCGAGAATATATGCCTGATCTCACCGGCAGTCCTGTTGCGGTTATCTGTCATTACATCAATCATTACAGCCACTCCGCCCGGGCCATAGCCTTCATAAGTTATTTCTTCATAATTGCCGCCGCCAAGTTCACCCGTGCCCTTCATAATAGATCGTTGTATGTTTTCTCCGGGCATATTATTTTCCTTGGCTTTGGCAATAGCATTTTTTAACCTGAAATTTTTATCAGGATCTCCGCCACCCTGTTTTGCCGCTAAAATTATCTCCTTGCTTAACTGGGTAAACAACTTTCCCCTGGCGGCATCAACTTTAGCCTTTTTCCTTTTTATCGTTGACCATTTGGAATGTCCTGACATATTAGTTCATCTCCTTCCCCCACCTGCACTATTTTAACATAATGCTACAATAGGGCAAAGCATTAAATGCGATATACCCCTTCGCTGAGGAGAGGTTTATATCATGGCAGATATTTACACTACAAAGGCCTATTTTTTTTAAATAGCGAGATAACTCTTTTGGCTAAAGCCAAATCACCTTTAATTTTAATCCTCCCGGTTAATAAGGCTGAAATACTGCCTAATTCTCCGGTTATAAAATCTTTTAAATCCTTTGATGTAGTACTTATTACAACATCAGGCTTGCCGGCTATTCCTTCTTTAACGGCCTGTAAACCGCCCTTATAGATTATATAAAAATACAGCGGTTCCTTGCTTTCAATTATAATCTGGTAAACACCATCATAACTACCGCCTTTTTTCTTTATGTTTATCCCCGGCAATAACCTTCCTGCCGGCCGCTCCCCGTCAGAAAACATAATATATTCCTCCCAAAACAACTTAGCAGGGCAAATTTCCATAAAAAACCTCTGCTTTTATAGCATATTCAAGGCCCTGCTATCTGGCACCAATAAAGAGCGGCTTAAAGTTAACAAAATCTGCACTGACAAGATAAAAATTTATCCCCCAACATTTATCCGGGATTCTAAATTTACAGCCTTTGGAATGAAGATGGCCATAAACCACAGTTTTTACCCGGTACTTTTCAAACAACTCGATAAAACCGCTATATTCTTTTTTCTCATTGCATGGCATAAAATGCATCATCGCAATAATCTCCCTGGCATTTCCAGCAACCGCACATTTCAATGAATTTTCCATCCTGTTTAATTCCCTTAGATAAATTTTCATATCCCTGTCTTCTTCAAAACAGGCTGAACCGGGGATTACCCATCCTCTGGTTCCACAAACAGCCAGGCCATTAAAAAACCTACAATCATTTTGCAGTGCAGTAACATTGGCAGGCAAGATTTTTCTAACCTTGGAAATACTCTGCCACCAGTAATCATGATTACCTTGAATGAGTACAATATTTCCCGGCAACAATCCCAGATAGTGTATGTCCGGCAGCGCGTCCTCAAGCCTCATAGCCCAGGAAATATCACCAGGCACAAGAACCAGATCGCCTGAATCGACTTCTTTCAGCCAGTTTTCATATAACCTGCGTGAATGCCCTTCCCAGGTGGAATCCAAATCAGACATTGGTTTATACTCTTGTGCATTCCAAAGAGGTGGATCCGGGGTTGTACAAAAGGAAAGATGCAAATCACTGATAGCATATATTTTCATTTACAGTATCCCTTCATACCAACTAAGTTAAGTCCAAACGGGGTTAATAGTAATTATGTCATATTGTTTCTTTACAAATACGGCACATCCTTTTTTATTATAATACAAAACCGGCAACCAGTTTCCTGATAAATGCTTTATATCAGAAGCTTGTTGCCGGTATTAATATTGGATTTAAACTTTTTATCCATGAATTAATGCGGGAAGGCAGCGGGAACACACCCACAATGCCCTGCCCTGCATCCGGCATGGAAAAACCGGGCTTTCTTCCTCACTGCGGCCGCAGCGGAAACAATACTGGGGAATATAAACCCTGGGGTTTTCTTCTATGTGCTTGTGGACTGCTTCTTCAGAAAACGGATCTGCTTCCCTTTCCTCCAAGCTTAAGGCGCCCTCCGGGCATACCCCCAAGCAAAAACCGGCGCCGTCACATAATTCTTCCCTGATTACTTTTGCTTTACCATCCCTTATTTCTATAGCGCCTTCTGCGCATGGTGATACACAAAGCCCGCATCCTGTACATTTTTCTTCATCTATTTTGACAATTTGACGTTTAATTTTCACAATCCTCCACCTCCTGTCTACTCCCTATCTAAATCTTATTGAGTTGCCTGTATATTGTCTGTGAGAATTGACTAAAAAATCTGTGATAATAATCACATCTCTTGAATTTTTGTTATGAACTCTTTAACCCCGGTTACCGGTTGCCGGCAGGCAAAGTTTTCACAAATATAGGCTGCAGGCATCCCGTCAATTGGAACTCTCCCCTTGACCAAAACAGATAACTCCTCAATCTCCGCGGCCTTTTCATTATCCGGGCGAAACAATAGTACTGTTCCCGGCAGAAAGCTTTTTTGGACAGCTTCAACCATCGCTTTTGCCTCAGGGCTCTCCGGCTTTCCGCTAATGACAATTTCTTTTGGAGAAATATTATATGTAAGAAATGCGGTTATAAAAAAGGCATAACCTACAGGATGTTCCGCTGCTATCCCGCCAAAAGCCCCGGCATGTTCCCTAAATAAATCAAACAAGTCTTCCCTGCCGGTAATCCTGGCAAGCCGGATTATATTATTCGCCGCTACGGAATTACCCGAAGGCATTGCCCCATCATATAATTCCTTGGGCCTGTCTATTAATTTTTCCGCATCTTTTCCGTAAAAATAAAATCCTCCCCTGTCTTT
>CAYUXS010000036.1:9810-10671 GCA_964448915.1 uncultured Peptococcaceae bacterium
ATCCAGTAATTGAATTGATTTGCGTAAATACCCCGGTTCCAATGTTGCCCCGTATAATTCAAGGAATGCCCATTGTAAAAAAGCATAGTCGTCCAAATAACCCAATATTGCTGCCTCTCCTTCCCGATAACGGGCAAGCAGCCTTCCATCCTTTCTTCTTAGATATTTCCAGATAAAACCTACTGCTTTTTCCGCCGCCTCAAGGTATTTATTGTTACCGGTTACTCCTGCCGCCCGGGCCAAAGAAGCAGCCATCATCCCGTTCCAGGATGTTAACACTTTGTCATCTTTATATGGATGGACCCTATTTTTCCGGTGTAAAAATAACTTTTCCCTGCATTCTTTTACCTTTGGCGGGACTTCACCAGGAATCCCTGATGAAATCAGGTTGGGAATGCTAAAACCCTCAAAATTCCCCTCATTGGTAATATCGTATAATTTACAAAAAAACTTCCCGTCTTCGGAGCCCAGCACCTTTTCCACTTCTTCCGGCCGCCAGACATAGAATTTCCCTTCCACGCCCTCAGAATCCGCATCTTCGGCGGAATAAAACGCCCCTTCGGGTGAAACCATATCCCTTAGTACATACTCATATATTTCCTCAGCGGCCCTTAAATAAAAACTATTCCCGGTAGCTTGATATGCTTCAATAAATACCAGGGAAACAAGGGCATTGTCATACAGCATTTTTTCAAAATGGGGAACCAGCCAGTACCGGTCTGTTGAGTACCTGGAAAAACCAAATCCTATATGATCATAGATACCCCCGGCATACATGGACTTAAGGGTTTTTTCAACCATATCCAACGCTTCCTGTTCACGGTTTCTTCTCCAATAACGCAACAAAAACATCAGTTTATG
>CAYUXS010000037.1:0-5723 GCA_964448915.1 uncultured Peptococcaceae bacterium
TACTGGTAGAGCGGCAATCCCAAATAAGCGGCAGCAGCCTTGGCACAAGCCAATGATACACCTAGGATAGCGTTGGCCCCTAGCTTCCCTTTATTATGAGTCCCATCCAGCTCAATCAAAGCATTGTCTAGAACAACCTGTTCCAGCGCATCATAGCCAAGAAGCTCCGGGGCGATAGTGCTGTTGACATTGTCTACTGCCTGGAGAACTCCTTTTCCCAAATACCGGCTTTCTTCTCCGTCTCTCAGTTCTACTGCTTCATATGCCCCGGTAGAAGCGCCGGATGGAACTGCAGCCCGCCCCAGGGTACCGTCTTCCAGGACAACATCTACTTCAATAGTGGGATTTCCTCGTGAATCGAGTATTTCCCGTGCATAAATATCCAAAATATTAGATGACATATATAAGCTCCTCCTTAAGTATAATAGGTTCAGTTGCCAAGTATTAAAGAGTTCCCGGTCATTTCCGCAGGTTTCTCCAAACCTAATAACTCCAGTACTGTAGGCGCTACATCCTCAAGCCTTCCTTTTTTTAAGCTTAAGTTTTTATACTTCTCTCCAATCAATATAAATGGAACCGGGGATGTAGTGTGGGCGGTAACTGAATTACCCATTTCATCTTTCATGCATTCCGCATTGCCATGATCCGCCGTAATAAGAACCACCCCGTCTTTTTCCAGCATCCTTTCAACAATCCTGCCAAGACATTGATCCACAGTTTCTATAGCTTTTATCGTGGCCTGCATATCCCCAGTGTGGCCAACCATATCCGGATTGGCAAAATTCAAAATTATTACTTTAAAATGGTTTTTTTCAAGCTGCTCAATAAACTCTTCAGTAACCTCATTGGCACTCATTTCGGGTTTTTGATCATAAGTTGCCACTTTGGGGGAAGGTACCAGAATTCTTTCTTCCCCGGGATTGGGGGCTTCTACCCCACCATTAAAAAAGAAAGTGACATGCGCATACTTTTCCGTTTCAGCCAGGCGCAATTGTTTGATCCCTTTTTTGCTAAGAACCTCGCCCAATGTATTTTTTAAAACCTGTGGCATAAATGCCACCGGTGCTTCGATTTCCCGATCATACTGGGCCATACAGACAAAATACAGGTTCTCCAGCCTGCCATTCCTGGCAAAACCGGTAAACTCCCTGTCTACAAAAGCCCTAGTTATTTGCCTGGCCCGGTCCGGCCTAAAATTAAAGAATATTACCGAATCCCCGTCCTTAATAACCCCGGTTGGATTGCCGGATTCATCCAGTACTACAGTGGGCCGGACAAACTCATCATACTCACCCCGTTGATAGGAATCAATAACGGCAGCCCCGGCACTGTTTGTTTGCAGGCCTTTTCCTTCTACCATTGCTTGATAAGCCAAGTGAGTCCGCTCCCAGCGCCGGTCCCGGTCCATAGCGTAATAACGGCCCATAACTGTGGCTATTTTGCCTGTTCCAATTTCATTTATTTTATCTTCCAATTGTTTTATATATTGTAAAGCATTATCGGGAGGGACATCCCGCCCGTCTAGAAAACAATGGACGAATACCTTTTTTAAATTATACCGGCCGGCTAATTCCAACAGGGCAAAGAGGTGTTCAATATGGCTGTGAACCCCCCCGTCCGACAACAATCCAATCAAATGCAAACTGCTGTTGTTTTCGAGGCTATGTTCCAAAGCCTTCAACAACACAGCATTATTAAAAAAATCCCCGTCTTTTACTGCTTTAGAAATACGAGTCAACTCCTGGTAAACCACCCGGCCTGCCCCGATATTTAAGTGCCCAACCTCAGAGTTGCCCATTTGTCCAGCCGGGAGACCTACATCCTCACCGGAACAGCTAAGTTCAGTATGTGGATATAGATTGAAAAATTTATTCATATTTGGTGTTCGCGCATTCATAATGGCATTTCCCTTAACATTGCTGCACATTCCCCAGCCGTCAAGGATAATTAATGCCAAGGGGCCGTTTAATTTAGTCAAGTAGTATTCCTCCATAGAAAACCTGGTAATAGGTTAATACGTTTTACGTTCTAAGTTTAAAACTATAATACTACCCTTAACCCAATAAATTAAGACTTGGATTAAAGGTTTTTTACAGCTGCCTTTATAATGGCTGCAAAGCTCTCGACATCCAGGCTGGCCCCTCCTACCAAAGCACCGTCAATATCCGGTTGGGCCATAAGGCTGCTGATATTGTCAGGTTTAACACTGCCTCCATATAGAACTGGCACTTCCTGCGCAATTTCAGCACCGAATTTTTCAGTTAAAAAGTCCCTGATAAGGCCGTTAACCTGCTGTGCATCACCGGCTGAAGCAGTTTTCCCGGTCCCAATAGCCCAAACCGGCTCATAGGCTATAATCACTTTTGCCGCCTGAACCGGGGTTAAGCCCTGCAAGGAGCCTTCCAACTGCTCGGATACCACCTTTCCGGTATCCCCGGATTCCCTTTCTTCAAGTGTTTCGCCGACACATATAATAGGAATTAACCCGTTTTCCAACGCTGCTGCCGCCTTAAGGCTGACAGACCTATCGGTTTCACCAAAATACTGCCTTCTTTCCGAGTGGCCCAGTATCACGTAATCACACCCGGCATCCCTGAGCATAACCGGTGAAACCTCACCGGTATAAGCTCCTTCTGCGGCGTAATACATGTTTTGAGCGCCCAATCCTACAAAAGTGCCTTTAATAATATTGTAAACGGGATATAACGCCGTTGCCGGCGGGCAAATTATTACTTTACACCCCCCGGGCAGTTCCATATCCCTTAAATCTTTGGCAAACTGGATTGCCTGGCCGATAGTCTTATACATTTTCCAATTGCCTGCAATAATAGGAATACGCATATTTTTATGCTGCCTCCTTAAAGAGCAGTTATAAGTAATAAGTTTTAGGTTTCTTTCCACCTTCTGCCGACCGGCCAGGAATGCCAACCAGCAAAAAAGCTGGTCGCTGCCCCAAAGGATTATCCCTAATACCCCTCTCATGACTTAACAATTAATGTGCTGCCTACAACTTAAAACTTATAACCTAATTTCCAGTGTCTTTATTTATCCTGCAATGCCACTACCCCGGGTAATTGCTTTCCCTCCAAGAACTCAAGTGAGGCGCCGCCCCCGGTAGAGATATGGCTTATGCTGCCCGCCACACCTGCTTTTTCTACTGCAGCCGCCGAATCACCGCCACCGACTATTGAAACCGCTTCACTTTCAGCCACTGCTCTAGCCACACCAAAAGTCCCTTCAGCAAAAGGCGGCATCTCAAATACACCCATGGGGCCATTCCAAACTACAGTTTTGGCAGTTTTAATTGCCTCACTAAACAGCTTGACTGTTTCAGTGCCTATATCCAGTGCCATCCAATCATTTGGCACCTCTTCCACCTTGACAACCCGCCTTTCCGCATCAGGATCGGCTTCTTTGGAAACCACAAGATCCACCGGAAGTAAAAAATTTACCCCGGCAGACTTTGCTTTATCCATTAACTCCCTGGCCTGGTCAACTTTATCCCCCTCCAAAATGGACCTGCCCATCTCAAAACCTTTGGCTTTAAGAAATGTATTGGCCATACCCCCTCCAATAATAAGGGTATCGACAATATTCAGCAAGTTAGCTATTACTCCAATTTTATCTGAAACTTTGACACCACCAATAATGGCAACATATGGGCGCTGGGGGTTTTCCAAAGTTTTACTGAGCATTTCAATTTCTTTTTCCATTAAAAACCCGGCAACACCAGGGATTATACGAGCTACCCCCTCAGTTGAGGCATGTGCCCGGTGAGCTGTACCGAAGGCATCATTGACGAAAATATCCGCCAGTTCAGCCAGGGAACGGGCAAATCTCTCATCATTTTTTTGCTCTTCAATGTTAAAACGAACATTTTCCAAGAGCATAACCTGCCCTTCTGCCAAGCATGACACTGCTTGCAGAGGTATATCACCCACAGCTTCATCTACCATGGTTACCGGTTGGCCCAACAGTTCCTGCAGCCTGCGGGCCACAGGCTTAAGGCTATATCGCTCATCAACATTTCCTTTTGGCCGTCCAAGGTGTGAAACCAGTATTACCCGGGCATTGTTTTCAATTAAATACCGGATAGTAGGCAATGCCGCCTTTATCCTTGTATCATCGGCAACATTTCCCGAACTGTCTAAAGGAACATTAAAATCAACCCTGACGAGTACACGTTTCCCTTTTACATCAACATCCCGAACAGTTTTCTTCTTTATAACAAACCCTCCCTGTTACATGATAACCACTTAAAAATCCAGACCGGCCTGTTATTACCGATCTGGATTTTTTGACAAGGCCTCAGTAATATTTTGCTACAAACCTCTTGATACCATGTATTCGATCAGGTCAATAATCCTGCAGGAATATCCCCACTCATTATCATACCAGGCTATCAATTTGACCATATCATCTCCAATAACCATGGTCGACAGGGCATCCACAATCGAAGAGTGAGGATTGCCGTTAAAGTCTATCGATACCAAAGGCAGTTCGCAATACTCCAAAATACCCTTCAGGGCATTTTCAGAAGCATTCTTTAAAACTGCGTTTACTGCTTCTACAGTCACTTTTTTCTCGGTTTGAACTACCAAGTCTACAACACTGACATTAACGGTAGGTACCCTCATGGCAAAACCATTTAGTTTGCCTTTTAATTCAGGCAGGACTAAAGCAACCGCCTTGGCGGCGCCGGTGGTGGTTGGAATTATGCTGTTCATGCCGGAACGGGCCCTTCTCATATCACGGTGGGGCATATCTAGAATTTGCTGATCATTGGTTACTGCATGGACTGTTGTCATCAAACCTTTTACAATGCCAAATTCCTCATTAATTACCTTGGCCACCGGAGCAAGGCAATTGGTTGTGCAGGAAGCATTGGAAACAACATGGTGAACGGCGGGGTCATACTGTTCATGGTTAACCCCAAAAACTGTAGTAAAAGCTTCTCCTTTTGCAGGAGCTGAAATAATTACCCTCTTTGCCCCTGCCTTTAAGTGCATAGCTGCATCCTCGGGTTTATTGAAAACGCCTGTAGACTCCACTACCACATCCACCCCGAGCTCAGCCCAGGGTAATGCCGACGGATCCCGTTCAGCCAAAACTTTAATCTTTTTGTCATCTACTTGTATATATTCGCCTGAAGCCTTTATATCATTTTTTAAGTTGCCATGGACACTGTCATACTTCAACATATGGGCCAATGTGGGGACAAACTTTTCATCAACCGGCAAACGCCTTGATTTATGGTTTACCGCCACTATTTCAACACCCGGGCGCTCTAAAGCAATACGCATGATATTGCGCCCGATTCTTCCAAAACCGTTAATACCTATACGGACAGCCATTATATTGCACCTGCTCTCGAATTAGTATGTTACAGTTAAGCTAAATTAAGCATTTATGACATTCTATTCTATACTAATTAAATAATTCCTGCTCATTGTATACAAAATATTAAACATTTTCCACCAGTAAATTATCTAATAATGTCATACTAAAGAAAAGTATTTTTTCCCTTTTTGAAAAACAAACCACATAGCATTACTAGTAAAAGAGACAGGCCCACAGCAAATTGCTTGCCGATTATTTCCTGGCCTGCATAGTAGAGATAGGGGTATATACCCAAGTAATAATCCAGAAAGTCATTAAGCAACATCCAAACAAACAAAACCAACAGCAGCCTGCCGCTGTTTTTTTTAACAAGAGGGAAATAA
>CAYUXS010000037.1:5733-10551 GCA_964448915.1 uncultured Peptococcaceae bacterium
ATAAGCCCTTAAATATATTGCGCCTTGGGCAGCCATTCCCAAATGAGAAAACCAGAGCATCAACTCCGGCAACTTTACCATACCGCCTTTGATCCAAAAATCACTGATCGTTATTACAGCCCACAGCCCATACTTTATATTTGCTGTTAGAGCAATAAGGATCAGCAGGGTATTGCGGCACCCCAACAGCCAAAGCAACAGCACTAATGCAAAAAGCGTAGTGGCCAAAGGGCTGTCCGGCACAAAAAGCCATAACAATTTATTTGTATTGATGAGCTGTCCATAGTACCAATAGTAGCCATAAATAGAGCCCAAGGCATTAACCGGCAACAGTATAAGGATATACCCGGCCTGCCAGGGGTATTTAATAAACATTCGTAAATGACCGGTAAACCAATTCATTACTTTACACCATATTTAACAAGAATTTGAACCGTTAGGCACAATCCTGGCAGGCACCCCTGCCACCATTACCCCCGGTGGCACATCCCTGCACACCAACGCACCTGCGCCAATTAATGCCCCGTCACCGATACACACACCGGGAAGGATAGTGCTGTTGGCTCCTATCATTACATTTTTGCCGATTATAACTTCACCGGTCCGGTATTCATCTATCAAAAACTCATGGCAAAGGACAGTGCAGTTATATCCCAGGATGCTGTTATCGCCAATTGTAATCAGTTGAGGGTAAAAAACATCAATTGTAGCGGCTAAAGCAAAGGATACACCCCTGCCAACTTTCACACCTATCCTCCGGTACAGCCAGTTTTTTACCGGCAGAAATGGCAGGTATTTGCACAGGTAGATAACTATAAAATTAACCATAACCCTGACAGGGTTTACTGCCTTATACCAATGGCGCAGTGAGTTGTTCCCGGGCGGGACTTTGTGAATTTCCAGCCTTCTGCCTTCAGACATTTAATAACACCCTTAATCCTGTAACCATTATTTAAGGCTTTCTTCTTTTATGCTCTGTGCAATTTCCTCAATTTTTTTCAGGCGGTGGCTAACCCCCGATTTGCTTACCTTTGGGTAAAGCATTTCCCCCAATTCCCTAAAACTTGCATCGGGGTTATTAATCCTGGCCTCTGCCACTTGCTGCAATGGCAGGGAAAGCTTGTTCAACCCTATTGTCTCTTTAATATAGCGTATATTCTCAAGTTGCTGGACTGAAGCATTTACAGTTTTATTTAAATTGGCCGTCTCACAATTTACCAGCCGGTTGACCCGGTTTTTCATATCCTTTAAAATCCTCTTATTTTCAAAGGCCAACAAAGCTTCGTAAGCTCCCATATAATTAAGGCAAGCTATGATCTGTTCACTCTCTTTAAGGTAAACAACATACCAGTTCTTGCGGAGGCTTATTTTTGCTTCAAGTTTAAAGCGCTTGAAAAGGCTCTTTATTTCCTTGGCATAGCTTTCATTAGTAGTAATAATCTCCAGGTGGTAAGTTGCACCCGGCCTGTTAACCGAGCCGCCGCCCAAAAAAGCCCCTCTCAAATAAGCCCTCCGGCAACACTCCCGCCTGAGGAAATCCTTTTTAACTTTTTCCAGCAGCTGCCCGTTTTCGTCCATCAGCCCCAAGGTATACAGTATTTTTTTAGTCACATTGCCAGGAGGCACCCTTACCATATAAATATTGTTTTTCTTAAGCTTGCTTTTTTTCTGTACTATAACCTGTGGTTGGATATCGAATATTTCCCTGATTAAAGAAAAAATTTTCCTGGCTACTGCGGCATTCTCATTGACAATATTGACGGACAGGCCCGAGCCGCTGATCTGTATACTGCCGTCCATTCTGAAAAGTGATGAAAGCTCTGCCAGCTTACAACAACTCTTCTTGCTAACCCTGCGGGCTAATTCATTTTTTGTTTGAGCTGAAAATGATAATGATTGCAATAGCAACAACTCCCGGCATAGCTGTTAACAAATGTTCCTCTGATCTCTCCTGCCTTTTAAGATTAACTTGAAAATCTGGCTGGCCAAAATATCGGGATCATGCCTTACTACATTTCCTCCAGCCAGCAGGTAATCAGCTACAGGTATAATACCCTCTTTTTCAATTTCCTTTAAGTCATTTATCACCGGTCTGGAACGCTCTTTGGCATAACGCTCCAAAACAGCCTTTGGTATATCTTTACGGTTTATTAAAACATAATCAATGACCCTGCCGACATGCTCCAAAATAGCTTTGACATGCTGGCTGGCTGTATAACCTTCAGTTTCCCCAGCCTGGGTCATAACATTACAAACATAAATTTTTATTGCTGCCGAGCTCTTAATTGCCTGGGCCAGCCCGGAAACCATTAAACTGGGAAGTATACTGGTATATAAGCTTCCGGGTCCGAGAACTATTGAATCTGCTTCGGCAATTGCTTCCAGTGCCTCATCCATGGGCATGCAATTTTTAGGTTCCAAAAAAATCCTCTTAATTGGCTTGCCGTATTTGGGTATATTTGACTCGCCGAAAACAATATTGCCGTCTATATACTCGGCCCCAAGTGATACATTTTCAAGAGTAGCAGGAAGCACCTTGCCTCTTACAGCCAGCACCTTGCTCATTACCCGGATGGCTTGGTTAAAGCCCCCGGCTAAATCATTGGTAGCTG
Source organism: uncultured Peptococcaceae bacterium (assembly GCA_964448915.1). Classification (GTDB taxonomy): domain Bacteria; phylum Bacillota; class Desulfotomaculia; order Desulfotomaculales; family Desulfocucumaceae; genus JAAXTT01. The sequence continues at coordinate 8,346 of CAYUXS010000037.1, forward strand.
CAATAAGCAAATTCCCAAGGCTATGCCCGGCCAACTCCCCTACCGGAAACCTGTACTGGAAGAGCTCCTCCATTAAAGATTCCTTGTCTGCAAGAGCCACCAAGCAATTCCTGATATCGCCCGGGGGGAGTATGCCCAGATCGTCTCTTAACCGTCCGGAACTGCCCCCGTCATCCGCAACAGATACAATGGCGGTAATATTGCATGTGTATTTTTTAAGTCCTCTTAAAAGCACCGACAAGCCTGTCCCGCCGCCAATCACCACTATCTTGGGACCCCTGTTAAGGTACCTGCGGGTATAAAGGACTTCCACCAAACGGCCATGATCTTCAGGCGCCAAAGTAACTACAATAGACCTAAAGGCCTTGTCCAGGCCATAAAATATAATTACAACACCTACAACCAACAACACAACGGCACCTGGGTAACGGGAAAAATTGCCAAATACAATCTCCCCCCATCGCAACAACATATATTGATTCAAAGGAAGGAGGTTTGCCACAATCAAGGCAAGCCCTGCCCCTCCAATAAAAACACCCAAGACAACCATTAGCAGCCAGCGCTTTACTTTTAGCCCCGGATATAACCATTTAAAATGATTCATATTAAGACCCCGCTCCACGCAAAATATCCCTGTGCTTGGCCCTGGCATTGTATCCTTTGTCTTTTAAATGATTAGACAATTTGTTGGCTATTACCACCGAACGGTGCATGCCCCCGGTACAACCAACAGCTATGGTAAGAGACGTTTTTCCCTCTTTAATATATTGGGGAATTAAAAATTCAACAAAATCAAAGAACTTTACTACAAACTCTAAAGACTCCATTGAGTTTAAGACAAAATTTTGAACTTCACTGTCATTCCCGGTCATTTTACCCAAAACAGGGTCATAGTGGGGGTTTGGCATAAACCTGACATCAAAAACCAAATCGCTGTCCATTGGCAACCCGTATTTATAACCGAAGGAGACAACTATAATTGCTATTTTAGGAATATTTGAGCTGTCCCCGAAATAATTGTTTATTTCTTCACGAAGCTGGTTGTTACTAAGATTTGAGGTATCTATAATTATATGTGCTTTGCCCCTTATATCCTGGAGCCTGTTCCTCTCTTCGTCTATCCAATGCAAGACATCCCCGTCTACCCCCAAGGGGTGTAGGCGCCGGGTTTCCTTAAAGCGCCGGATTAATGTTTCCCTGGATGCCTCCAGGAATAATATTTCATATTTAACCGACATGTTATCCAGTTGCATAAGGACTTCCGACACTGCATTAAAAAACTCCCCGCCTCTTATATCAACAACAATAGCAATATTGTCAATGTCCTTTTTTGATTCAGTACAGATCTCAACAAATTTTGGGATTAATGCCGGTGGCAAATTATCTACACAAAAAAAACCTAAATCTTCAAGGCTCCTTACAGCCTGGGTCTTGCCCGCCCCGGATAAACCCGTCACTATTACTAATCGTTTCAAAGCATTAATCCTCCTTTCTTTTATCACAGGTATCTATTTTTAACTGATTTGGCCTGATATCTAAAACATCTTCCACATATGCGCGAAGAACCTCCGCCACCCCCCAAGCCTGGGCGATTGCGCCCCGGGGCAGTACCGGTTCATCACCATCAAAGATTTCAGATATGTAACCTATCCCACCGAAATTAAATGATCCCGGAAAGGATTAATAAATAACCGGGCTTGTTCCCTGCTTGCCTCGGAATAACAGTAAGCACGACGGTAAGCAGTAATAAAAGGTCCTATTAACCAGCTCCAAACGGTCCCCTGGTGATATGCGCCGTCCCTGTTAAGGCGATCACCCCGGTATGGTAATCCGGATGATTAAAAGATAAGCTGCGCAAGCCATAAGAGGCATATAATTCCTGCCATACCCGGCTTATGGCCAGCCTGCACTTATCATGGGGGGCCGGCGAAAAAGGCAAACACATTGCTATAACCTGGTTCGGCCTCAGCCTTTTATCCTTCTCTTGCCCGTTAATAACATCGTACCAGTAACCACCCTCGTCATACCAGAATTTTTTTTCAAAGTTTTGCTTTACTTTATCCGGCAACCCGGGATAAGCAAAACTCTCACCTGCCATCCCCGCAAGGTGCTCCAAAACCTTAAGTGCATTATACCAAAGGGCTGATATTTCTACCGGCTTGCCATGCCTGGGAGTAACTACCCAGCCGTCTACTTTGGCATCCAT
>CAYUXS010000038.1:0-4417 GCA_964448915.1 uncultured Peptococcaceae bacterium
TTGGCAAATCAACAACCTCTGTTACAGTAGCCAACCCATATTCCTTGGCTGCATTGGCCAGAATTTTCAGCCCTTTCTCCTCAAGCCCCTGGAAGCTGTATGGCGAGGTTCTGGGTTTAAAGGCCCCTCCCCTTAAAATGCTTGCACCATTTTTGCTTACTGCCTCGGCTGCATCATAAACCTGATCTTCAGACTCGACTGCACATGGACCGGCTATCAAAACAACCCTGGAACCTCCTATCGATACATTACCTACTTTTACAGCAGACGTACCGCCAACAGCTTGCTGACCAGCTTATAGGGCCGCATAATCGGGACTACGCCAACTACTCCCGGCATACCTTCCAAACCGAGAGAATTAATTGCCCCTCTATCTCCCACCGCACCAATTACTATTCTCTTAACTCCAAAAATCAAGTGAGCTTGAAACCCTGAGGTTTCTAATTTTTCTACCACCTGATCAACCTGCTGCTGGGAACTTTTAATGTCCATAATAATAATCATTTCATTTACCGGGATTAATTATCTTCCCGGATACCTCCTCTACCTAAGTTTCTTCCAATAGTGGGTTATTATAATACAATTCCCAAAACAATTAAAAAAGCCGTCACCTTCATTCAATTAACCCACCTCCTATAATAAAATAACCTGCTGCCGTCTCTAGGACGAAAGCAGCAGGCTTCCGTGGTACCACCCAGTTTGGCCTTTAAGGCCCACTCAAAAGGTACAGGTTTTTATTCCCCGGTAACCAATAAGGCTTTCTGCCCCTATTATTTAGGGACGGAAAGCCCATTTTCCGTGTTACCACCCTACTTGATGCCTCATCACCCAAGTTAATCAGGCACCCACTCAAGAGTACGGGAATAAATCCGATACCCCTTCCCTTTAACGTAGGAAAAACGGCACAGCCTACTCACTTAAATAAAGCTTCAGCCTGCTTCTCCGGGGAGAACTTCAGTCAGGCATTCCCTAAAAACGCTTCCAGTCGGTTTTCATACCGGCGTCTTCTCCCTGTAGGGCTGTTTCCAACCTACTTTTCCCCTTCACAGAATTTAGAGGTCATATTTAATTTAAATAGTAATATACTATTGCCGATAACAAAAAGCAAGGCTTTTGGAAAATTTTTTTCATCCCAAGTGAAAATAAATATATAATAACAAACAATAATAATACTCCATATAAATAATATAAATATCAAGGTTAGGAGGTTACATAATGACAAAAGATCTTATTGACGAAATCCTCCGGGATATTGGCCTGGAAAAAATTCTGCCTGAAGAAAACTTTGACGAGCATGTTGTTAACCACCCTGATTAACTGTTATATTACGCGGAATTCATGAGCTGCCTTGGGAGGGATAACAAATTGATATATTTGGTTAACAACATTAAACAATAAATGGGGCAGGTAGATAAATGATACCCGTCCCATTTATTGTTATTATGAGCGGAACCAATCATCTCGTTTGGGAGCAATAAGCTTTATTAATAAAGCACCCGCTAAAAAACCGCCTATATGAGCCCACCAGGCCACTGAACTGACACCGCCCCCCAATGAGGCCACACCGCTGAATAATTGCAATATAAACCATAAAACAAGAAAAATAACTGCTGGAATCTCAGTTATAGTAAAGAAAAATATGACCGGTACCAAGGCCAATACTCTGGCCCTGGGGAAGGTTATCAGATAAGCACCCAAAATACCGGCTACAGCGCCGCTGGCTCCTACAACCGGAATGCTTGAAAAAGGATCTGTCCAGATATGGGCAATGGCCGCTGCTACTCCAACTGACAAATAAAAAAACAAATATCTCAGATGCCCTAACCGGTCCTCGACATTATCCCCGAAAACCCAGAGAAAAAGCATATTGCCAAGCACATGAAGCCATCCGCCGTGCAGGAACATAGCTGTAATAAAAGTTATTAATTCAGGTTGCCAGATATCGCCTGAAGAAAATATTTGAACTATATTGGACGGGATTAACCCTAAACCGTAAAAAACCTGGTCAAGCATGTCCTGGGGCAGCATTGCCTCCCTAAAAAATACATACAAATTAATGGCTATAATAATCCAGTTAACAAAAGGCTTTTTTCTTGGTCTAACGCTGTCCCTTAATGGAATCAATAAAAAAACCTCTCTTTATCTATATTTTTACTTCTTAGATTATTTTGTTTATATATTACCCATTATATTAATATATCCTTTAGAATTATATAACAAAATAAAAAAGCTGACTGTATTTAACCATCAGCTTTTTAAAACGGCAACAAGAAGTCACTTGTTTATGGAATTACTTTGTTTAAAGGATATTCGATAATATCTTGGGCTCCAATCTGAAGCAATGGCGGTACCAGTTCCCTTACCTGTTTCTCATCTAAAACGACTTCCACCGCCACCCAACCACTATTGTAAAGGTTTGATATTGTAGGGTGTTTCATTGCCGGTAAAACCGCCAGCACGCTGTCCAGCTTATCCTTTGGGACATTCATTTTTAGTCCCACCTTTGAGTCCGCCCTTAATGCCCCCTGAAGAAGAACTGCCAGGTTCTGCAATTTTTCACGCTTCCATGGATCATTCCATGAGTCGTTATTGGCATGGAGTTTAGTAGTAGACTCCAAAATGGTGGCGATTATTCTAAGGTTATTGGCTTTTAATGAACTGCCGGTCTCAGTAATGTCTGCAATGGCATCCACCAGGGTGGGAACTTTTACTTCGGTTGCCCCGTAAGAATATTCAACAGTTGCATTGACACCATGTTTTTTTAAGTAATTTTTTGTTACATTTACCAACTCAGTTGCTATTCTTTTTCCTTCCAAATCTTTCACCGAATGAAAGTTGCTCTCATTGGCAACGGCCAGTACCAATCTTATAGGGTTGGTAGTTTGTTTTGAATAGACCAGATCCGCTACTTCCACTACATCAGCTTCATTTTCCATAATCCAGTCGTAACCTGAAAGGCCTGCATCCAATACCCCTTCATTGACATAGCGTGGAATTTCCTGAGCACGCATCAGTACTATCTCAAGTTCGGGATCATCAACAGTTGGAAAGTACGACCTGTTGCGAAGGGTTATATTAAAACCGGCCCTCTTAAATAGTTGAAAAGTTGATTCCTGTAAGCTTCCTTTTGGCAAACCAAGCCTTAATACCGCCATGATATCTAACACCCCGCTCTTTATTATAATACTATGTTATCTATTTAACTAATTAAAGTAACTGGGTATAAGTATATTATTCCTTACACAGAATTGTCAAGAGCTTTTTCATTTTGCCGGACTGTCAACAATTGTTAGCTGTTATGAATTATATTTTTTTACAGGGATTGTTATCCTCCCCTTTTAAAAGCCGCAGCCGGTAAAAAGGGAGATTGACTTTAAGTTACAATCTCCCAAAACTTATTTTTATATAGTAACACATAAGACTATATAGCATACAAATGTATTTTCACTGGTGGCAATGGCTGTCAACTGGACGCTAACTATTTATTTCTTTGATGGCGGAAACTAAATTGGCTTTACAGGACAAGTTATGCAAAGCTCTTATCCACCTGATCGTCCTGTTCTTGTAACGCATCACCAGGGAGTGGGTTTCTGCCATATCCCCTCCCAGCATCCGGACTCCCTTAAGCAATTCCCCATCGGTTACTCCGGTTGCCGCAAAAATAGCATCGTCTCCTTTAACCATATCATCCATATAAAGTATCTTGTTTATATCTGTAATACCCATCTTGGCACAACGGGCCCTGTCCTCATCGTCCTCAGGCCAAAGCCGGGCCTGCATTTCACCACCCAGACACTTAAGTGCAGCCGCTGCGATAACCCCTTCGGGCGCGCCTCCAATGCCTATACATAAATCTACCCCGGTATCCGGAATAGCAGTATAAATAGCGGAACCTACATCCCGTCGCCAATAAGCCTTACCCTGGCTCCGGCCTTTCTTACCGCTTCTATAATAGGTTTGTGCCTTTCCCTGTCTAAAATCATTACCGTACACTCGGAAATACGCTTATTATTGGATTTAGCCACTATTTCCAAGGTTTTCTCCACCGGATCATCCAGGTGTATTTTTCCTGCTGCCCGGGGTCCTACTGCAATCTTTTGCATATACATATCCGGTGCATTAAGCAGGTTTCCTTTGTCAGCAATGGCTACTACTGACAGGGCATTTGGCAGCCCTTTTGCCAAAATGTTGGTGCCTTCCAAAGGATCCACAGCCACATCAACTTCGGGAGCAGACGCATTGCCTACTTTTTCACCTATATAAAGCATAGGTGCCTCATCCATTTCTCCTTCTCCGATTACCACCGTGCCATTTATAGCGACTGTATCGAACATGGCCCGCATGGCATTTGTAGCTGCCTCGTCAGCTTCATGCTTACAGCCACGTCCCATCCACTTTGAAGCTGCTATTGCCGCCA
>CAYUXS010000038.1:4427-10409 GCA_964448915.1 uncultured Peptococcaceae bacterium
TCAGTTCGCGATCCATATATTCACACCCCTAATTATTTGATTAGCTTTTAATGATCAATATTATTGTAACACACAAAGCTATATTAAGATTATGCATTACTCTTTTTTGCCAAAAAGTATATCACATAAAAAAAGCTTGGAATCTAAAACTAATCAATAACAATAAAAAGGAGTGATTATTATGCCACGTGAAGGGATGATTCCTACTATCTTAGGTACTGCGGTAACAGCGGCAGGCTTGGCTATAAAGGGCAAAAACCCATCCTTGGGTTGGGGCATAACCGGGTTTGGCCTTGCCCATATCATTTTAGGTGCAATGGACCTGGCAGGACATTCAAGGGAATTTGATATCTGAAAAAAGGCTGTCCGGATTACGGACAGCCATGTTAATTAAAGTATGGGATATTATCTTTGCCTTTCCTTATATTCAGCAATATCCTTCAGTATTTCTTCCAAAGAAACCCGGGCTCCGTTTTGTAGATAGTCAATCTGTGTTAATGCAGCTTCATGGGCCTCCCAACTGCTCCCGGCGCAACAATCTTCCACTACTTTTAGCCTGTAATCACGCTGGTGGGCTTCCGCACTGGTATAATGCACACAGACATTTGTTGCGTCTCCACAAATTATCAAAGTATCGTTTGGCAATACCTTGAGGCCGTTAAGGACAAATTCCAGGTCAGTGCCTAAAAAGGCATTATAGCGAGCCTTTGTCACAACAATGTCATCAGGCAGGGGAGCTATTTCTTCCATGATTTCTACTCCCCGTGTACCTATCAGGCAGTGGTCCGGTTCATTTCCGTCCAATTCCCGGCCCATATCGATACCGCTGGGACGGTGAACCTCCTGGGTGTATACCACAGGGATACCGGCATCCCTACATGCCTCAATCAAGGTTTTTACCTTTGGCAGCATTGCCTTCCCGCCTACACAATGCACCGGTGCATTGTCATCAATGAAGTCATGCTGGATGTCAATTACCAATAAAGCAGCTTTTCCATGAATCATTTTTATCCCCCATTTCATTTGGATTTAGAATATACCTGCCAACAAGCCGCTGAACAACCTGACAACTATTCCCGCCACCATGCCAAGGAAGGGGTCAAATGTAGCCGCTGTAACAACAACCGTAATAGGACCGCTAAAAGGATCCTCCGGGGTGATTACTCCACTGATATTGTCCGGAATAGCCAAAACTGCTCCAAGTATAAACAAGAACCCTGATACTGCTGAAACTGGAATATACCTGGCCAATTTCGGGAAAAACCCCAACAATAGAATAATACCAACAATCACCATCATAATAGCTGCAGATGATACCGGGTGTGTAGCTGCCGCAGTGCCTGAAATAATGGGTTCCACGGGAGCACCGCCAAAGAGGGCTGAAACCGCACCGCCAATACCGGCGATTATGTTGGTATGATCAACATTCGGTGTGACATTGGCCATTGAACCATCAATTCCCGAATATGCAATGCTGGTTCCGGTCCTTAGAGCCAGTAGTGCCAACGCACCTCTTATCACCGTAATATCTTTCAAGAATTTAAATCCTTCAAGTGGTATTAACTTAACCCTTTCCCGCTCCAAATTTACTTCAATAGGCTTAAATTGAACAAACCTGGATGTTATAATACCTGCAATAACACTGACGGTTAAAGCATAAATCAGGTTATTCGGGTTATTGCTGAAGAGAAAGAATGTTATAATTGCAGATCCGATTGATACGCCACCAACAATTTTATCTTCTTTAAATAAATCAATAGCCACAAAACTAAGGATAACTCCTACACCTGTCATCATTCCGAATAAAATCGGGCCTTCTATAAAGCTAACGATATTACTATAAATACCTGTAATTCCTAAAATTGCCCCCAAAATACCTGCAGTCAATACAATCTGGCACATGATTTTCCATTCGCGATTTGCCAACCTGGAAACAATAGTTAATGATTCCACTTCAAAGGATATCGGAACAACTGATCTAAGCAACAAGACTAGCAGTGCACCGACTAAAAAGCCTAAACCCGTTGCTTTAACGGCAAAACCCAAAGTTAAAGCAACAAACCCTTCACCAATAACATCCGCTATGGTTGCCAAAGACGCCAGGATATCGGCAAAATCCAAGCCATACATTTTGTTTTTCACTCCCTTTCAATTATTTAATTGTAAAAATGCAAACTGCATTAAAGTGCTGCTTTTTATCACCTCCCCAAAAACAATATCGCTGCAACCTAAAAGTGATGCATCCTGCGCAAAACTTTAAACCTGATCATGCTGTCCCTAACATACACATCAGAAAAAATCAATGGCCGGTTTTGTTTTCCGTAATGAAGCTCTTCCAATTTTAAAAACATCTCATATTTATCCAGCATCATTTTCTTCTTTAAAGTTGAGTCTGCTTTTACTGGGATGATCTCAGATATGGAGTAATCAATGGGTTCATGGCAAAAAACTTCCGAAAATTCATAAATTGATTGTGGAATTTCCTCTATTGGTGGGATTTGAATTAAAGAAGATGTGGGGATGTATTCCAACACATATATTACCGGTTCACCATCACCCAGGAATAAGCGTTCCAGTAGCATTGCCTTCTCAGTCCTGGGAATGCCCAATAATTTGCTCAGCCTTTTATCAATATCAACCATGGTTACCTTGGTTTCATATATTGACGGTTTGCGTCCACTGTCCTTTATTAACTGGAAGAAGCCTTTGGCTTCATCAATATGCATTTTAACTTGCAGAGTCTCAGAATTTAAAAAAGTACCCACACCGTGAATCCTTGAGACCACACCGTCTTTCTCAAGGGATTGAAGGGTACTTCTAATGGTGGCCCTGCTTACATTAAACTGCTTGGCCAGCATCTCTTCCGAAGGCAGCTTTCCATTAATACCAAGGTCTCCTGCATGAATTGCTTCCAGTAAAACCTTTTTTACACTAAGGTACAAAGGAATGCTTGGTATTGAAAATTTTTTACCCATTAAATCGCCTAGTAGACATCTAGTCGTCATACCACATATATATAACATTTTTAATAATAAATCAATATCAATTTGGCAAATTATTTAAAATATACCTGCAGACATCATCTTTTTGGTAATCCTCCCCGGTTTGCCGTCACCGATTAAAACATTATCAACACTGACTACCGGAAGAATTCCAATAAGAGAATTGGTTATAAATACTTCATCTGCCGATAAAAGTTCATCAGGCTTGACTGCTCTTTCTTCTGCGGGTTCACCGGTCAAATTGCAATGCTTTAAAATCAACCCCCGGATTATGCCCGGAAGAAGCCCGCAGTCAATACCTGGAGTTATAACCCAGCCATTTTTAAAAAATATTGCTGGCCGAGCCTTCGGTAACAAAACCCTCATTATTCAACATAATTGCTTCATCCCAACCATTTTGGGAAGCATGTTGTTTGGCCAAGATATTTTCAAAATAATTTAATGTCTTATGCCTGATGAGCAATGAATCTTTATTCCTCTTTACAAAGGAAAAACCCACCTTAATACCTTCAATAAAAGCTTCTTTTGAGTACGGAAGTTCCCTGGCGGTAATAAACATCACTGGTTTAAAGCCGGCACTGCCCCGGGTTAAAGTTAAACGCAGGGCGCCTTCCGGCATATTATTGTTCTCAGCCGTACTTTTAAGCATTTGCAAAATATCCTCTTTTTTAAAAGGCAGTTCCAGGCCTAATGCTTCTGCCGAAGATTCAAGCCTGGATATGTGCAAATCAGACCTGACCGGGTTTCCACCGGACACCTTAATGGTCTCAAAAAGCCCTGCTCCATAAAGGACCCCTTGGTCAAAAACCGGGATTTTAGCTTCCGGCGCCGGAAAAAATTCCCCGTTTATACATACTAATCTTTCCACATTTTCCAACCCCTGTATTAATTAATTCCCAGTGACGCCAATAAAGCTTTTGCCTTATCCAAAGTTTCCTGGTATTCCGCCCGGGGATCAGAATCAATGGTAATACCCCCGCCAACGTGCAGATAAATTGCATTCCCGGTAAATAGGAGCGTTCTGATAACAATATTTAGGTCGGCATCCCCATTAAACCCTATATAACCTATAGAACCGCAATAAACACCCCGCCTAACCGGCTCCAACTCATCAATTATTTCCATAGCCCTTTTCTTTGGTGCCCCTGTTATCGAACCACCCGGAAAAGATGCGGCTATTAAATCAAAAATATCATAACCGGGCTCCAGTTCACCTTGGACTGTTGATACCAAATGAAATACTGTCGGGTATTCCTCTAACCGGTAAAGTTCAGGCACACGCACTGAACCCGGGATACATACCCTTCCCAGGTCATTTCTTTCCAGGTCTACTATCATCACCAGTTCGGCCCGGTCCTTCTCACTGTTCCATAATTCATCTCTCTGCTTCAGATCTTCCAAAGGAGTCCTGCCTCTGGGTCTGGTGCCTTTAATCGGCCTTGTTTCCACAAAGCCTCCTGCAACTTTCATAAACCTTTCCGGGGAAGCGCAGACCACCTGCAAGAAACCGCAATCAATAAATGAAGCCATGGGTGCAGGGTTTATTTCTCTCAGCCTCTTATAAATCGCCCACGGTTTTTCCGTTAAAGGAATTTCAAACCGTTGCGACAGGTTGACTTGAAATATATCCCCGGCAGCAATATATTCCTTTACCCGCTTTACTGCCTCACAATAACTTTTCTCACTGAAGTGGGAAAATATTTTTTTATTTCTCGTTGCAGTATCACAGGCTTTATCACGATATTCTCTTTTTACAGCCGGTGCACCATTTACCCCTGCCAGCATTTTTTCCAGCCATTTTATTCTTTGCTTAGCCCTATGCTTACGTTCTTCCGGAGCCTCACTGGGAAAACCCGTAGAAGCAAGGTACACCTTCCGCTCAACATGATCTACCGCTGCCACAACATCATAAAAACCCAACCAGCAATCGGGCAAGTCAAGATCATTATCAGCAATACTATGTATAGATTCAAATTGCCTGCCCAGATCATAGGAAAAATAACCAGCCGCCCCACCTATAAAAGGGATCGGTAAACTGCCATCATTAATCCTGTACCTTTCCATGAAACTCCTGGCGATTTCCATTAATTCACCATGTATGTACTCAACCCGGCATGGCTCATTAGTCCTCTCAATCCTAACCGTTTTTCCACGCGAGGTAATAATCATAAAAGGATCAGCTGACATAAATGAATACCTTGCCAATCTTTCCATAATTTTCCCGCTGTCCAATAATATACTGCCGGGCAAATGGACTATTTTTTCAAAAAGGGACACAACATCAGGAGCCAGATCCAGTTCTTTAAACAGGAAATGTTTCATACAGGCAGTCTCCCGTTTTTTAAAAAGTTTGCCAGCATCTCTTTTCCATATTCCGTCAATATGGATTCCGGGTGAAATTGGACACCCTCAATCATGTATTCTTGATGCCTTAAACCCATTATTTCGCCTTCCGGGGTTAAGGAAGTAACCTCCAAACAATCAGGAACTGATTCCGGGCAAACTACCAAAGAATGATACCTGCCCACTGTCAGCACCTCAGGCAACCCGGTATAAACACCGCGGCCGTCATGCCTGATAGTTGAAGTTTTACCATGTACCGGGCGGGCGGATCTAACAACTTTGCCCCCAAAAACCTGCCCTATCGCCTGGTGCCCCAGGCAAACACCCATTATGGGGATTCTCCCGGCAAACGAACGGATCAGGTCTTTTGAAACCCCTGCTTCATCCGGAGTACAAGGCCCGGGAGAAATGACAATATGGCTGGGATTAAGATGCTCAACTTGTTCCGGGGTTATCTGATCGTTGCGGTAAACTATTACTTGTTCACCCATTTGCCTTAAATACTGTACCAGGTTGTAAACAAATGAATCATAGTTGTCGATCATTAAAACCACGGGGCAAACCACCTCAAAAACAAACCAAAAAATTGCAGTTTCTTTTTTAAAAATATAAAATATCAATTAGTAAAAATTTTTTG
>CAYUXS010000039.1:0-5233 GCA_964448915.1 uncultured Peptococcaceae bacterium
TCGTATGACATCATCATCAAGCCCATCCTTACTGAAAAAACATATGATTTTATCAACGGCTTGGCTCAAGGAAACAAAAATATTATACCGGCCTTTGATCTCAAGAGTTTTACAGAGTCTTTAAGCAAACCCCGGAAAATAATTCTTATGGTTAAAGCCGGCAATACAGTAGACTCGGTAATTGAACAATTAATGCCATACCTCGAGCAGGGAGACATAATACTTGACGGCGGCAATTCATTTTTTTTAGATACAAAAAGAAGAGAATCCGAGCTTAAAGAAAAAGGCCTTTATTTTATGGGAACCGGTATTTCCGGTGGTGCCCAGGGAGCCAGATACGGGCCCAGTATCATGCCTGGGGGGGCTAAACAGGCATGGTTGAAAATAAAGGATATCCTGTTGAGCATTGCAGCAAAAACGGATTCTAACGAACCGTGCTGCTTTTATATAGGGACGGATGGTGCGGGCCATTTTGTTAAGATGGTTCATAATGGCATTGAATATGGAGATATGCAGTTAATCGCGGAAACCTACCATATATTGCGAGAAGTTTTCAATATGGATGTATTTGATGCCGCCAAAGTATTTTCAGACTGGAATACCGGCGAGCTGGCATCTTATCTTATTGAAATTACGGCAAGTATCCTTGAGTACATTGACGAAATAACCGGCAAGCCTCTGGTTGAAATGATTCTTGATTCAGCAGGGCAAAAAGGCACCGGTAAATGGGCTTCTCAACAGGCCCTTGATCTGGGGGTAGCGGTACCTACGATTACCGAAGCGGTATATGCCAGGTTTATATCATCACTTAAATCTGAACGCGTTAAAGCATCAGCCCAGTTCGCTGCAAGTGTAAAAGAACAGGAGCCTTCTTTTAACATTAGCCTTGATGATTTAAAAAATGCATTATATGCGGCCAAAATTTGCTTATATGCCCAGGGGTTTGCGATGCTTCAACAGGCATCCGCCCATTATGACTGGAAGCTCGATCTGGGAAAAATAGCGTTAATTTGGAGTAATGGATGCATTATCAGGGCACGCCTTTTGGAGAAAATAATAACGGCGTATGAAAAGAATAAAAATTTAACCAATCTGATGTTGGATGATTACTTTAAAGATAAACTCAGCCTGCATGAGATGGCCTGGCGCAAGGTAACCTGCACTGCAATCTGCCGGAACATTCCGGTTCCGGGTTTTAGTTCCGGATTAGCTTATTTTGATTCATACCGGACTGAACGGCTGCCTGTAAATTTAATTCAGGCCCAGCGTGATTATTTTGGGGCACATACTTACAGGCGGATTGACAGTCCAGGGGATTTTCATACTTTTGGGATCAAATCAATGCAGTAGGATGGTGAAAAATGCCCGGAAAGATTTTTACAACTGAATTTGAGCCATGTGTTATGGTTATTTTTGGCGCAACTGGAGATTTGTCTTGCCGGAAGTTATACCCGGCATTGTATAATTTATATTTACATAAACAACTGCCCGAGCCATTTGTTGTTTTGGGCCTGGGCAGGAGAATAAGCGATATTGATGATTACAGGAAAATCATTTGTGAGTCTGTACAAAAATACTCCAGGCAAGTAAATAAAGATATTTGCGGCAGTTTTCTGGATATGTTCAGGTTCCAGCAATTTGATTTGCTGGAAAGCGGATCTTTCGAGAGACTTGGCGCTTATCTTAAAGAGATAGAGCAAACTGTCAGGACAGGAGGCAACCGTGTTTTCTTTTTAGCTGTTTCACCGGAATTTTTCGGAACTATTGTTACCAAACTGGCAGAACATGCTTTAATAGAAAACGGGCATGGTTGGCAAAGGGTTGCGATTGAAAAACCTTTTGGGCAAGATGAAACCACAGCCAGGAACCTTAATATTACCGTACGAAAAGTACTAAATGAAGAAAATGTTTTCCGGATCGATCATTACCTGGGTAAGGAAATGCTTCAGAACCTTATGATTATTCGCTTTGCAAATTCTTTGTTTGAGCCGTTATGGAACTATAAATATATAGATAATATACAAATTACTGTGGCTCAGACCGGAGGGATTGAAAAACGTGGCCATTATTATGATAAAGCGGGGGCATTGAGGGATATGGTGCAAAACCATATGCTTCAGCTTTTGGCCTTGACAGCAATGGAGCCGCCGGTTGATTTGAACCCAAATTCTATAAGACATGAGAAGCTAAAAGTAATTAAGGCACTGAGGGTGTTAAAAGGAGAAGATGTTTTTAAGAATGTGGTCAGAGGGCAGTATGGAGAAGGGATAATTAACGGGGAAACAGTAAAAAGCTTTATCCAGGAGGAAAATGTAAGATCCGGTTCGGAAACCGAAACTTTTGTGTCCGCAAGACTCTTTATTGACAACCTTCGTTGGGCAGGTGTGCCTTTTTATATTCGCACAGGAAAACGCCTTCCCAGCAACTGTGCCCAAATAGTAGTGCAATTTAAGACATTGGCTGGAGTGCTTTATTTTAAAGAGCATTTGGATATACAGCCGAATATATTGGTAATCAAAATCCAGCCTGAAGAAGGCGTGTACCTGCAATTCAACACGAAAGAGTTGGGAATGAGGGATAGGATTGTACCTGTGAAAATGAATTACTGCCAGAATTGTGAATTCCCTCATAGTTCACCGGAAGCCTACGAAAGGGTGATCCGGGACGTCATTACAGGTGATTCAACCAGGTTTATGCAGTGGAATGAGGTGGAGTTGGCATGGCAATTTATTGATTCGATAATAGATGTCTGGAAAAACCATAAACCATTCTTCCCCAACTACGCTGCAGGAACCTGGGGCCCCCAGGAGTCAGACTACCTCTTGTTGCAGGACGGCCGAAGGTGGTGGCTTTGCTAAATGTTTAAAATTTGGGATGTGTCAATGCCGGTCAGTACGAACATGACTGTATATAAAAACAAAGAATCAAAAAAACCTGAATTCCAAATAATCAGGGATTTTACTGATGGTAACATAAGGGAGACAAGAGTATGCCTTGACGTGCATAGCGGGACTCACATTGACGCCCCGCTGCATGTCTTTCAAGGAGGCTCCGGTATTGAAAGCTACCGGTTGGAAGACATGATAGCTCCCTGCCGGGTCCTGGATTTTACCCATATAGATGACCGGATTACTTGCAATGATTTAAAAGAAGCCTATTTTGAAAAAGGTGAATTTGTTTTTTTAAAAACAAAAAATTCGTACCACCAGGGTTTTGACTTTAATTTTGTTTTTTTAGATGAAAGCGGGGCAGAATACCTGGCAGGAAAAAAAGTGAGGGGCGTTGGCATTGATGCTTTGGGGATTGAGCATAGCCAGCCTGACTACAGTACACATAAGATCTTGTTAAAGAATAACATTGTAATAATTGAAGGTTTGGTCCTGAAGGATATCCAGCCGGGATATTATACAGTATTTGCCGCACCAATAAATCTGGTCGGCGCTGAGGCGGCACCTGCAAGGGTTCTGTTATTTAAGGGAGCATCTGAATGATGCTCCCTAATTGTTTAACATAAATATAGTCTAGAATATTTTTTTGCTGTTTTGATACTCTTGGACACTTTCAAGTGCTTCGCCAAAACGCTGGAAGTGGTTAACTTCCCTTTGCCTGAGGAAACGAAGGGTATCCTTTATCCCGGGGTCATCGGTAAGTTGGATAAGGTGTTCATAAGTTGATTGAGCTTTTCTTTCGGCAGCAAGATCCTCGTATAAGTCAGTTACCGGGTCTCCGGTTGCCTGGATATAAGCTGCCGTCCATGGCACCCCATCCGGGTTTACCGGAAAAACAGCGTTGTCATGCATAGTGTAATACTCACCCAGCCCGGCTTCTCTCATAACTTCAGCGGGGACGCCATGGGTCAGTTTAAAAATCATGGTAGCAATAATCTCCCAGTGAGCCAATTCTTCGGTGCCGATATCAGTTAAGAGCCCTTTTGTCTTGGCTGTGGGCATTGAATACCTTTGGGTGAGGTAACGAACTCCGGCTGAGAGTTCGGAGTCGGGCCCACCGTATTGGGCCATCAGGTATTTTGCCATTCTTAAGTCATTGCCCTGAACTCTTACTGGATATTCAAGTTTCTTTTCATATATCCACATAGAAAACATCCTTTCTTGTCGTAAGCATTTGTTAAACCGCATATAGATAGCAAGTGCCGGAGGTGCCGGGTTTTATGTTGGCAGGCACTTAGCTTAATAGTTTATTTCCCAAGGCCATGGTTCCTCAATCCATTTCCAATAATCAGACGCACTGGCATCCGAAAAAGCAGTGAGAGGCCCATAGTTCTTTTCATAAACTTTGATTAACTCACGAAGCTTTTCATTTGTCCGGTTGAAGTCTTCTAAAGCCTGTGTGCATTTCGGGTGAGTGTCAAGAAACAGGTTTAATTCGACCAAAGTAAATTCGAGTTCCATTATCTGTTTTAAAAGTGCTTTATGATTGCTCATTAATATATACCTCCTTTTAGTGAGGGTAGGGCCTGTAGAGAGCCGGAAATAATGTGCCTTTTTCCAAGGCCTCCCGGGGGCTGTACATAGGGCTGTTACAAGGCTGCACAGGAATATATGCTTGAGCCAAAGGCAGATTTGCACAGTCAGGCATATCCGGCCATCCCGGGGGATGATGCGGGTTTGAAGGTGAGCCGGGAGGATAATAAGGTTTATTGGGAGGGTAGTGGTTTAATGTATTTATTTCTTCAGCGGTAACTTCATCAATTGCCTGTTCTGAAACGGCATTTGCGGCCTCATTGGCTTGCTGGTTTTTTTCCTCATTATCGCCGGGGATTGCTTCCCTTAAAGTTTTCGAGGTGTTTTGGAGGTCCTCAGTTTCCCGTTGGTATTGTTTTTTATGAGGGGGGATATGTCCCCAAATAACGGGTCTTCTTTGTCTGCACATATTTGCACCACCTAAAGTCTTTTTTTACATAATAGGCATTTTACAGCATAAATGTTACAAGTTGGCAAAGAACATTAATAAATTTTGGAGGTAAAAATGTATTCTTTCAGAACAATTTCAATAAAACCAAAGCTTCCTGCTTCAATTGAAGGTTTGAATGAACTGGCCTATAATTTTTGGTTTAGCTGGAATGAACCTGCGCAGGACCTTTTTAAAGTTATTAATGAAGAACTATGGGAAAAGGTTAATCATAACCCGGTGAAGTTTCTTTTAGCGGTGGATGAAAAAAAGCTTAATGATTTTTCTGTCGATGAGGATTACCTTAAATTGTATAGGAAAACAA
>CAYUXS010000039.1:5243-10317 GCA_964448915.1 uncultured Peptococcaceae bacterium
TCATATAAAGCCCGGAAAACTTGGTTTGAGAAAAAATATCCCGGGCTGGAAAATAAGGTAATCGCGTATTTTTCGCCGGAGTTTGGCTTGCATGAATCACATCCCATTTATTCCGGCGGGCTTGGCCTGTTGGCCGGGGATCATATGAAATCGGCCAGTGATCTGGGGCTGCCTTTTGTTGGGGTGGGGCTGTTATATAGAAATGGTTACTTCAGCCAGGTTATTAATCGTGAAGGGAAACAAGAAGCATATTACCCTTATCATAATTTCAATGATCGCCCTATAAAACCGGTTTTGGATGCAGATGGAAATGAAATAATAGTCAAGGTCGAGTTTCCGGGCAGGGATGTTTTTGTTAAAGTATGGAAAGCAAAGGTTGGCCGGGTAAATTTATTTATGTTGGATGCAAATATACCTTTTAATAAATTTGAGGATCGGTGTATAACCGGGCAGTTGTATGGTGGTGATCGAGACACAAGGATTTCCCAGGAGATACTGCTGGGTATCGGTGGTGTAAGGGCCCTTAGATGCATGGGTATTAACCCTTCAGCCTGGCACATCAATGAAGGACATGCGGCTTTTTTGGTAATTGAAAGGTTAAGGGAATTTGTGGCTGGAAAGGGGCTGCCTTTCTCAATTGCAGTTGAATTAGTCAAAGGTTCTACTCTTTTTACTACACATACACCGGTTGCAGCCGGGCACGATCTTTTCCCGGCTGAAATGGTCTGCCGGTATTTTGGGCATATGTTTGAAGCATTGGGTATTGACGAAGATACTTTTCTGGATTTGGGATGGGATACTAAGAAAAATATGTTTAATATGACATTACTGGCAATTCGCCATTCCGGGTATTGCAATGGTGTCAGCAAGATCCATGGCAAAGTATCCAGAGCTTTATTTTCTGATTTATATCCAAAAATCCCGCTTGAAGAAATACCCATAACCCATGTTACCAATGGTATACATACGTCTACCTGGTTAGCCCGGGAGATAAAGGATTTATATAATATCTATTTGGGAACGGACTGGCAGGATAGAATAACCGACCGGAACCTGTGGCAAAACCATTTTAATTTGTCTGACAACCTTCTTTGGGTCGCTCATCAATCTTTAAAAGAAAAAATGATTATTTATGCCAGAAAGATACTAACCAGGCAGAGAATTAGAAACCAAGAAAGCCGTCAAAGCATCCGGGAAGTAGAGAACTATTTGAACCCGGATGTGCTCACAATTGGTTTTGCCCGGCGTTTCGCAGGATATAAAAGGGCGGGGCTTTTATTTCGAGATAAAGAACGATTAAATAAGTTGGTAAACAATCCGGAGCAACCTGTACAGTTTATTTTTGCAGGAAAAGCACATCCTGCAGACAAAGAAGGACAGGAGTTGATTAAGTTAATTTTTGAAATATCAAAAGAGGAGGCTTTTAAAGGCAAAATTATTTTTTTGGAAGGTTATGGAATTGATATGGCCCGTTACCTTTTGCAAGGTGTGGATGTTTGGCTGAACACACCCAGGTATCCTATGGAAGCCAGTGGTACCAGCGGCCAAAAAGCTGCTATTAACGGGGTAATAAATTTAAGTGTTTTGGATGGTTGGTGGCCGGAAGCTTATAATGGCAGAAATGGCTATGCTATCGGCAAGGGATTATACCCTTCTAACGAAGAAATACAGGACAGGGACGACTATTTTTCACTGGTCAGCCTCTTGGAAGAAAGGTTGATTCCCGCCTATTACAACCGGGAATATGGTTTTCCCCGCAAGTGGGTCCAAATGATGAAAAACTCCATTCAGACCATCACTCCCGTCTTTAGCACAGATAGCATGGTTAAAGATTACTGCATTAGGTTTTATGTGCCGTTAATCATGAAAAATGACCAATTGGAGAAGAATGACTTTAATCTGGCTCATGAATTAAGTGAGTATAAATCAAATTTAATTAAAAATTGGTGCCAAATAAGAATTAAAAATGTTGAAAGCAGTGCGAAAAAAGATATTTATTTAGGGGAAGCAATCAGGCTGAGGGCGGAAATTCAATTGGGTACGGTATTGCCAGGGGATGTAATTGTTGAAGCGGCCTATGGCTGTGTTTCAGAGGACGGTTTATGCAATATAAAGACAATTCCAATGAGCCTTGAGGAAACTGTTGCGGAAGGGAGTTATATATACAGTTGCCAGGTTGTGCTTCCCCAGGGGACCTATGGGTACACAATCAGGGTCAGGCCCGGACATCCGGGGCTTATCCAAAAATTCGACCCGCCTCTGGTTGTTTGGGCAGACAGCCTGTAGCCCATTTTGGTTATGCTTTGCATTCCTGCCCTTGACGGTTATTAATAGTTTCTATAGAATTTTTTGTAGTTTATTACCTGGGAGGAAAAAATGTATTTTTGTGGTATTGATGTAGGCTCTATAACAGCCAAATGCGTGATTTTGGATGAAAAAGAAATAATAGCTGAGGTAGTGGATTTAAGGGGTTATAAAAGTTCTGAAGCAGCAACTTCGGTTTTAACAAAGGCATTAAGTATAGCCGGAATTGGTAAAGAAGATTTAACATATATTATATCTACCGGTTATGGCCGGGCTGCTGTAAAAGAAGCACATAAACAGTATACTGAAATATCCTGCCATGCACTTGGGGCAAGCTACTTGGTTCCGGGCGCTGCTACTGTAATTGATGTGGGAGGCCAGGATTGTAAAGCAATATCGGTAGATAGCCAGGGAAAAGTACTGGACTTTGTCATGAATGATAAATGCGCAGCTGGGACCGGACGGTTTCTTGAGGTTATGGCCCATGCCCTTGAGGTGGATCTTGATGATTTTGGAACGTTGTCTTTAAAGGCTGAAGGTTTTGCCGAGATAAGCAATATGTGTACAGTCTTTGCTGAATCTGAGGTCATTTCGAATATAGCTGCGGGAACCCCAAGAGAAAATATTATTGCCGGTATTCACGAGGCAATGGCATCCAGGATAGCCAATATGGCAGCAAGATTGGAAATCAAGCCAAAGGTAGTCTTAACCGGCGGGGTTTCTAAGAATAAAGGGCTGGTCAAGGCATTGGAAAAACATTTAAACGAAAGGTTGGAGGTGCCTGACAAAGCCCAGCTTGCCGGGGCTTTGGGAGCTGCATTGATGGCGTCCAGAGAGGCCCGTTAACTATTTATCCTGGCATGGTTTGGAGGAGTTTTTTTGCTAATATTTCTTGCCATAATAGTTTTTCTTGCCGATCAAGCTGTAAAAATGCTTGTAATAAACAATATGATCCCGGGTCAATCTATCCCGGTAATCAAGAATATCTTTCACATCACCTATATTCATAATCCAGGTGCCGCTTTTGGCATGCTGCCCAATATGACTTCATTTTTTATTGTCGTAAGCCTGGTGGTGGTTGCCGGCATTCTGATATATCACTATAAGCAGGAGAAGAAAACTTTAATACAAACCTTGTCATTTGCTTTTATTGTTGGGGGCACAGTAGGCAACCTGCTTGATAGGTTACGTTTCAACATGGTTATTGATTTTATTGATTTTAGGATTTGGCCGGTATTTAACCTGGCAGACATTGCAATCGTTTTGGGTGCGGTCCTCCTGTCTGTTGCTGTCTGGAAAAAGGAAAGCCAACCTGGAGAGGAGTAGTTAAGTGTATCAAACTTTTGTTTATGAGGTAGATGAAAACCAATCCGGCTTAAGGTTGGATGTTTTCCTAAGCCTTGAAAATGCTGATTTGAGCAGATCCCACATACAGAAACTGGTAAATGAAGGACTGGTAGAGGTAAACCAGTTGCCCGCCAGGGCAAGTTGCCGTTTGAAACGTGGTGATCAAGTTGTTATGAGGGTTCCACCACCGGTGGAGTTGGTGGTGGAACCTGAAGATATACCCTTGGATATTTACTATGATGATGCTGATGTCATTGTTATCAACAAGCCAAGAGGCATGGTAGTCCATCCTGCAGAGGGTAATTACACAGGGACATTGGTTAACGCTTTGCTTCATCACTGCCGGGATTTATCCGGCATTAACGGTGTAGTCAGGCCTGGCATTGTACACAGGTTGGATAAAGATACTTCGGGGCTGCTGGTGGTGGCCAAGAATGACACTGCACATTTGGAATTAGCCCGCCAGCTTAGCGCTCATAATGTTGACAGGATATACAAGGCATTAGTACACGGCATAGTAAAGAATGACCTTGGCGTTATAGACGCCCCTATCGGACGGCATCCAAAAGACCGGCAAAAGATGGCGGTTACCCCGGGCAAGGGAAGGCACGCGATAACTCATTACCGGGTGTTGGAGCGTTTTTATGACAACAGCCTAACTTTAGTAGAGCTTCGTTTGGAAACAGGTAGAACACATCAAATAAGGGTTCATATGACCTGGTTGGGCCACCCCCTGGTTGGTGATAAAAAATACGGCCGGGGTAAGAACATTTTTGGCCTGGATGGACAGTTTCTTCATGCCGGGTTGTTGGGTTTTGTGCATCCCAGAACCGGCAAAAAAATGACTTTTGAATCACCATTGCCGGAAGAATTAGAAAATATACTAAATAGTTTGAGAGAGAAACAGCTTTAACTAATCTCGATGAATTAACTCAAGGTATAACGCGGCAATACCTGCAGCCATCAACGGCCCCACCGGGACGCCGTGGAAAAAGACAATTCCAAATATTGAGCCTATCACCAGGCTGAAGATTATTTCCGGTTTGATGGCTAAAAGGCTCAAGCCTTCACTGTTCATATGGGTTGCCAGAATACCGCCAATGATAGCTATTATGCCCGGCAGGGAAGTAAGGTTGTAAAAAAGGTCTTTTGCTGTAACCATTCCCTGGGCTAAAGGGACAAGAATTGAAAGAAGCAGGAATAAGATACCTATCTCAAGCCCTCTTCTTTCCAATAAGGGGAACACAAAGTTAAAATTTGAAAACTTTACTATGAGTAAAATACAGGCGGCAATCGATATGAGGTTGGACCTGGCCAAGATACCCACTAACAGCAAGGCTACCAACATGGTTACGCCGGGCATAATTTCCTCCGGGAGAAGTGTTATTAAACCGGTATATTTTTATGCGTTTTACCTGGCTTA
>CAYUXS010000040.1:0-303 GCA_964448915.1 uncultured Peptococcaceae bacterium
GACTTGATATGATTAAAACTTATTTATACGATTCTAATGTTGATAGGATTATCCATGATGTTGACTTATCTGATAAGGAATTCATGAATAATAACAAAAACCTGATGTGGGTGGATTTATTTGATTTCACTGATGAAGAGGCCCGTCAGGTGGCTGAAATTTTTGGTTTCCACCCTCTTTCTTTGGAGGACTGCCTGCATTACAGTCCCCGGGCCAAGTTGGATGACTATGAGAATTATTACTTTTTTGTGCTTCATGCTGTCCGTTATGAAGAAGAAAGTGACGAGGAAATTTTTCTTGAAC
>CAYUXS010000040.1:313-9845 GCA_964448915.1 uncultured Peptococcaceae bacterium
ATGTAGTAACCCTGCACCGCCGGCCTCTTCCTACTTTAGGCAAATTGGCCAGGGAGTGCTTGGATAATATTCATACCGAGATATTGCGAAAAGGCCCGGATTTTTTCCTGTATACGATTATGGACAATATAACCGATATGTTTTTTCCGGTGCTGGAACGCATCAATGAACGTATTGAAGAGTTGGAAGACGATTTGTATATCCAGCCAACCAGGGAGATAACCGAGGAATTCCTGAGCCTTAAAAGGACTACTTTAGAAATGAGAAGGGCAATCCTGCCCCAAAAAAAGATTTTTGCCTCAGGAAACGGCAGTTCCAATTATGCTTTTAATGTCAGTGAAGATACCAAGCCGTATTTTGACGATTTGGTCGACCATATTGAACGAATACTGGACAGCATTGACGGTTTCAGGGATTTGGTAGACGGCGCTTTGGCCACCTATGATTCAATTATCAGTGCCAGGACCAACGAAACCATGAGGGTGTTAACAGTAATTTCAACCATATTTATGCCTTTGACCTTTTTAACGGGTTTTTTCGGGATGAATGTCCCTTTGCCTTCCCAACATTCAATTGTATCAACAATTACAATTACCTTTTGCCTGTTGGGTATATCTGTATGGATGTTTTTAATTTTCAGGCTTAGAAAGTGGATTTAGCGGTTAACTTTGAAAAAATCCGGGGTATTAAGCCAACCCGGATTTTTTGTTAAAAGTCCTGCTAATCCGGATGTTTAGCCATAGGAGCAAGGCCAATGATGAAGGAATATTTAGTGGATGCTATTGTGCTTAAATCAACCAGCGCCAGGGGTGCGGACCGGGTTGTTACCCTTTATACCAGACAGGCAGGAAAGAAAAGGGCCATTGCTCATGGAGCAGATAAGCCTGCCAGCAAAAAACGTGGCTCCGTACAGCCTTTTAGCTATTCAAAACTGCTTTTGCGCAGGGGCAGGGATATTGACAGCGTCAGCCAGGGTGAACCTGTCGATATCTTTCCGGAATTGCGGCAGAGCCTTGATGGATTGGCGGCTGCAAGTTACGTTGCGGAGCTGGTGGATGCTTTTGTGCCGGAAGAGGACCCGGATGAAGGCGTTTATAACCTGTTATTGGAAACATTCCGGGTTATGAAGCAAAACAACTACCAGACAGTAACCTGGGCTTTTGAGTTAAAACTGTTGACACTGGCGGGCTACCGGCCGGATTTGGAGGAATGCATTAGCTGTGGCAAAGGGTTGCAGGGAGAAAAAGTTTATTTTATCCCCGGACAAGGCGGCGTTATTTGTTGGGGTTGCAAAACACCGGAATTAGACGGCTTGCCTATTAGCCGTGGTACGCTGGAGAGTTTAAAGGCATTAATCCGTTGGGATGTTTCCAGGCTGCACCAGTTAAAGATAGCTCTGAAATAGCAAAGGAGATCGGGCCGGCAATAAGGTCTTTTACCTAATATCACCTTGAAAAAAGGATGAAATCTTTAAATTTTATTGATTTAATAAAAGGGATGAATAATTTATACCCAACAAGGGTTAAATAAATTAAGGCAGTGGTTTATATTACCGCAGTAATTATAAGGAGGAACCCGTATGGATCACATTGAAAAAATTGATCTTATCCGGTCCAGGATGGAAGTTGGGTATAAAGAAGCCAATGACGCCCTTGAGGCATCGGGCGGGGACGTAGTTCAGGCCCTGATTTATTTGGAGAATAAGAAAAATAAAATGGGAAAAGGTTTTCATAAAGATGCCAATGAATTTATGCACCAGATAAAAGGAGTTTTAAAAAAGGGCAAAAACACCAAAATAAAAATAAAACAAGATGACAGGACAGTTTTGGAGGTCCCTGCCCCGGTAGGCGCTTTAGGGGTTATCGGCATGCTGGCCAGCAGCCAGTTGGCAATTTTAGGGGCTTTAGGCACAATAGCAGCGATGAGTAAGAATTACAAGCTTGAATTTGAAAGGGCAGGACAAGAAGCCGGGGATGAAGAGGCTGCAGGCAGGGGCCGGGATATGGACCCTCCTATGGGGAGGATCTAACCTCCGGGTCCTCCCCAAAAAACAAGAAAAGAAAATGTGGTTGGTTAAAGCGGTAACGGCAGTGATTAAAGCGCTTGACTTAAGGCTTGGATTGATGTAAATTTATGATTAATATTGGGGCTATGACGGAAAGAGTATCACAGCTAGTTTTCAAAGAGAGCCGGGTTTGCTGGGAACCGGTAAAACGAACTGTGAGAAAGGCGATCCTGAGCTGTTTTAAACGAGATGGGCTGTCCAGGGGGCAGTCAATCAGGGTGGAACCGCGGGATACCTCCCGTCCCTGGATTATTCCGGGACGGGAGTTTTATGTATTTGTGAGGGAGGATTAGGAAGTGAATTTTCAGGAATTAATCCTAGCATTAAATCAATTTTGGGCCCAGGAAGGCTGTATTATCCAGCAGCCTTATGATGTAGAAAAAGGTGCAGGCACTATGAATCCGGCAACTTTTTTGCGTGCCCTTGGTCCTGAACCTTGGAAGGTGGCATATGTGGAGCCTTCCCGTAGGCCTACGGACGGCAGGTACGGGGAGAACCCCAACCGCCTGCAGCACTACTATCAATACCAGGTTATATTAAAACCGTCCCCGGATAACGTCCAGGATCTGTATTTGGAAAGTTTAAGATTTATAGGAATTGACCCGGATAAGCACGATATACGTTTTGTAGAAGATAACTGGGAGTCGCCTACTCTTGGTGCATGGGGCCTTGGCTGGGAAGTGTGGCTTGATGGAATGGAAATCACCCAGTTTACATACTTCCAGCAATGCGGGGGCATAGACTGCCGCCCGGTATCGGTGGAGCTAACCTATGGATTGGAAAGGCTGGCTATGTTTATCCAGGGAAAAGACAGCGTTTTCGACATCCTGTGGGTTGGCGATATTACTTACGGTGACGTCCACCACCTGGGTGAGGTAGAGCACTCCCGCTATAATTTTGAAGAAGCCGATACCGGTATGTTATTCAATATGTTCGACATGTTTGAAAAGGAAGCGGCAAGAATTATTGCCAAGGGATTAGTATTACCGGGTTATGATTATGTCCTTAAGTGTTCGCATACTTTTAACTTGTTGGATGCCCGGGGGGCTATTAGTGTTACAGAAAGAACCGGTTATATCCAAAGGGTGCGCAGCATCGCCAGGGCTTGTGCCGAGGCATATGTTAAGCAAAGGGAAGAGTTGTCTTATCCCCTATTAAGGAAGAAAGGGGTGTAAAGGATGAAAGGCTTTTTACTTGAAATTGGCACCGAAGAAATACCGGCCAGGTTTTTAAGCCCGGCATTAAGACAGTTGGAAGAGTTAGCTAAAACCCAGTTGCAGGAAAAAAGAATTGACTTTAAGAGCATTAAGGCAGTAGGCACACCACGGCGCATGGCTGTTTATGTTTCCGGATTGGAAGAAAAACAGGCGCCTTTGGTTACGGAGGTCAAAGGCCCCGCCCGTAAGGCGGCCTTTGATGCCGGAGGAAAGCCGACCCAGGCAGCATTGGGTTTTGCCCGGAGCCAAGGAGTAGATATGGCCGATTTGATTATTAAAAAAGTTGGTCAGGTGGAGTATGTTTTTGCCAGGAAAAGTGACCAAGGAAAGCCTACCATTGAAATACTGGCGGAAATATGCCCGGTTATAATCTCCGGACTTCACTTCCCCAAGCCAATGCGTTGGGGGGATCTGGATTATCGCTTTGCACGCCCAATAAAATGGATAGTTGCCCTTTATGGAGACCAGGTAATCAACTTTGAAATAGCAAATATACAAACCGGCAGCATATCTTATGGACACCGGTTTTTATGCAAGGATCCGGTAAGATTGGAAAACCCGGAAGAATATATGGAAAAAATGAGAAAAGCTTATGTAATGGTTGATCCTGAAGAGAGAAGCAAATCCATTTGGACCCAGGTTGAGAATGCGGCTAAAGCTGCTGGCGGCCGGGTTAAGCAGGATGATGAGCTTTTGGCCGAGGTCAACAATTTGGTAGAGTATCCTACTGTATTTACCGGTAACTTTGACCCGGATTATTTGAGGATACCAAAAGAAGTGCTAGTTACCGTGATGAGGGAGCACCAGAAGTATTTTCCGGTTTACAGCCCGGATGGGAAACTGCTGCCCCAATTTATCGGGGTTCGTAACGGTACTGAGGAACATATAGACATCGTCAGGGCCGGTAATGAAAGGGTACTTAAAGCCAGGTTGGCGGATGCGGCATTTTTTTGGGACGAAGACTTAAAGCTGCCCCTGGCTGAAAGGGTTCCGGAATTGAAAAAAATAGTCTGGCAGGAAAGTTTGGGTACTGTTTATGACAAGGTGGAGAGGATAACCAGGTTAGCCGAATTTACCTGGCAAAAACTTAACTTTGATAAAAGCATGCTTCCTCTTTTAAACAGGGCCGCCTTTATCTGCAAGGCTGATCTGGTAACCAACATGGTTTGTGAGTTTACTGAACTGCAGGGGGTTATGGGCCGGGAATACGCGCTAAAGTCAGGCGAAGATCCGGTTGTTGCCCAGGCGGTATTTGAACACTACTTACCCAGGTTTGCTGATGACATACTGCCGGAAACCCAGGTTGGCAGGATTTTAAGCCTGGCGGACAAGTTCGATACTTTGGTAGGCTGCTTTGCAGTAGGCATTCAACCTACCGGTTCACAGGATCCCTACGGGCTTCGCCGCCTGGCATTGGGGGCTGCAAATATAATTTTAGACGGCAAATTAATCCTGTCATTAAAAGAACTGGTTGCCAAAGCATACGAGGGTTATGGCCTAAACGCCAACCTAAAGGTTGACCGGGATAAAGTAATCGTTGAGTTGGATGAATTTTTCAAGCAGAGAGTACGCGGTTTACTTTTGGACTGGGGCTTTGCTTACGATATAGTTGATGCCGGCCTTGCAGTGGGGATTGATGACTTGTTGGGAGCAGTGCAAAGAATTGAAGCATTGAAGAAATTCCGCACGGAGCAGGCCTTTGACGCCGTCATTACCGCTTTTAACCGGGCAAATAACCTGGCCAAAAAATATGACGGTACTGCGGTGTTGCCCCAGCTTTTTGAGCATCAATCAGAAGAAGAGCTTTACAGGTCAATTCAAGAAGTCCGGAAAGATGTTGAAGTGCTGCTCTCTAACAGGGATTACGACGGTGCACTTCATCGCTCAGCCGATTTGAGGGGACCGGTGGATAATTTCTTTGATGCCGTGATGGTAATGGTTGAGGATGAGGCTCTCCGCAATAACAGGCTGGCTTTATTAAACAATGTGGCCTTATTGATTTCGCCTTTGGCTGATTTAAGCAAAATCGTAATATCATAAAGCGAATTATAATATTTATTATGGATAAAAAAGGCTTGAATGTAATATTAAAAGGCAATATAATATCTTATATTGCCTTTTTCATAGAAATAGTATAACACATATGCTCTAAGGGGCGATATTATTGCACTTTAGTAAAAGACAGGAAGCTATACTGGAAATAATTAAAAAAGAGGAACCTATTACCGGGGAGCAAATTGCTGAAAGGCTTTCCCTTACCAGGGCTACCCTAAGGCCGGACATGGCTATCTTAACTATGTCCGGTGTTATTAGCGCCCGTCCGAGAGTAGGTTATTTCTTTACCGGCAAAAAGCCAAACTTAATGCTTGCCGAAAAGCTTCATACCGTTAAGGTTGATGCGGTTAAATCTGTTCCGGTAGTAGTCAATGACAAGTGCATGATTTATGATGCTGTGGTTACCATGTTTACCGAAGACGTGGGAACCCTTTTTGTTGTTAAAGAAGGTGGTTTCCTGGAAGGCGTGTTATCACGCAAGGACCTGTTGAAAATCACTTTAGGCGGCCATGATATTCACCGGCTCCCGGTGGGGGTTATGATGACCAGAATGCCTAATATAATTTATACTGTGGAAGATGAATCCGTTTGGGAAGCAGCAAAAAAACTTCTACTTCATGAGATTGACGCCCTTCCGGTAATCCGTCATAAGGAAAAGCCTGATGGAAGCAAAGGGCTGGAAGTGGTCGGTCGTTTTAGCAAAACTAATATTGTCAGGTTTTTTGTTGAAATTGGTGAGGACTGAACAGTTAGTTGACAAAGTTTATTAAACGGTTGCCGGAGTATAACTTGTGAAGGGGGAGTTTTTTATAAACTTAAAAAATCACAGCAATCCCGTAGTTTATGTAATATCGGATTCCATAGGGGAAACCGCTGAGCTGGTGGTTAGGGCTGCGGCAAGCCAATTTAATGGCAGCAGTGTGGATATTAGAAGGGTGCCCTATGTCAACAGTATTGATGAAATCCCGGATATTATTGAAGAGGCAAGTTTATACAACAGTATAATTGCTTATACCCTGGTCCTGCCGGAATTTAGGGAAACGGTGGAAAGGGAAGCAGCCAAGTATAATCTTAAGACTGTAGATATAATGACTCCAATGTTGGATGCCTTGATAAAAGCCGAGGTGATGCCGCCAAAGCTTGAACCCGGGCTTGTACGCAAAACCGACGAGGAGTATTTCCGTAAAATGGAGGCTATTGAGTTTGCCGTTAAATATGACGATGGCAAGGATCCCAGGGGAATAAACAAGGCTGATATAGTCATTATCGGCGTCAGCCGGACTTCTAAAACGCCGCTATGCATGTATCTGGCTCATAAAAGATTGAAGGTGGCCAATATACCGTTAGTACCGGAAGTGGCACCTCCGGAGGCCATTTTTTCTTTGCCTCCACACAGGTTGGTGGGCTTAACCATACGACCCAGTTACTTAAATGAGATCCGCCAGGAAAGGCTGAAAACATTGGGATTAGCCTCCCATGCCGACTATGCCAGCATGGAAAGGATATTATATGAATTGGACTATGCTGAAAAAATAATGAAAAAGGCCGGCTGTTCAGTGATTGATGTCACCAATAAGGCTGTGGAAGAAACTGCAAGCAAGGTTCTTGAGATATATTACAGGGGGGAGAGGCATGTCAAATAAAAAATACGTTTACCGTTTTGACGAAGGCAGGGCGGAAATGAAGTTCCTGTTGGGTGGCAAAGGAGCCAACCTGGCGGAGATGACCAGCATTGGTATCCCTGTTCCGCCGGGATTTACCATCACCACTGAGGCTTGTAAAGAGTTTTATGCTCAAGGCGAAAAATTCCCGGCAGGCATGGAGGATCAAGTCAGGCAGGCTCTGGCGGATCTGGAGAAAACCACAGGCAAAAGACTTGGGGATGTAAATAACCCGCTTTTGTTGAGTATTCGTTCCGGAGCCCCGTTCTCAATGCCTGGGATGATGGATACAGTATTAAACCTTGGCTTAAATGACCAAACTGTTGAAGGCATGGCCGAAAAGACCGGCAACCGCCGCTTTGCGTATGATTGCTATCGCCGGTTGCTCAATATGTTTGGCGATGTTGTAATGGGTATTGAGCATCATAAATTTGAAAGTATACTCTCTCATCATAAAGACAAGAAAAATATTGTTAATGATCAGGATTTAGAGGCTTCTGACTGGGAAGAAATTGTTAAAGACTATAAACGTTTGATTGAAAAAGAAACTAAAAAACCCTTCCCTCAGGATCCTATGGAACAACTGTTTTTGGCGATTTTTGCAGTGTTTAATTCCTGGAACAGCGACCGGGCACAGGTATACCGTAAAGTAAACAAAATTCCTGATGATTTGGGAACCGCTGTTAATATCCAGACAATGGTTTTTGGCAATACAGGCAATGATTCGGGTTCCGGTGTTGCTTTTACCAGGGACCCGGCTACCGGGGAAAATGAATTGTTTGGCGAATACCTGATCAATGCCCAGGGTGAGGATGTTGTGGCAGGGATTAGGACACCTTTCCCAATCTCTTCTCTAAAGGAAGAGATGCCTGAAATATATGATCAGCTTTCAAAAATATGCCAGAAGTTGGAAAAGCATTACCATGATATGCAGGAAGTTGAATATACCGTGGAAAAGGGCAAGCTGTTTATGCTTCAAACCCGTACCGGTAAACGGACTGCCCAGGCTGCTATTAAAATAGCTGTCGATATGGTTAAAGAAGGGTTGTGCTCCAAGGAAGAAGCTATTGCCAGGATTGATCCTTCCCAGTTGGATCAAATTCTACATAGGAGAATTAATCCTACGGCCAAGCTGGATGTTATTGCTGTCGGCCTGCCTGCTTCGCCGGGAGCAGCTTCGGGGGAAGTGGTTTTTTGTGCCGACAAGGCTGAAAAATTAGGAGAGGCCGGCCATAAAGTAATACTGGTCCGGACCGAGACCACACCTGATGATATTCATGGTATTGTGGCTTCCCAAGGTGTTTTGACTTCCCGGGGCGGGATGACCAGCCATGCCGCAGTGGTGGCAAGAGGTATGGGCAAGCCTTGTGTTTGCGGTTGTGAAAGCCTGCGGATTGATTATGATAACAATATGTTTGCAGTGAATGGCCGGGAAATTAAAGAAGGCGACATTATATCCATTGACGGTGCAACCGGCAGGGTAATTTTTGGCAATGTGCCTATGGTTGACCCGGTATTATCCGAAGAATTCTTGGAGCTTTTACGGTGGGCCGATGAAATTCGCGTCCTTCAGATAAGGGCAAATGCAGATACTCCCGAGGATTCTGCCAAAGCCAGGGAATTCGGGGCAGAAGGAATTGGGTTGTGCCGTACCGAGCACATGTTTATGGCCCAGGACAGGCTTCCCATTGTACAAAAAATGATTTTATCCGACAGTGTTGAAGAACGCCAAAAGGCTTTGGATAAGCTTTTGCCCATCCAGCGCGGCGATTTTTATGGGATACTGAAAACCATGGAAGGGTTGCCGGTAACTATCCGCCTTTTAGACCCGCCCTTGCATGAGTTTTTGCCTGATGCTGAAGAACTGGCGGTGGATATTACCCGTCTAAAAATTACCGGTGGAGACAGCAAGGAATTGGCTGAGAAGGAAGAGTTGCTGAGAAAGGTAAGAGCCCTCTCGGAGTTTAACCCAATGCTGGGCCATCGTGGCTGCCGCTTGGGCATCACCTTCCCCGAGATTTATGAAATGCAGGCCAAGGCAATTTTTGAAGCTTCGGCTTCGCTGGTAAAAGAGGGGTACAAGGTTATACCGGAGGTTGAAATCCCCCTGGTAATTGATGTAAAAGAACTGTCCACTCTAAAAGAAAGGGTAGTTAAAGTAGCCAATATGGTTATGGAGGAAACCGGCGTTTCTTTCGAATACTCAGTAGGAACAATGATTGAAGTCCCCAGGGCAGCTTTGCTGGCCGGCGAAGTTGCAGAAGAAGCCGAGTTTTTCTCCTTTGGGACCAATGACCTTACCCAGACAACATTTGGTTTTTCCAGGGATGATGCGGAAGGTAAATTTATGCCTGAATACCTGGCTCAAAAGATACTTGAAGAGAACCCGTTTATTGTCCTTGACCGCAAGGGCGTGGGCAAGCTGATGGAAATGACGGTGGAACAGGGAAGAAAGACAAGACCGGATTTATTTATCGGGATCTGCGGCGAGCATGGCGGGAACCCGGACTCAATTGAATTCTGCCACCAAATAG
>CAYUXS010000040.1:9855-10128 GCA_964448915.1 uncultured Peptococcaceae bacterium
GTAAGCTGTTCCCCCTTCCGGGTACCAATTGCACGTTTGGCAGCCGCCCAGTCGGCCATTGCCAACAAAGACCAATTATTGGCTAAAGCCTCCACCCTTTAACTGTTACGGCTGCCACGGGGACTGTCCCCGTGGCAGTTGTTTTTTAGTGTGGCACCTGCCACGGGAATCTGCCGCAAGAATCGTTTTCTTGGCAGGAAAAATTTTAGTGTTTGATGGAGGATAAAGCATAAAAAAGGAGAAGTTACTTCTTCTTAAATATTCATTCTGGAA
>CAYUXS010000041.1:0-6727 GCA_964448915.1 uncultured Peptococcaceae bacterium
CAGATTATGTTAATTTTGCTTTAATTGTTCTTGCCCTTGCTGTTGACACTGTGGCTTTATCAGCCATAGTGTTCAGGCTTTCTTCCTATGGGATTACACCTAACAGACTTGCTGTTTTAGGCGTAAACATACTGATCTGGGCCAATCTTATTTGGATCATGTTGTCCTATTTACGATTCTTCAAAAACAAAGCCGGGATTGCAGCTGTCCAAAATGCTGTTACTAAGTATTTGCCGGTTTACGGGTTTTGGGCGGCCTTTGTTACAATTACTTTTCCATTAATATTTTAAAAGTTATTGACGATGCAGTGATTAGTTTATTTTTATCCTAACGTCAATTTTATTGCTAAGGATTTTACGAGACTTGAGATCCTCGATCAGGGCGTTCCGGACAAGTATGCCCGTATTCGTACAGTTACGGCCATTTTTAAAGACAGTATAGAAGTCGCCGCCGGCAGCCAGGAAGTCATTTGTTGCTACTGTATAAGTTTTGTTTGGATCAAGGGGGCGGCCGTTTAAGTCTAACACTGGTGATTCTATTGGATATTTTTTTCTTCGGGTCATAGGTAAACTTTAGGCCTGAGACTTGAATCAGGCCCTTTTGCCCGCTGACTCCTTGTTCCAGGATGGCCAGAATTTCAGAACCGGTTAAATTCATGGTAACTAATACATTATCAAACGGCAGTAAACTGTAGATCTGTCCGTATGTGATTGGGCCTGCAGGAATCGAAGTCCTGACGACACCTTCATTAAGAAAGGCAAAATCAGCGTTTTGTGCTTTACTGCGCATAACATACGTCGGCAAACCTTATTATATATACAATTGAGGATTCCCCGGCCGGCAAAAAGGATGTCACTATTACCGTCAAATTGTTAAAAGAAAATGAACTTTGGCTCCTAGAAAAAATGTTTTACTAATAACAAAAGAAAAAAGACAGGGTTTGTTTACCCTGTCTTATTTTGTGCCAAGGTTGTTGATTATTTCTTTGACGTCAGTGCATTGTAGGCATTGGCTTCTCCGGCACCAAAATAATGATCTGTTCCGGGCTTGCCAAAATCAGAAGCGGTTTGTTTAATTAAATTGATAACTTTGGACGGTTTAAGATTGGGATACTTGGCTTTAATTAACCCGGCAATCCCGGCTACCCTTGGAGCAGCCATGGAAGTACCCTGCATTAAGGCATATCCTTTAAGATTGGAAGTATAATACGGTCCAAAGTAAGTTGGATAGGTGCTTAATACATGATAACTAAAATCACATTTGGTGAAATTGCCGGTTTCGTCAAAAACAGGCCCGAAGTCACCACCGGGAGCTGCCACATCTATAGCACTGCTGCCGTAATTTGAATAAAATGCAGTTTTTTCCTCGGTCCATTTGGTTGATGCCGATACTGTAAGCACTTGTGGCATTTGAGCCGGTACTACCCGCGAGGCGCCTTTAAATTCAAAGCCGAGAAAACCGTATTGATCATTCATAAATTGTGTTATTTCTTTGGGATTGTTTAAGTTGAGGGATTCATTCCCGGCAGCTGTAACAACAACAATATTGTTGTCCAAGGCGTTTTGAATTGCCCGTTTGAATAGAAGAACATCTGCTATGTCGGAATAGGCATTCTTTTCTGATAAATAAGAATAACGTGAGATACTGGCAAACCCGTTTATAGACAGGTTGATAACATCCACCTTATCGTTGGTTGCTTCAATAATCGCTTGAATAACCCATGACGCAAGTGCATTTCCATTTGCCGGGAAGATCCGGTAAGCACGGATGCCCAGGTTGGGCCCTACACCTTTTAATTTCCCGTTGGCAGCAATTGCCCCGCTGACATGAGTACCATGGCCAAGACGATCTAGAACATCATTGGGATCACCTGTTTCTGTTTCATCAACACCTGCTGGGACCATATTCTTCCCACCCAGGAAGTTTGCCACCAAATCAGGATGTCCGGGATCGATACCTGAATCAATAATACCCACAACGGCTTTATGAGTCACTGTCCCGTCGGGATTTTCCACACCGCCGGTTTCAATTTGATATGCATCACCATTGTTTGTTATTCGCTTGATATCCCACTGGTAATCCCAGTAACTGTCGATCATGTCGGCTTGAGGAATGTCAGTTACAGGCAGGCTGTCAGCAGCTTGAGGTTCGATACTATCATTATCCAGTTTAAAGGTAAGTTCTATATTGGCTGCCTGGATGTCTTTTATTTCCTTAAGGTTGTCTAAAAAATTGGGGTTGTCCGACTGGACTTCCAGCCCGGCAATTTCCGGCATCACCCTGAGCACTTTTCCGCCGGCGTTGGCTATTATTTTGGAGTAATTACCGGGAATATTTTTTTTAAAGGCTATTGTATAGGTTTTGTTTTGAGCTGCAGCCCCTGCCGGGTTAACAGCCACAGTAAATAACAGGATAAAAGAAAGTAAAATATTGAGCCAAAATTTTTTCATAAACATTGGCCTCCTTTAAATTTTATTGGAGTTAATTGTTTAGTTGAAAAAACGGCCTTCATAACGACAAATAAATTCCTAAACTGACATAATTTTACCATTTTTTAGTCATTGCAGTAATATAAAAATCATAAAAAAGATAAAAGCTATTTGTCATTTTTATTTGACAAAATATTTTATTAGGTATATATTTTACTATGTAAACAATTGTGAGGGTTAAAAAATGAATGATTCCAATCATAGAAAGCTTGCTCAGGAAATCATGTCAACCATAGAACAGTTTAAACGTTCCAGCACCCATTATTGCATGTCTGGGCAACGTGTGAAACCAAGCGAGTTTATCTTATTAAAGATGCTAAGGGGGCAAAATGAAAATTGCCCCCTGGGAATGAGAGTTACTGAAATAAGCAATAAACTGCATATCACTCCCAGTGCGGTAACTCATACCATCAATTCTTTGGAAAAAGGCGGCTTTATCCAGCGCCTGGCTGATCCGTCGGATAGGCGCATTGTTTTAGTAGGTATTACTGATAAAGGCGACAAGGTATGCAGGCAAATTTATGAAAAACAGGTAAGTTTTTTAGAAGGGTTGGTTAATTATCTTGGTGAAGAAGACAGTAAGGAATTCATTAGACTGCTTTCTGCTGCAATGGATTATTTTAAATTGACAGGGAATAACAATAATAACAGGTTGCAATCGTAGTTTTTCCAGGCAAGAAGTTTAACGATTTAATTGATAATCAGCGGGGTGGCAATATGGAAATAGTAATAGGTTTTTTAAAAATATTGATTGTATATTTTTTATTTAAAAGCTTGTTTGATATCTTTATGTTTTCCAGAGGGCTGTCAAAAATTAAGAGCAGGGAGTTGCAGCAGGCTAACAATACGAATGCAGGTGGGCCGCAGGTTGAGGAAAAAGAAGCAGTTAAGATGGTTGTTGACCGGATTTGTGGGCGCGTTGTTCCAAGATCCGAGTCATATATTATAGTTAAGGATGGCATTGAGCATTATTTCTGCAGCTGGGCGTGCAGGGAAAAGTTCATTAATACCTAAATATAAATTGGAATAGCCTAATTTCTTATAAGGATAGGAATATAGGCTATTTTATTTTTCCCGGAACCGGCAATAACGGCATCTCCTATCAAGGAGTGCCGTTTATTTTTTCCAGCGTTTATTGTTCCTGTAAATCATCGACAGGAACGCTGAACTTATTATTTGGATTGCTTAGAGGATGGATTGTTGCCGTTTGCTTTCCTTGATCCACATGTTCAATATAAACCCGGGTGCCGTTATAAGTTACATTGGCCATAACCGGGGAGTCGGCAATTTCCTGCGCTCGCTTTGCGTCCATTATTCCGGCCTCCTTTTATAAGTAATAGTTATAGTATTTGTGCCGGGTTATCAAGATATACTAAATAACAAATTAAGGGGGATTTATGTGAAACGGCCGGGAAGAGCCAACTTCTTTATTTTTCTTGGCATAGCCGCAGCATTTTTTTGCCTGTGGTATATAAATACTTATATTACAGGTGGTAAGCTGGCCCTGACAGGCTCAAAGGAGGTTTACCAGAAAAACCGCACCTATCAGTATAAAATACATGATGATTTGCCAAAAAACATTATTGAGATTATAAACGGGGTTTCATATAAGGAAAACAGCCCGGTATCTTTAGAAGATCTTGCCTATATACAACTAATGTACTGGGGCTTTGACAACGTCCCCCACTGGGGAGAGCTTATTGTAAATAAGAAGGTGGCTGGGGAAGTAGCGGCAATCTTTAAGGATATTTATGAAGCAAAATTCCCCATAGAAAAAATGAGACTTATCGATTACTATCAAGCTGATGATTACCTGTCTATGGCTGATAATAATTCCTCGGCTTT
The DNA here is from genome assembly GCA_964448915.1 of uncultured Peptococcaceae bacterium. Classification (GTDB taxonomy): domain Bacteria; phylum Bacillota; class Desulfotomaculia; order Desulfotomaculales; family Desulfocucumaceae; genus JAAXTT01. Next base: position 4,335 of record CAYUXS010000041.1, read on the forward strand.
TTGCGTAAGAAAAAGCTGGGGTTCGGATTTATTATCTATTCATAGCTACGGATTGGCTATTGATATTAATCCAGTCCAAAATCCTTATATAAAAGGGGATATCGTTTTGCCTGCAGGGGGCGGAAACCACCGTAATCGCAGCAAAGTTTCTAAAGGCATGATTGTTCCGGGAAATGCAGTTTACGATGCTTTTAAAAAAAGAGGGTGGAGCTGGGGAGGCCAATGGAAAAATCTTAAAGATTACCAGCACTTTGAAAAGAAAATAAGGCCGGTATTTATTTCTGATTTTGAGCAATAATAATTGGGATAAATTAAAGCAGTAACAGCTTACATGGAGATTATGAGTATGAAGATTAGGGAAAAAGGGCTTTCTGTTTTCCAGCTTACCATGATGGCATTGGGGACCGTGGTCGGTGGTTCTTTTTTTCTTGGTTCCGCGGTCGCCATTAAGGCTGCCGGCCCGTCCATCCTATTATCATTCATAATAGGAGGGGCTTTGGTTTATTTAATACTGCTGGCTTTATCAGAGATGACGGTAGCCAATCCGGATGTCGGTTCATTTCGCACCTTTGCAGCTCAAGTATACGGCTTGGGGGCAGGATTTGTAACCGGCTGGGTGTACTGGACCGGAATGGTCCTGGCAATGTCCAGCGAAGCGGCCGCAGTGTCTATCCTGGTTCGTGAATGGTTTCCCAATTTACCTGTATCTTGGCTGGGAAGCATAATAATTATTAGTGTTACATTGCTTAACCTTCTGGGGGCGGACAGGCTGAGTAAACTGGAAAGCGGCCTGGCTGCTATAAAGCTTTTGGCAATATTTTCGTTTATTATCACCGGGCTGCTGTTAATACTGGGGTTAGTTCAAGGCGAGCCGCCTACCGGCGCGGGGGAGCTGATTGGAGAACCCTTAATGCCCGGTGGTATAACCGGTATTGCCGGCAGTATGCTGATTGTTCTTTTTTCTTATGCCGGCTTTGAAATAATAGGCCTGGCTGCTTCTGAAACCGCCAATCCAACAGAGGCCGTTCCAAAAGCAATCTTTTACACCGTGATATGCCTTGTAGTTTTCTATGTTGCTTCTATTCTTGTGCTTCTTGCTTTGATACCCACCACCGAAATCAGTGAAAACGTCAGCCCAATGGTGGCGGCTCTTAACAAGTGGGGAATTGGCTGGGCTGGCACTGCTTTAAATTTGGTCTTAATCACAGCCATTCTTTCCACTATGCTTGCCGCTATGTTCGGGCTTGGGAGAATGATGAGATCCCTGGCAGGTGAAGGGCATGCCCCGGTGTGGCTGGCAGATCAAGGGGATGTGTCTTATAAGGTATTTTGTTTTCCGGTTTTGCCATGTTGTTGGGATTCGGTTTCGGCCTTTTAATGCCCAGGGTTTATTTGTTTTTAATCAGCTCGGGGGGATTTTCACTGCTTTTTACCTACGGGGTTATTGTGGCCACTCAAATTGGACACCGAAAAAAAAACGGCTGTCCTCCTTCAGGAAAATGCCAGGTGCCGGGATACCCGTACATATCCTGGATTGTATTGGCGGCAATTATCATGGCCATAGCAAGCATGCCTTTTATTCCCGGCCAGTCGGTAGGGCTTATTGCAGGCCTGGCGCTGCTTCTTTTTTATTCATTGGTTTATAAAGTTTTGCAAATCAAAAGATCCGGTGCAGGGGCATTTGGAAAGGCCGGAATAGTTAACAGCAATCAATCTGAAATAAAAAATGTTTAGGTGGCGGCAAAAAATAGATACCAAGAAAGATACTAAAATCAAATAATTCCCATAATTATATAATAATAATTGCTTTATTACTGGCGAAAACAACAAGTTTAGTAGTGACAGGCGGCCATATAAGTGGTAGAATAGCTTGAGTATAGGTGAGTTTTTTGAACTGTTCATGAAAACTGCATAAGTTGAGGTGAGAAGAGATGAGATGAGATGAGCCGAGGCGAGTTGAGGGTTCTGTGTTGTCTTTGCCGGGCTTATTGCCCGGTTTAATTGCTTTTAAGGAGGTTTTTTAATATGGATACATCTACAAATTTGCATATAAATTCAGGTCAGACAAAAATGGCCCGGACCAAACAGTTGGCAGTTGTAGCAGTGTTAATAGCTATAGGTGCGGTTTTACGTATGTTCAGCCCCCCTATTGCAGGAATAACACCAAACTTTGTTATAGCAATGTATTGTTTGGCAATCTTATTAGTGCGCCCCAATCTGGGAGGGGCAGTGGGCATCGGCCTGGTAAGCGGATTTGTTTCAATGATGTTTTCAAAGTCGCCGATCCCTTATCTTAATTTAATTACCGAACCTGCAGGGGCATTGGCTTGTGCCCTTATTGTCAGGTACCTGCCCGAACTTTCCTTGAAGGGGTTTCCTTTTAAGCCTGCTGT
>CAYUXS010000041.1:6737-9923 GCA_964448915.1 uncultured Peptococcaceae bacterium
CTGCTGTTGCAGCTACCATAGGCACCCTGGCCAGCGGGGTCTTATATATTACCCTTAATTTTTATTTTGCACTCCAGCTCCCGCCGGAAAAACTGGCAGTGGCATGGAAAGCCGCGTTCTTAATGGTTGTAATTCCGGTGACAGTAATTAATGCCGTCTTAAATCAAATCCTGTTTGTGCCTTCCAAAAAATTTTTAAAATTGTGATTGAAGGGATGTCTGGTTGTGGTCCTGTTGGAAATAGACAACTTGTCATATACTTATCCGGGTGAAGATAAACCGGCGCTAAAAGATATCAACCTGATTGTTGAGAAAGGTGATTTTGTAGGTATTACCGGACCAACCGGAGCCGGTAAAACCACTTTAACTTATTGCCTGAATGGAATTATTCCTCATTATATGGGAGGTATGGTTCAGGGAAATATCAGGCTTAAAGGCAATCCTGTCTTTAATATGAAACCGGCTGAAATTTCTCGCCTTCTGGGCAGTGTTTTCCAAGATCCAGAAGCTCAGATAACTTCGCCTGAAGTCGAGCAGGAAATAGCCTTCGGGCTTGAAAACCTGGGTTTTGCCCCCGGTGAAATAATGGCCCGGATCGAGGATTCCCTTGAATTCACCGGTATTAAGGAGTTGCGTCACTGCTTAACTGCCGAACTGTCCGGTGGCCAAAAGCAGCGGGTGGCTATTGCAGCCGCCCTTGCTCCTTTACCGGAAATACTGGTTTTGGACGAACCTACCTCAGAACTGGATCCAATGGGGACAGAAGAAATTTTTAATACACTGGCCCGGTTGAACAACGAACATGGCATAACGATTATTATAATTGAGCAAAAAACGGAACTGCTTGCCCAGCATGCCAAAAAAATGGTAGTGCTTAATAACGGGAGTGTAGCTCTTGAGGGCAAGCCTTGGCAGGTGTTCTCCAGGCAAAAGGAACTGGAGGAAATCGGGGTTAGGATACCACAGGTAACCCGGCTTGGGGCAATGCTGGGAGGTACGGGCAAAGATTCCCTGCCCCTGACTGTTAAACAGGGATTCTGGTTTATAGAGAAGTATATCCGGGGGAATGTAAGATGACCGCTAAAACAGTAATTAAGGTAGAAGGCCTGGTATACAGGTACAATAAAAATTCTCAACCGGTCTTAAAAAATATTTCTATTAAAATAAGGCAGGGTGAATGTATTGCCGTCATCGGCCAAAACGGTGCGGGAAAAACCACTCTTGCCAAACATTTTAACGGCCTGAATAAACCCTCTGAAGGCAGGGTTTATATAGGCGGGTTGGATACTCAAAGCCAAAAGGTATCTTCTCTTGCCAAGACAGTGGGGTATGTTTTTCAAAACCCTGACCACCAGATCTTTCATGACACAGTGTGGAAGGAAGTTGCTTTTGGCTTGAAAAACCGGGATTTCTCCCGGGAGGAAATAAACGACAGGGTGGAAAAAGCTTTGGAATCAGTAGATTTAATTGATTATGCCCAAGCTTACCCTTTTAGTTTAAGCAAAGGGCAGAGACAAAAGGTTGCCCTTGCATCGGTTTTGGCCATGAGACCCCAGGTAATTGTCCTTGATGAACCTACAACCGGGCAGGACTACAGTGAATCTAAAAGGATTATGAATTTAGTCAAGCAGTTAAATGAACAGGGTCATACCATAATTTTTATCACTCACGATATGTCATTGGTTGCTGAATATGCCCGCCGGGTTCTTGTTATGTGCCGGGGGGAAATTATTGCTGACGGGGATGTAAGGTCGGTATTTTCTCAACCGGCTCTTTTGGCCGAAACATATCTAAAGCCGCCTCAAATTACAGTATTGGCTCAAGAACTTCACAGGCACTCAATACCGGCGGGTATTCTCACCGTTAAAGAAATGTACGATTTTTTGACAAAGGAGAAGGAAAATGTCTGCTGTGGCTGAATACATCAAGGTAGACTCACCGGTACACAGGTTAAATGCAATCACAAAGGTTTTTTGGGCTGTAGCCACTTTAGTGGCGGGGTTGTTGTTTGATGATTACCGCTACTTGCTGGGGCTGCTTATTTCTGTGCTTATAGTGGCGGCAGTTGCCAGGGTACTGGGCCGCCTTGCCGGATTGTTGACCGGGTTGTTAATTTTTGCACTTGTACTTTTTTTAATTCAGGCTGTTTTTTATGATCAGGGAGAAGTTGTTTTTCATTTAATCCCTGTTTTAAACTTTATCCCGGTAACTGATCTTGGAATTTATTCGGGGATAGCCATGGCGGCCCGGATGATGAGCCTTGTCTTGAGTTTTTTGTTGTTTATAGCTACAACCCGTACCCGGGACATTGTCTCAATGCTGGTGGAAAAACTGAAAGTACCTTATGATTATGCGTTTATGTTTATAACTTCCCTGCGTTTTATCCCTACCTTCCTTAATGAGGTCAGGCAGGTAAGCGAAGCCCAAAAAGCCAGGGGGCATGCAATAGAAGGCCGTAACCCGGTAAAAAAGATTAAAGCTTTTGCCCCGGTTACAATTCCCCTGGTGCTGACATCCTTAAGCAAAGCGGAATACATGGCTATGGCCATGGAAACCAGGGGTTTCGGTGCGGGCCCCCGGACATATTTGGACAACTCCAAATTGTCGGCTGTTGATTATTTGCTTATAATGATATTTGCTGTGTCTTTAATAGCTGCTGTTATTGCAAGGCTGCAGGGATATGGCAATATGTTTTAACCATTAAATTTACCGGCGGGCATAAAACATTGGCTTGGAGGTGCCGGAATAATGAAAAAATTACTGATGGGAAATGAAGCAATTGCACTTGGAGCAGTTGAAGCCGGGGTTGAGGTGGCTTCTGCCTATCCTGGCACGCCGTCTTCGGAAGTCTTGTCAACTATTGCCCAAATGGCCAAGGATAAAGGGATTTATACCGAATGGTCGGTAAATGAGAAAGTTGCGTTGGAAGTTGCTGCAGGCGCTTCATATGCCGGGGCCCGTTCTCTGGTAGCTATGAAGCAGGTAGGCCTGAACGTGGCTTCGGATCCGCTGATGAGCCTGGCCTATATAGGCATAAAGGGCGGCATGGTGTTGGTGGTGGCGGATGATCCCGGCCCTCACAGTTCACAAACCGAGCAGGACACCAGGAAATTTGCCCAGTTTGCCAAGCTGCCGGTATTGGATCCGGCAACTCCTTCTGAAGCAAGGGACATGGTAAAATACGCCT
>CAYUXS010000042.1:0-9819 GCA_964448915.1 uncultured Peptococcaceae bacterium
CCACTGCCCAGGATTTCTTACCAGGAAGCCATCGATCGTTTCGGTACGGATAAACCGGACACCAGGTTTGGCATGGAGATTAAAGATATTTCTGATATCGCCCGGGGCTGTGGCTTTAAAGTATTTACTGCAGCAGTAAATAACAATGGACAGGTAAGGGGTATTAATGCCAAAGGCTGCGGTAATTTCAGCCGCAAGGATATAGACGATCTGACAGCCTTTGCAGGCGGCTTCGGGGCCAAAGGGTTGGCTTATTTTATTGTTGGTGCGGACGGAGCTGTTAAAACCCCTATAGCGAAATTTTTCAGCCAGGAAGAATTGGAACTAATTTTAGAAAGGCTGCAGGCTGGGGAAGGCGATTTGCTGCTGTTTGTAGCCGATACCCCTGACATAGTGGCGGCGTCCTTAGGAAACCTAAGGCTGCATTTGGCTAAAAAGCTCAATATGATACCCGAGAACAAGTTTAATTTCCTATGGGTAGTGGACTTTCCTCTATTAGAGTACGATCCGGAAGAAAAACGCTATGTTGCAAAACATCACCCTTTTACCTCACCAAGGGAAGAAGACATAGAACTGCTGGAATCCAACCCTTCAGCGGTCAGGGCCCGTGCTTATGATATGGTACTAAACGGCATGGAGATTGGTGGCGGAAGTATACGTATACACCGCAGAGATATCCAGGAAAAGATGTTCAATGCGCTTGGCCTAAGTAATGAGGAGGCCTGGGAAAAATTTGGCTTTTTGCTTGAAGCTTTTGAGTATGGGACCCCGCCCCATGGAGGAATTGCATTTGGATTGGACCGTTTAGTAATGCTGCTGGCAGGCAAGAATTCTATCAGGGATGTTATACCTTTCCCCAAAACTGCCAGCGCGACCTGTTTGCTTACAGATGCGCCCACTACGGTCACCAATGAACAGCTTAAAGAACTGCATATCAAATCGGATATAAAAATAAAAGTTAGTGATAAGCAAAGTACTGGAAAAGTCCTGGAAAAATAAAATGCAAACATTAAAAAAAATAGCCAAAATAAGGGTTTGTCCGCTACTTGCAAGGCTTATAGAAATATGCTAACATGATTTTGAAAGGCAAAGCTGCCCTACAGTGCCCGTATAAACTAGGAGAGTTTAAAACCAACACATTCACATTGGGAGTCTGACTCTAATTGTGGCTTGTATGCCTTGCCTGTCAAGGTAACAATAAGCAATTAGGAGGACACCCACCTGTTTAGATCAGGTTATAAAACCTTCAGTTTTACGGCACATGTGGGGTTTTGCAGGAATAGCAACAAAACATCGATCTGTAAGTAGATCGATGTTTTTAATTATACGCAATTAATTTAAGAAATGAAGGTGCCTTATGGAAAATATTTTTAGCCGGACTAAATTGCTGATTGGTGAAAAAGGATTAAATGTGCTGGCCAATAGTACTGTAGCAGTATTTGGACTGGGCGGTGTCGGTTCTTATACTGTTGAAGCTTTAGCCAGGGCCGGGGTAGGCAATTTAATCCTGGTGGACTATGATATTGTGGTTCCAAGCAATATTAACCGGCAGTTGCATGCCCTTGACGATACATTGGGTGCTTTAAAGGCGGAATTAATGGGTGAAAGAGTGAAGAAAATAAATAAATCCGCTCAAGTAACCATCCATGCCAGGAAATATACCCCGGAAAACAGGGAAAGCTTCTTTACCATCAAACCGGATTATGTTGTGGATGCAATTGATGACATTAAGGGTAAGGTAGATCTTATTGCCTACTGTTTAAACCGGGGAATCCGGTTGGTTTCCAGCATGGGTGCAGGTAATAAATTGGATCCCACCTTGTTTAAAGTTGACGATATTTCAAAAACTTCAGTTTGCCCTTTGGCCAGGGTTGTTCGCCAACGCCTGAGAAAAATTGGCATTACTCATGGAGTCAAGGTGGTTTATTCAACGGAGCAGCCTCGCAAACATCTAATACAGGATGCGGCAGGAAATGCGCCAGGCAGTATTTCTTTTGTGCCACCTGTAGCAGGAATGATTCTGGCCGGGATAGTTGTTAACGACCTCCTGGAGAACAGGCACGTGAATTGACAATGCCTTTCGTGGAATAATATAATATTACAAATATTTGGATTTGGTTTTGGGTTAAATATTTTTAATAGTTTGACATTTAAGGAAAGGGGTATGATTATGGCTGGAAATATTAGGTATTTAGGGGATTCCGATTTTAAAGAATATATATCTAACAGCAACAACCCAGTATTTGTTGATTTTTATGCTGATTGGTGCGGGCCATGTAAAATGATTGCACCGGTTCTTGAAGAAGTTGCCGGCGAATACTCGGGCAAAGTTGAAATAATTAAAGTCAATGTCGATCAAAACCCTGCTGTTGCCAGGGAATATAACGTCAGCAGTATTCCCACGCTGATAATGTTTAAGAACGGCAGTGAGGTTGAAAGGTACCTGGGGTATAAAAACAAAAGGGAATTGCAGGAAATATTAAATAAATACGCATAATGATTACATAAGTAAAACCACCAGGCGGTGATTCCGGGTGGTTTTACTGTATTTAGATTTTTGACAGGGGGTTGTGTCAGGTGGAGAGCCTTTTTGACCATATATCTCATACTAAAAAGGCCCCTTTGGCTGAAAGGATGCGTCCCCGCGATCTGGCTGATTTTGAAGAGCAGCAGGATATCTTGGGACCAGGCAAACCCTTGAGACGGGCAATTGAAAACGACAGCCTGGGTTCAATCATTTTACATGGCCCTCCGGGTACCGGGAAAACCACACTGGCAAAGATTATTGCTAAAATGACCAAATCCCATTTTGAAACTATGAATGCAGTTATGGCAGGTGTTTCCGATATACGCCGGGTTGTTCAGGAAGCGGAGGAAAGGCGTTCTTTTTATGGGGACGGGACAATTTTGTTTATTGATGAAATACATCGTTTTAATAAGTCCCAGCAAGATGCATTGCTTCCTTTTGTTGAAAATGGGTTGATTACACTTATAGGCTCAACTACAGAAAACCCGCTTTTTACGGTAAATCGCCCCTTATTAAGCAGATCCCGTTTGTTCCGGTTTGAGCCGCTTTCCACTGAAGCTATTCTCAAAATCCTTAATAAAGCACTAAAGGACAAGGAGAGAGGTTTGGGGCAGTACAAAACTGCTTTTGAGGAAAAAGCCCTGGAGCAAATTGCTCTGGCTTCCAACGGGGATGCCAGGGGAGCACTGAATTGCCTGGAGCTGGCTGTAATGACCAACCCTCCCGGGAAAGACGGTGTCCGCTATATATCTATAGAGGCGGCAAGGGAAGCTTGTGGAGGAAGGGTGCTCCAGTTTGATCGCCAGGATGAGCATTATGATGTTATTTCGGCGTTTATCAAAAGCATGCGGGGGTCGGATCCCCAAGCCACTGTTTATTGGCTGGCCAGGCTGATTTATGCCGGTGAAGACCCGGGGTTTATTTGCCGCAGGATAATGATTCATGCTGCAGAAGATGTCGGGCTGGCCGACCCAAGGGCGCTGGTGGTGGCATCGGCAGCAGCCCAGGCAGTTGAAAGGATTGGTTTGCCTGAGGCGAGGATTGTCATGGCCGAGGCTGCGATATATGTGGCCATGGCACCAAAGAGCAATTCTGTGGTTATTGCTATAGATGAAGCAATGAATACTGTGGAAAAAGAGATAGCAACCGGTGTACCGGCGCATCTAAGGGACTCATCATACGCCAAGCTGGAAAAGATGAGCGGCAGGAGAACTGAACCTTATTTATATCCCCATGATTATAAAGATCATTATGTCAAACAGCAATACCTGCCTGACAACCTTACCGGCAAGAAGTTCTATAAACCTTCGGAATCCGGAGAGGAAAAGGAGATTGGGGAGAAGCTGAAGAATCTTGAATCAAGGCAGGAGACGGGAGATGGGAGACAGGAGTCCGGATAGTTCTATAGGTTAGCTGCCAGCCATCAGCTACCTGATACATCATGATTGCTGTTGCAAAATCTGTTGTAAATCTTATTAAAATAGTAGGAATTAATTATTGACTTATTATCTAGTTCCGTGCTATTATTTTTTTAAATCTAATCCCCAGTAAAATAGTATGGATTAGATTGGAGATTTATAGAAACATTGATTAGTTTTGGGTAATAATATTACTGTAATGAAAAGGAACGGGGAGGTTAACTCGGATGCGAAGAGTTTATTTTGACCACAGTGCTACTACTCCGATTAGGCCGGAGGTAGCCGAGGTAATGTACCAATACTTAACCGGTGATAATTTTGGCAACCCTACCAGTTTGCACTGGTTTGGGAGCAAAGTGCGCAAGGCTGTGGAGGATGCCAGGGAAAAAGTGGCCAAAGCAATTGGCGCCTCTCCGGCTGAAGTAATTTTTACCAGCGGCGGGACAGAGGCAGATAATATGGCCATTCATGGTATTGCCATGGCCAATAAAAATAAAGGAAATCATATAATTACATCAGCTGTGGAACACCACGCGGTACTTAACACGGTGAAAGCTTTGGGCAAACAAGGTTTTACAGTCACAATTCTACCTGTTGACAAATATGGAATGGTCAGTGTGGATGATGTAGCTGCAGCTATTACAGATAAAACCATATTGATTACCATTATGCATGCCAATAACGAAGTAGGCACTATAATGCCGATTAAGGAAATAAGCGCTGTTGCCCGTTCCAAAGGTGTTTTGTTTCATACCGATGCGGTGCAGAGCTTTGGCAAAATACCAGTTGACGTAAATGATTTGGGAGTTGACCTCCTCACTATTTCAGGACATAAAATTTACGGTCCCAAAGGAATAGGGGCGTTGTATATCAGAAAGGGAACTCGTTGGAAACAAAGTTTGTTCCATGGAGGAGGGCAAGAGAGGCTGCGCCGGGCCGGCACTGAAAATGTCCCCGGAATTGTGGCTTTTGGCAAGGCAGCCGAGCTGGCGGTTGCCAACCTTGCCAAAGAAAGCGCATATCTAAGAGGTTTGAGGGATAAGTTGGTGGAGGAAGTAATGCAAAAAATCAGCCATGTAAAACTAACAGGCCATCCGGTTCATCGCCTTCCCAACCATGCAAGCTTTACTTTTGAATATATTGAAGGCGAATCGATGCTGTTGAGCCTGGATATGAAGGGGATTGCCGCATCCAGCGGTTCTGCCTGCACCTCGGGCTCCCTGGAACCGTCCCATGTTTTGCTTGCCATGGGAATACCTCATGAAATAGCTCATGGTTCAATTAGGATAACATTAGGCATTGACAATACACCTGAGGATATCAATTATTTTATGGAAGTAATGCCGCCGATTGTTGAAAGGTTAAGGGCTATGTCACCATTGAGCCAGGAAGATGCTTTTGCCCAGGATTCGGACTGTGCTTCCTGCAAGGTAAGCAATGCCTGCAACCATTTAGTTTAATTAGGAAAAAATTATGGTAGAATAATGGGGGTTATACTATGTATAGTGAAAAAGTAATGGATCATTTTGAAAATCCCAGGAATGTCGGGGAGATCCAAGATGCCGATGGTATCGGCCAGGTTGGTAACCCCGTTTGTGGCGATATAATGAGAATGTATATAAAAGTAAATAATAATATAATTGAGGATGTAAAGTTTAAAACTTTTGGTTGTGGCGCTGCAATTGCCACCAGCAGTATCATGACCGAACTGGTAAAAGGCAAGACCATTGAAGATGCGTTAAAAGTAAGCAATAAACAGGTGGCAGAGGCTTTGGACGGTTTGCCTCCAAAAAAAATGCATTGCTCCAACCTTGCTGCCGAAGCTATCCAGGCAGCAGTGGAGGATTATTTGTCCAGAAATAAAAAAGATGCAGTATAATATAGTATCCAGTGATTTTAGGTGAGTAAATTGGGTCAAAAGGTTGTAGTAGCTATGAGCGGCGGGGTTGATAGTTCTGTTACTGCCGCTCTTTTATTAAAACAGGGATATGAAGTAATCGGGGTAACCATGCAAATATGGGACCCTGAGATTACCGAAGTGGAAGGGGAACATGTGGGCTGCTGTTCCCTTTCGGCAGTTGAGGACGCCAGAAGGGTTGCCCACAAGTTGGATATACCTTATTATGTGATGAATTTCAGGCAGGTTTTTGAAGAAAAAGTTATCGATTATTTTGTTCATGAATATATGGAAGGCAGGACCCCGAATCCCTGTATTGCCTGCAACCGATATGTGAAATTTGACTCCCTGCTGCAAAAGTCTCTGGCTTTAGGTGCCGACTATGTTGCTACCGGGCACTATGCCAGGCTGTACTGGGATGCCGGCATAAATCGTTACATGGTAAGAAGAGCCAAGGATAAAAGAAAAGATCAGACATATGTCCTTTACGGGATGACCCAGGAACAAATAGCCAGGACCCTTATGCCCCTGGGTGATTATACTAAAGAACAGGTAAGAGCTATGGCACTGGATATGGGGCTGCCAACAGCTGAGAAAGCTGAGAGCCAGGAAATATGCTTTGTGCCTGATGATGATTATACTGGGTTTATTGCAGGCAGGGCAGGGCAAGAAGTAAAGCCGGGGCCTTTTTTGGATAAGCAAGGCAATATCATAGGGACACACCGTGGCATTCCATATTACACTATAGGGCAACGCCGGGGATTGGGCATAGCAGCCGGTCACCGTTTATATGTGGTGAATATTGACTTGAAAAATAATGCTGTAATTCTCGGTACTGAGGAGGACCTCTTAGCGACAAGCCTGGAAGCAGTCGACAATAATTTTATACCTTTTGATAAGCTCACAGAACCCTTGAGAGTAGAGGCCCAAATCCGTTATAACGGAAAACCGTCGCCGGCTACACTCTCGCCTTTGGATGGCGGGGGTGTTTCAGTTGTCTTCGACAATCCTCAAAGAGCAATAACCCCGGGGCAGGCAGTGGTTTATTACCAGGGTGATCTGTTGCTGGGAGGGGGCACTATCAAAAAAAGGCTTTAACACGTTTCCCCTTTGAATTTCTATATAAGTTGGGGCTTTTTGAAGGATATTATTTTCCGGCAGCGAATCTAATCCTTATTAAGAAGGGGGAGTGTTTTAGTGGTTAAGTGCCCAAAATGTAATTCTTCCAATACAACTATATTGCCGAATAAAGTTTTCAATTTAAAATCCATGATTTATTTAGGCATTGCTTTTGTGGGATTATATGCTGTATCGCTGTATATGAAAGCAAATATCGCTGAGGTTGTATTACCTGCCATTATTATATACTTTGGAGCATTGGTCGGTACGTTAATATTTAACAGGAATACACGGGCAGTTAAGTGTAATGACTGCAGGAAATTATGGAGACAAAGATTTAAGTTTAAATAAATATTTTTTAATAATCAGAGTTCTGCTCTGATTATTTTTTATTTATAAATAAAATTAATGATATTTATTCCGATATATCAAGTAACCCTATCTTATCTGGGGAGGTCCCGGTATGCATGAGTCTCTTAAAACTTTTTGTATCTCCCGCTTATGCTATTGATTCAAAAGGTATTAAGGACAGTTTAAACCAAGGCTTTAATGACCAGCTTAATATATTGAACATTGCTTTAGTAATCATTTTTATTTTTTTAATAGTGTTTATTATTAGAGTATTGTCAAGGCAAGAAGAGGAAAAAGCCGCCCGGAAAAGGTTATTTGATTTTAAGTTAAAGAAAAGCGATTCGAAAAGGCAATTTTACAGGGCCCCGTTAAAAATAGAAATACGTTGGTCTTTGGCCGGCAATGGCAAGAATGTTTTTCATATTGCCGAAGCGGTTAATCTCAGTGGAGGAGGCCTTCGTTTCAGGACAAATGAATTATTGGAGCCCGGGCAAGAAATATTGGTTCACTTGGATTTTGGGGAAGATGATTCTTTAACTTTGCCTTCAAAAGTTCTAAGGATAGAGCCTATTACCCTGCAAGAACAAAACATGTATGAAGTTGCAGTTCAATTTGAGCACCTGTCAGCCAGAAAACAAGATAAAATTATAGCTTATGTTATGAATTTTGAACGGGAACATATAAAGAATGTAAAATATAAAAATAAACAAGAAAACGGCGAAGATGATGAGGCAGATGCGTAAGAGGCGAAAGAGCCTTTAAAACCAATATTTTTTTAAGAAAATGCGTGATTACGCATTTTTTATTTTTTTTCAGGCAATAATAGCTGTAAGAACAACTAGGAGGCGGTACTTGTTGATTTGCCCGGTATGTAAAGGAAAGGTCACTGGCAAAGTAGGCCTTGATCAATATTATTGCTGGGATTGCTGTGTTGAATTCCGGTTGGACAAAGAAGGAGTTCGTATTTATGAAGTAGCGGAGGATGGCAGCTTGGTATCATTGGATCCCGCCAATGAATCGCTATATTAACTGCCGGCAATTAAAACTTATTATAGGGGTGAAAATTAATGCGTAAATTTATCAAAGTTTTGCTGACTGGGGCTTTTTTAGGCACAATGGCCAGTTTGATAGCAAAACCCAAACGAAAGCCAGTTTTTAAAAAGGTACTAAGCAGGATGGATGATATGAATATAAAGAAAAGTTCCGGAAAAGTTGTAAAAGGTATAGCAAGAGCAGTGGACAGGGTTTGGAAATAATAAACAGTGAGGTTTTTCCCCTCACTTTTTTTAATTAATGTAAAATGCCGGTTCTTATCTTGCTTGTTGTACACGGTGGGTGAGCAGGTTGCCTTGGTGGAAAAAAAGAAGCTGTAATATTAGTCCTTATAGCGATTTCGTTGTCCGGGCTGTTTTTGGTCAGGGATATTATCATTTCTTTTTTATTGGCACTGGTTATTTTCTATCTTTTTAATCCGGTTGTAGACAGGCTGGAATACCGTGGCACCAAAAGGACATGGGCTATTATTCTGGTGTTCCTGGCTATTTTAATACTGGTGCTGGCGGCCGGTTTATATGGTATTCCCAGGATAATAAAGCAATTAAACAGCCTGCTTGAGGAAGTGCCGGTTTATGTGCTTAATATTCAAGAAATTAGTGACAATCTCCAATCCCGCTATTCCAGTGCCGGTTTGCCTGAAGAAATTAAGGCGGTTTTTGACAACCGTATACAGTGGTTGGAAAATAGAGTTTTTGAACTGGTAAACAGGGTTATATCCGCAATTATATCTTTGTTTGAACACATTTTTAGTATATTGCTGGCGCCGGTTATTGCTTTTTATATGCTTAGGGATTATGGCCGTTTTAAAGAGGATATTTTTAACATGCCGCCCCGCAAATGGCAAAATGATATAGTAATCTTATTGGGAGATATCAACAAGGTGCTGAATAGTTATGTGCGGGGTTATTTGCTGGTAAGCGTGATTGTCGCACTGCTTACCAGTTTTGGCATGTTTATTGTTGGTATGGATTTTCCTTTAGTACTGGGGATTTTTGCAGGCTTGACTGAGTTCATTCCTTATTTTGGACCCTTTATAGGTGCGTTGCCGGCGGTGCTGTTGGCTTTATTGAAGTCCAAGTGGCTGGCAGTAAAGGTGATTTTGGTTTTTTTAGTGGTCCAGCAACTGGAAGGCAATGTTTTTTCCCCAAAGATACTGGGTGACCAGGTTGGCCTGCATCCTGTGGCAGTTATTGTTGCGTTATTGGTGGCCGGCGAATTGTTTGGACTCCCAGGTATGATCTTTGCCGTTCCGGTAACGGCAATATTAAAAATTTTAATATCTTTTATACTGCAGAAAATATAAAAACTATGGGTTTTTCCCTAAAGTGCGCATTCTTGACACAAAGTGCCTAGATTTGTATAATTATACAGCATTAGGGTTTAGTAATAGTAAGATGGATGAATTATGTCTGGAGTGAATAATGTTGAAAGAAAAGATTGTAACCGGTAAA
>CAYUXS010000043.1:0-9734 GCA_964448915.1 uncultured Peptococcaceae bacterium
ATTTAAATTATAGTCATTTGTCATGATTTTGGCAGAAAGCTTTTGTGCAAGTTTAACCAACTTGGTGTCAACCTCAAGTTGATTGTCCAGGCCCTTGATGTTTTCATAAATCTGGATGGAAATTGAGGGGTCCTTTCTCATTTTATTAAGTAAGTCTAATCCCCTTCTTCCACGGTTTCTCTTGAGCAAATCGGAAGAATCGGCAATATGCCTGAGCTCCTCCAAAACAAATGCGGGAACCAGCAATGTACCCTCAATAAACCCGCTTTCGCATAAATCCAAGATCCTGCCGTCAATAATAACGCTGGTGTCAAGGATTTTGTAGTTATGCTTGGCTTCCAACCTGTTGCCTTTATCTTTTCCAAATCTGGTAATGCCGCCCAGGAAGTTAATAACCTCTTCCCTCTTTTTGATGCCGATGCTAAGGCCTAAATAACCCAGCAAAATTGTGCCTAAAAACCAGATAATATACCCAATTACACCAAGAAAGGTTAACATCGAGCCCAATAAATTAGCAATTATAAGTCCGAAAATCAAACCAACCGTACCCATAATCAAATCATAAGTCGGGGTACGCTGTATAAACTGCTCACTGATAGCAATAACTCTAAGTGATCCCCGGATAATCCAGGGTACCAGAAACAGGCCGGTGATCAAACCCAATAAACCACCTAAAGCATAAACGCCAAAATGAAGGTTTATCAACCCCGCCGGAAGCTTTATCAGTCCATTTGACACTAACAATATGGCCGAATAAGTTCCAAAAACCGAAAATAATAAAACCAGGATAAAAAACACTATCCTTTTGCCCAAATTATCTCACCCCCTTGTCAAAAAAATAACCGGGAAAAATTTGCTTATAATATTGATACCGCACGGTATCTATATTATAGGACTTTATATCCCCAGTCACAACTGAAAAGTGGTTATTTTTAGTAAAAAATTGGCAGCAACAAAAAACGCCTGACGGCGTTTTATGCAAAAGCACTATCTACAAGAGATTGCGCTCTTTCCTCTTCCAACTCGGTGGCCAGCACCAGTTCACTAATCAGTATCTGCCTGGCATTCTCCAACATTTTCCGCTCACCTGATGACAGCCCTTTTTCACGATCACGATTAATCAGGTTCCTGACCACTTCGGCAACCTCATAAATATCCCCGCTTTTTATTTTCTCCAAGTTAGCCCGGTACCTGCGGTTCCAGTTGGTAGACATATTTGTGCTGTTGTCTTTTAGTATACCTATTACCTTTTGGACGCCTTTTCTGTCGATAACCTCCCGCAATCCAATTTCCATGCAATTGCTGATAGGTATCATTACTTTCATGTCCCCAACCGGTAATTTCAATATATAATACTGGCGTTTTTCACCCAGTATCTCTCTTTCTTCAATGGATTCTATAATCCCTGCCCCATGCATGGGGTACACGACTTTATCACCTATCTTATACAATGCCGGACCCCCCTGTCTAAAAGATATCTTATAGTATAACACAGCGGGAAGCATCTGTCAAGAAAATTTAATTTTAGCATAGGTACCAAAGCAGTGTCAACAATATTTTTATAATAAATGCAGTATTTATGACTATTAACATGGGTTGGCTGACAATATATAACACATCGTGGTAATATTTTTATGTTTTTCCTATTTATAGGCGGTTTGACAAGACAAGTTATTAATATTTATAATAATCTACAGACTTAACAGGTATCCTATAAAAGTGCACATCAAACATTTTTATATTACAGTC
The DNA here is from genome assembly GCA_964448915.1 of uncultured Peptococcaceae bacterium. GTDB lineage: Bacteria > Bacillota > Desulfotomaculia > Desulfotomaculales > Desulfocucumaceae > JAAXTT01. The sequence continues at coordinate 1,750 of CAYUXS010000043.1, forward strand.
TTAAATGTTAAAAATATAAAAAAATTAAAGGAGTGAAACCGTTGGAAAAAAAGCTTACTCTAGATGAATTTCGAAATACGGTTTCAGAAACACTGATTTGCAACAGATCCATTTTGGACATACTTACCAAAATCAATGAAAACAGTGCTTCTTTACAACGTTCTGTGATTAAATCGGTAACCCGCTGCGGCTGTTTGGAGATTAATGCATCCAAGGCTTCCTTTTTGCCTGACAGCACTTTTACCGACTTAGTAAAAATAATGGATTCCCATATAAAAGGAGAGCTTTGCGAAGGTTGCAAAGAAAATATCAGCAAAGCAGTCGGCAACCTCCTATTTTACACAACTGCCGTGTGCAACCTGTTGGATATGAACGTCCATGATATTTTGTTAAACGAACAAAAGCAATTAAAGCTGCTGGGCTATTATAAACTGGCTTAATCTTTTAAATTTTTAAAGATCCAAAGGTGTGGTTTAAACACACCTTATTTAATAATAACGGCAGGTAAACACCTGCCATTAATACCTTTCCTGACCGATCTGCTCCCGGTAACGATTAAGGCCTTCTTTAATAGACCTTGCCCTTACTTCCCCAATACCCTCTACATCATCCAATTCTTCAATAGAAGCGGCAAGTATCATTTTTAACGAACCGAAAACAGATACCAGGTTTTCTATAACAGGAACCGGGAGGCGGGGAATCTTTTCCAAAATCCGGTAACCTCTGGGCTCTACATTTTGGTCAAGAATATTGGCACTCCCGGAATAACCCAATGTCCTGGCAATAAGCGTCAAATCCAAAAGGTCTTCCGCGGGCCAGCTGCTAATAATCTCAAGTATTTCTTCCCGGGTTTTTTCAGAAGAACTGATATTATAATCCTGTATAACCAGGAGGGCCTCATTTTCAACATTAGCCACCAGTTCTTCCATCTGCATGCTGATAAGGCGCCCTTCAACACCAAGTTCAATTATGTATCCTTCTATCTCAGATACAACCCGCAAAACCATTTCCGCTCTTTGAATTGCTTTAGTCACATCAAAAAGGGTAACTGCCTCTGCAAACTCCAGTACACTGAGCTCAGCCATCACCCTGTCAAATACCGCCCTGTATTTCTCCAAAGTCTGCATAGCCTGGTTGGCTTTTGAGAGAATAACACTTATATCCCTTAATACATACTTGACATTCCCTTTATAAACCGTAATAACGCTGCGTCTTTGTGAGATGGAAATAGCCAGGGCATCAATTTGCTTGGCAACACGTTCTGCAGTGCGATGCCTGATGCCTGATTCGCTGGAGGGTATACTAAGGTTGGGCACCAGTTGAGTATTGGCTGCTATTATTTTTTTTAAATCACCGCTAATAATAATAGCACCATCCATTTTTGCCAATTCATAAAGGCTGGCAGGACTGTAATCAGCATTTAAGCTGAAACCGCCCTCAGCTATTTCATTTATTTCCGGGCTTTCGGTAATTACTATCAGTGCCCCGGTTTTGGCTTTAAGGATATTCTCCAAACCTTCCCTTAACGAGGTGCCCGGCGCCACCATTTTTAAAATCTTCAGCAATTTTGTTTCCATCTCTGATTACCCCAATACAAATTATTTGATTTTTATAAAGTTCTTATCTTCCAACCAACAAAGCATCAATAGCTTCCTGCAATGTATCTATTCTAAGCACCTGTATGCCTTCACTTTCGTTAAAGCAGCCTGAAGATTTGGGCACAACACATACTGAAAACCCAAGCCTGGCAGCTTCACTGACTCTCTTGCCTATCTGCGGGACCGGCCTTAATTCTCCTGTCAAACCTATTTCACCAAATGCAACTACCCCACTTAGGATTGAAACTTCCTTAAAACTTGAGGCCAAAGCCAAGGCAATTCCCAGATCGGCCGCAGGTTCATCCAGCTTTACACCTCCCACAGCATTAACATATGCATCCTGGCCACTTAAATGAAGGCCGATTCTTTTTTCCAAAACTGCCAAGATTAAAGATACTCGATTATAATCGACACCGGCAGTCATCCGCCTTGGCATACCAAAGCCGGTAGGGCAAACCAAGGCCTGGATTTCTACCAGCAAAGGCCTGTTCCCTTCAATTGTCGATACAACTACCGAGCCGGGGACGTTATTTAAAGGCCGGTTGCTTAAAAACATTTCCGACGGGTTTAAGACTTCCTTAAGCCCATCCCATTCCATTTGAAATATGCCTATTTCATTGGTAGATCCAAAACGGTTTTTTACACTTCTTAGAATCCGAAAAGAATTATGCTTTTCCCCTTCAAAATACAATACCGTGTCTACCATATGCTCCAGGACTTTAGGCCCTGCCAGGGCGCCTTCTTTGGTAACATGGCCAACCAAAAAAATGGATGTACCCTCAGTTTTAGCCAAACGCATCATTTGCCCGGCACATTCCCTCACTTGGCCGACTGCCCCAGCTGATGAAGCCATTTCCGGCTTAAAAACAACCTGGATAGAATCTATAATAACCAGATCAGGGTTTAGGCCAATTATATTCGATTCAATAACATCAATATCAGTTTCAGACAGCAAGTACAGCGGGCCGTCTCCAACATTCAACCTCATGGCCCTCATCTTAATTTGCTGAAGTGATTCCTCGCCGGAAACATAAAGTACTTTTCTCCCTTTACCAGAAAGTTCAGACGCCATTTGCAGCAGCAAGGTAGACTTGCCTATACCCGGGTCGCCACCCAACAAAACCAGGCTGCCGGGTACAACCCCGCCGCCCAATGCCCGATCAAGCTCCTTGATCCCGGTTATAAAACGATTTTGTTCAACCATTGATATTTGAGAAATTGGACAGGCAGCATTTTCATGGTTCTTGTGAGCAGACAGCTTTACAGGAGACAAATTCTCTTCAACCATAGTGTTCCATTGACTGCAGTCGGGACAGCGTCCAAGCCAGCGGGCACTGGTATAACCACACTCTGAACAAGCAAATCTTGTTTTGGATGCCATAAAAATACCTCATAAAGGCTTGTTTCAACAATTTGCTATAGTTTTCACTAGAATTATACACTTTGCCATAATAAAGCACAAGAAAAAATTCCAAAATTCACCAAACTAGACGTGACTTGCTGTAAAAAAATTGTTTTTTATAAACAATGTTAAAAGTAGCGGTTAATAACCGCTACTTTTAACTATATTATTCATTTCATTTCTCTATTTGCGTCAATCTATTCCTTTTTTTTAGCCTTTATGCTATCCCCATCCCGGTAAATTACCACTTTATCTCCATATTTAACGGTGCCGTTTAAAATTTCTTCCGACAGCATGTCTTCCACTTGTTTCTGTATCGCTCTCCTCAAAGGTCTTGCACCAAAGTTTTCGTCAAACCCTTCTTGTGCAAGCAGTTCTTTTACGCCGTCTTCAATCTCTAAATCAATGTCATGCTCTTTGATCCTGGATGCGACTTCTCTCAACATGAGCCCGACAATTTCATTAATGTGCTCTTGGTTTAAAGCGTGGAAAACAATGATCTCGTCGATTCTATTTAAGAACTCCGGCCTGAAAGTGCGTTTTAACTCTTCATTTACCTTAGACTTCATTCTTTCATAATCTATTTCATTTTCATTGCCTGTCCTGAACCCCATGGTGGCTTCACGTCGGATGGTTGATACCCCGACATTTGAAGTCATAATTATTACCGTGTTCCTAAAGTCGACAGTCCTGCCTTTTGAGTCAGTTAAACGGCCATCCTCAAGGACTTGCAAAAGAATATTAAATACATCCGGATGAGCTTTTTCAATCTCGTCCAACAAAACTACAGAGTACGGTTTGCGCCTGACCGCTTCAGTAAGCTGCCCCCCCTCGTCATAGCCTACATACCCCGGAGGTGCGCCTACCAGGCGGGATACGGCAAATTTTTCCATATATTCACTCATATCCAGGCGTACAATGGAATCTTCATCCCCAAACAAAGCTTCGGCTAATGCTTTCGCCAGTTCGGTCTTACCAACACCGGTGGGCCCTAAGAATATAAAGGAACCTACCGGCCTCTTCGGATCCTTAAGGCCTGCCCTTGCCCTTCGTATTGCCCTTGATACGGCTTTAACCGCCTCTTCCTGGCCGATAACCCGGTGATGGAGGATATCTTCCATCCGCAGGAGCCTTTGCGCTTCTTCCTCGGCCAATTTTTTTACAGGAACCCCAGTCCATACCGCCACTATTTGCGCAATTTCATCTTCTGTAACGGTAAGTTCCTGGTTGCCGCGTTCTTGGGCCCATTTACTTCTGGTTGATTCCAATTCTTGTTTAAGGCTTTGTTCGTTATCCCTTAGTTGGGCGGCTTTTTCAAACTCCTGGTTATTAATAGCTGCCTCTTTTTCCTTACGAATATCTTCAAGCTGTTTTTCTATTTCTTTTACCTGGGGCGGTACAGTATAGGCATTTAATCTCACTCTGGATGATGCTTCATCAATTAAGTCAATAGCCTTGTCGGGCAGGAACCGGTCAGTTATATACCGGTCGGACAGCTTGGCCGCCGCTTCCAAAGCTTCATCTGTGATAACCACACGGTGATGGGCCTCGTATTTATCCCTAATGCCTTTCAATATCTCAATGGTGTCTTCTACTGTCGGCTCTTCCACTATTATAGGCTGAAACCGCCTTTCCAAGGCCGGGTCGCTTTCAATGTATTTTCTATATTCATCCAAGGTGGTTGCTCCGATGCACTGCAGCTCACCCCTTGCCAGGGGCGGTTTGAGTATATTGGCAGCGTCAATGGCACCCTCCGCGGCGCCTGCCCCGATAATCGTGTGAAGTTCATCAATAAACACGATTATATTGTTTGAAGCAATAATCTCGTCGGTTACCTTCTTTAAACGTTCCTCGAATTCCCCGCGGTACTTGGTGCCTGCTACCATTGAGGCAATATCCAAGGTAACAACTCTTTTGTCCAGTAATATTTCAGGAACATTACCGCTTACTATTCTCTGGGCCAAACCCTCAGCCACTGCAGTTTTGCCTACTCCGGGCTCACCTATCAATACCGGGTTGTTCTTAGTCCTGCGGCTTAAAATTTGAATAACCCGGTCAGTCTCCTTTTCACGGCCGATTACAGGATCAATTTTTTCTTTTCTTGCCAGATCCGTGAGATCCCGGCTGTATTGATCAAGTGTTTTAGTGTTGGTTGCGGCATTGCCGGCACCAGGCCCAACATTCACCTGATCCGTTCCCATCTTGCCTCCACCAAGGAGTTGCAAAACTGCCTGTTGGATCCGCCCCATATCGGCACCCATACTTCTTAATATCTGGGCAGCCACGCTTTCTCCTTCTTTAGCCAGCCCCAATAACAAATGTTCGGTCCCCACATAATTGTGGCCCATTGAACTGGCTTCTTCAAAAGAAAGCTCCAAAACTTTTTTTCCACGGGGTGTATAATTAATTTCTTTTACTCCAACACGGTGATATCTTCCCATTAAAAGCTCCACAGCCCGGCTGACATCGTTATACTTAACACCGAGGCTCTCCAGCGCTTTAAAGGCTATACCCTGGCCTTCCCTAAGCAATCCCAACAAGATATGCTCGGTGCCTATATATGGATGCCCCAGTTTAAATGCTTCTTCTTGTGCCAAATATAAAACTTTCTTTGCCCTTTCAGTAAGCCTATCATTCATAACACTAACCTCCTAACAATTATAATTACTGGCCAATCTCTCCTTAATCAATCCGGCTCTTCTTATATTAATATCCAACCCAGACAGATCTTCACCAGGATCTTTAACTAAAAAAGCCGGCCTTACGGCCACCAATAGCTCTGTTACCCTGCTTAGAGGCACGTTTTTAATAATACCTAAACTTACCCCAAGCCGTAAATCAGACAACAGCCTGACAGCCTCATCCAGTTTCATAATTCCTGCATACCTGAGTAACCCGTATGCCCTTCCTACCCTGTCCTCAATATACTCCCTTCTTTCTCTGATTAATGCATTCCTGGCAGCCCGCTCATTATTGATAATCTGCCCGGCAACAGAGATAATATTTTCCACTATATCTTCTTCAGTTTGCCCCATGGTGACTTGATTTGACAATTGAAATATATTTCCCGAGGCATCAGTGCCTTCCCCATATAAGCCCCTTACAGTCAAGCCTATTTTAGACACCGTGCCAAGCACATCTTTAATCCTGTTGATTGTAACCAGTGCCGGCAGGTGCATCATGACCGAAGCTCTAATGCCGGTACCGGTATTGGTGGGGCAAGCAGTAAGATAACCAAGCTGTTCACAATAAGCGTAATCCAACTTTTTCTCCAAACTGTCATCCAAATTATCTATAACCCTCCAAGCTTCTTTCAACTGAAGCCCGGGTAAAATACACTGCATCCTTAAATGATCTTCTTCGTTCACCATTATACTTATAGTTTCATCATCTTTAATTACAACAGCTTTTTTTGAATAATTATCAAGAAGATCCGGGCTGATTAAATGTTTTTCAACTAGTATTTGCCTTTCTACAATAGATAATTCGCTCATCCCGGCAAAGTCAAAGTTGCCTGTTTTCTCTTTAAAGTCCGGGCTTTCTATTGTTTTTCTAACAGCTTCAAAAATATCCTTGGCATTTTCGTCTGTTAAAAGATGGGGGAAAGGTAACCCGTTAAGGTTTCTTGCTGCCCTTACCCTGCTGCTTACTACTACATCAGTTTCCGGTCCTTCGTCCATCCACTGGCTGTGGGTAGTGTTTAAAACCTCTCTTAAGGACATTACTTCTCCTCCCCATCCATTTTTTTCTCCAGATCTTTTATTTGATCGCGAATTACCGCAGCTTTTTCAAACTCTTCCAATTCAATGGCTTCCTGGAGTTTGGCCTTCAGCTTGTCAATTTCCTTTGAAATTTTTACTTTTGCATTGGTGCGCTCAGGCACTTTACCTATATGCCTGGTTGCTCCATGTATCCTCCTGTATATTGGGTTTAGAGTGTCCCCAAAATGCCCGTAACAATCACCACATCCCAGCAAGCCTGTAGCCGCGAATTGACTTTCACTCAAACCGCAGGTTGAACACTTTTTTTCAGGTGCTACCGGAGCAAATGATGTTGAATAATTAGAAAACAGACCGGCCATAAAATTATGCAAATTAAACTGGGGCAAAAATCCAAACCCGCCGGCTTGTATTTCTCTTGCACATTGCTCGCAAAGGTTGATAGTGCGTTTTTTATTATCTTTTATTTCTGTTATATGAACTACTGCCGGATTGGCTTGGCAACGTTCACAATTCATAACTAATCACCTTTCTTGTCATCCTTATACTGCATTATTGAGATAATCATGGACTTTAAAATCGATGCCCTTAGTTTATCCCTTACCGGTATCTCGATATTCAAAACATTACTGTCTATGGCAGCAAGCATCAAAGCTAATTCCCTGCGCGTAATAATACCTTCCTCAAACAGTCTTAAAGTGATTCCTTCTGCAGCCTTTTGGCTTATCGAGTCGCCGATCATTTCGGTTAAATAAGTTACCAGGTCTGTTTTGTTATCTATTGGTATTCTGATAATACGGACATATCCACCGCCGCCGCGCCTGCTTTGCACAACAAAACCGCGTTCCAGTGTAAATCTGGTAGTCAAAACGTAATTAATCTGAGAAGGAACACAACCAAACTGTTCGGCCAATTCATTCCTTTGAATTTCCACTTGCTCCTGCCTTGTGGAATTAAACAGCTCTTTTAAATATTTTTCAATAATATCGGAAATATTTGCCATAACTTCATCTCTTTCCAAAGTTTGATTTTGACTGACCTTATCTATATTATTAACTTTTCTTGATCTTTTTAGCAACTGCTTTTATATATTATATTTCCCTTTTTTGTTAATCTAAATATTATTTTTCCCTTTTTTGTTAATCTATGATTAGTTTTTATCGTAATTGCTTCGTTTTTCGTGAAAAAAAAGGCCTTCCTTAATAGGAAAGCCTTTTTACTGGCTCCTCGAGTAGGATTCGAACCTACAACCTACCGGTTAACAGC
>CAYUXS010000044.1:0-464 GCA_964448915.1 uncultured Peptococcaceae bacterium
GTTAGGGGAACTGGTTACACCCCACGGGACAGTTAAAACGCCGGTGTTTATGCCGGTAGGAACACAAGCCACAGTTAAGGCAATGACTCCTGAAGAGGTATGGGAAGTGGGAGGAAGGCTTATTTTAAGCAATACCTACCACCTTTATTTGCGCCCCGGCCATGATATTGTAACAGAGGCAGGGGGGCTGCACAAATTTATGAACTGGAACGGGCCAATCCTTACAGATAGTGGCGGTTACCAGGTTTTCAGCCTTGGCCCCTTAAGAAAGATTGATGAGGATGGTGTAATGTTTAGGTCTCATATCGACGGCTCGGAGCATTATTTTAGCCCCGAAAAGTCGATTGAGATACAGGAAGCCCTTGGTGCCGATATTATAATGGCTTTCGATGAGTGTGCACCCTATCCATGTACTCATGAATATGCAAGGCAAGCTGTGGACAGGACCACCCGTTGGGCCCGGC
>CAYUXS010000044.1:474-1348 GCA_964448915.1 uncultured Peptococcaceae bacterium
GATCAAGCGTTATTTGGAATTATACAAGGTAGCGAATACCGGGATTTAAGGGAAAAGAGCACAGCAGAATTATTGGCGATGGACTTCCCCGGTTACGCGATCGGCGGGCTTAGTGTAGGAGAACCAAAAGAAATAATGTATGAGGTGCTTGATTATACCATCCCTTTAATCCCTTCAAATAAACCCCGGTACTTAATGGGTGTTGGTTCTCCGGATTGCCTTTTGGAAGGAGTGGCCCGGGGAGTGGACATGTTTGACTGTGTACTGCCTACCAGGATTGCTCGTAACGGTACGGTATTTACCAGCGAAGGCAAGTTGGTAGTCCGCAATGCGGAATATGCCAGGGACTTTAACCCACTGGATACTGGGTGCGATTGCTATACCTGCCGTAATTATACCCGGGCATATATAAGGCATTTGATAAAAGCTGATGAGATACTGGGGGTTAGGCTTACTACCATTCACAACCTGTATTTTATCTTAAACTTGATGAAAAATATCCAGAAAGCAATTGAAGATGACAGGTTTGTCCAGTTTAAGGATGAGTTTTTTAGCAAATATAAGGATTATTAATTTTTAACAGAAAATAAAGGGAATAACATTATTTTGAAGAACTATTCGATGAGATGAAAGGAGGTATAGTTTATATGCAACAATATGGGGGCAGCATTCTTTATATTTTATTGTTATTCGCCCTCCTGTATTTTCTGATGATTAGGCCGCAGCAGCAGCGCCAGAAAAAACATCAAATGATGATCAAAAACCTTAAGGTTAATGATGCGGTAGTCACCGTTGGGGGCATATTGGGCACTATTGTTAAAATTAAAGAAGATACTATTATTTTAAGAGTGGCTGATGGAGTGCGGGTTGAATT
>CAYUXS010000044.1:1358-2893 GCA_964448915.1 uncultured Peptococcaceae bacterium
TAAAGACCGCCGTATCCGAAGTGAGAGAATCAGCTTCTACAGAAGATGAAACAGAGGAATAGTATTTGATGTTTGAAATATTGGTAATTTGAATTTATTGACTGGTCTTCGCGAGAGTAGACTAAAGAGTCTACTCTCTTTCGGGTGCAGGACGGTTTTCCATTATATATATTTTGGGGGTAATTATGCCAGGGACGGTGCCGTTAACTCTTGAAGATATAAAAAAAAATCAGGTGATTGATACTTTCATAAGAAAAGGCAACCAGTTTCTTGGTGAAATGGGGTTTACCGAACATAGCTACAGGCATGTTAACCTGGTTAGCAGTGTAGCCAGGGGAATATTGGAAAAGTTAAAGTACCCGGAAAGAGAAGCCGAGTTGGCTGCTATTGCAGGTTATCTGCATGATATTGGCAATGTGGTAAGCAGGAACGATCATGGTATTACAGGGGCGATGATCGTTTATCCAATATTAATGGAAATGGGAATGGAGACTGAGGAAATAGCAACTGTTTTGTCAGCTATCGCCAATCATGAGGAACAATATGGGCAGCCGGTTAATGCGGTAGCTGCGGCATTGATCCTGGCAGATAAGTCGGATGTTCACCGGGGAAGAGTGCGTAACCCGGATTTTGCCACTTTTGATATACATGACCGGGTGAATTATGCTGCTGAAAGCTCGTCACTTCAAGTTGATTTAACACGCAGGGTAATTTCAATGTCTTTGATTATCGATATTGAAATATGCCCGGTAATGGAATATTTTGAAATCTTTTTAACCAGAATGATGTTGTGCCGTAAGGCAGCAAGCTTTTTAAACTGCAGATTTGAGCTTATAATTAATGGGTCTAAACTATTATAAATCCCATTGTTAAGGGGGAGAAGACAACATGAGATGGAGCAAGATTGTTACCATGTTATTAATAATTGCCGTAGTCTGCATGGCGTTATTGATATCAGTATCTCCTGTATTTCAGAATTACCAGATTACTAAGAACTACCTTCCATTGATAAAGAATGTTAATCTGGGATTGGACCTCCAGGGAGGGGTCCATGTGGTTCTTGAAGCAAAGGATACTCCGGATGCAAAGGTAACACCGGAGGCCATGAGACAACTGCAGGCAATCTTACAAAACAGGGTGGACCAATTTGGCGTTGCCGAGCCGGTTATTCAAGCCCAGGGCAAAAACAGGATGATAGTAGAACTGGCTGGCATTAAAGACCCTGATGAAGCTATCAATTCCATGGTTAAAACTGCATTTTTGGAATTTAAAACACCGGACGGGAAAACAGTAATAACCGGTAAAGATTTAAAGGATGCCCAGGAGTCCCAAGATCCTGTATCAGGGGCTGCGGAAGTAAACCTTACTTTCAATAAAGAGGGTGCTCAAAAATTTGCCGAAGCTACAACGGCAAATGTCGGTAAAAATATTGCCATACTTTTAGACGGCAAGGTAATTCAAAATCCCGTTGTCCAAACCGCTATTACCAATGGACAGGCCCGGATAACCGGTTATGAATCTTTGGAGGAAGCTCA
>CAYUXS010000044.1:2903-9604 GCA_964448915.1 uncultured Peptococcaceae bacterium
ATTGCGTTCTGGTGCATTGCCGGTTAAAGTTGATGTGGTTGAGAAAAGGGCAGTTGGGCCGGCCTTAGGGGCTGATTCCCTTGCCAAGTCCAAATACGCCGGAATAGTGGGTATAACTGCTATTTTCATATTTATGTTAACATACTATAGACTTCCCGGTTTGGTGGCCAATTTTGCTTTAATCATATATTCATTTATTGTTCTGATTGTTTATTTATCTTTAAATGTAACCATGACCCTGCCGGGTATTGCAGGATACCTGTTGTCACTGGGTATAGCTGTGGATGCCAATGTGATTATTTTTGAAAGAATTAAAGAAGAGCTTCGTTCAGGCAAGAGCTTGCGTGCATCTATTGATGCCGGGTTTAAGCGTGGCTTTGTAGCGGTTTTTGATTCCAATGCCACGACAGTATTGGCTGCCCTTGTGCTGGTTTTCCTTGGCACCGGGCCGATTAAGGGTTTTGCAGTCACACTGATTATCGGTATCCTTGCCAGCATGTTTACAGCCATTTCATTAACCCGGTGGCTGCTGCACTTGATTGCTTCCAGTAATATCACAAAAAATCCAAAGGTATTTGGGGCATAAGGGGGGATAAGGATGTTTCATTTTGTCAAGCATAGGAAATTATTTTACCTGTTGTCAATTCTGGTTATAATCCCATGCCTTATTTCCCTTTTTATGCAGGGTTTAAACCTGGGTATAGATTTTAAGAGCGGCAGTATAGTCGAAGTCAGGTTTGAAAAACCTGTTCCGGTAGAAAAGGTAAGGGAAGTTGTTAAGGCACAAGGAATGAATGCCAGTAAAATACAGCAAAGCGGTGACAGGGATTTCATAATCCGCTTGGATACAATAAGTGAACAACAAGGGCAAAAATTAACTGGTGCTTTTACTGAAAAACTGGGTAAAAATGAACTGCTCAGAAACGAGTTTGTCGATCCGATCGTCGGCAGGGAATTGATTTACAAGGCATTGGGCGCATTGGTTCTTGCTGCAATTATGATGGTTATATATATAACCGTCCGTTTTGAGTTTAAGCAAGGTATTGCCGCTATTATTGCCCTGCTGCATGATTCATTTATTACGATAGGGGTATTCTCTATTTTCCGCATCGAGATAGATAGTGCGTTTATTGCAGCAATTTTAACAATTATCGGTTATTCCATTAACGATACCATTATTGTTTTTGACCGGATTAGAGAGAATATGTACCACAAGAAAAAAGACCAGACCTTGGAGGATTTGGTTAACCTAAGTATCTGGCAGACATTGACCCGTTCAATAAATACTGTACTTACGGTATTATTTGTCCTAATAGCCCTCTTTGTGCTGGGAGGGGTAACCACCAAGACATTTGTATTGGCTATACTCATTGGTATATCTGCCGGTACTTATTCGTCAATTTTTATTGCCAGCCCGATCTGGGTAGATTTTAAACTGAGTGAGAAGAAAGGCAAAAGACAGCTTGCCAGGGCTTAACAATATGATACGTGTCAGACAACCGCCTATTATGGCGGTTATTTTTTTGTTCAAAAAATATGTCTAAATATATTATCCCGTGGGAAAATAACCTTCAGGAGGTTAAAACATTGCAGTTTAAAAAAACGAATACAATAGAAAATTTAATTGAATCCCTTGAACAAAAGATTGCCGGGCTATCTATAAACATTGAAAAAATGAAATTGGCTGAGTATGTTGACCTTTTAAATAAACCCTGGCGGCTTCTCTGGATAAACTTTATTTCCGGTATTGCCAGGGGGCTTGGTATAGCTATAGGGTTTGCCATTTTAGGCGCAATTATCCTTCTTGTCCTGCAACAGTTGGTAAAACTTAACCTTCCGGTAATTGGGGGATTTATTGCCGATATAGTAAATATCGTTCAGCAACAGCTTCAAAAAAGGACATATTAATTAAATACATATGGAGGTAAATATGATTTCCAATCAGGCGATTTCCGGTATAAGGAATAAATTGCTGGAGGAAAAGAAAAACCTGCAAGAAAGAATCCAAGGCATAGAGGAAAGTGAGCTGCATGAATCACTGTCTTCTTCTCTAAGTGAGTTATCCGCATATGATAACCACCCAGGGGATATAGGCAGCGAGGTTTTTGAACGCAGCAAGGATTTTGCTTTGAGGGAAAAGGCTTTAATAACAATTAAGGCTATTGACATTGCATTGGCAAGAATCGATAATGGCACTTATGGGAGTTGCGAAGCCTGCGGGTCAGAAATACCTGCAGAGAGGCTGGAAGCCGTTCCATATACTACGCTTTGTATTAATTGCAAGAAAGAAGTTGAAAGCAAGCCTTTGGAAAACAGCCGCCCTGTGGAGGAGGCTGTTATGAGGGATATTTATGCCAAACCCTATGATGATGAGCAGGATAGTGTTGAAGCCGATTGGGAGGATTTTTTCCAGGAGGTTGCGGATTGGAATGAACATGCGGCTCGCTCCGTGTCCGGCTCATATTCTGGAGAGGGAGCACTGGTTGATGAAGATGGGTTGGGGGCGGTTGAGAATGTTGAAGATATAGCTTATGAAGTTGGGGAAGACGGAGTTATCTATAAAGATTACAACAATAATAACGGCAAAGGTGTGCCAAGAGAGAATATTAAATTAGGACAAAAAAGCACGGAATAAATTATGGGCGGCTTAAGCAGCCGCCCAACAGTGTAATAACACCCAATTATTGATTTTAATTAATTAATCATGGTACACTAAGCCCAAAATTAACATATAAATAGCATGTAAAGGAGCAAAAGAGGTTAAATAGTGAAAAAGAACGATAATATCGCCGGAGTGTCCATAATAACCAACTTGGCTCTTACCTTAGGCAAAATAATGGCAGGCATTGCTACAAATTCGGTGGGCATAATTGCCAGCGGTATCCACTCATGGCTGGATTTAATGGCTTCAGCCCTGGCATTTTACTCGGCCTCTCAAGCAACTAAACCTGCTGATGATGAACACCAGTACGGGCATGGCAAGTTTCAAAATGTGGCTGCGGTTGCAGAAGCATTGTTTATACTTATTGCCGCCATAATAATCCTTAATAAAGCGTTGCCGGCAATTATGCAGGGAACATCAAATATCATTTATCCTGAATTAGGTATATCGGTTATGGGTATTTCCGCATTGGTAAGTTTTTTTACCGCAGCCGTGTTGGCATCTGCTTACCACCGGACCATGCTGGATGCATTTTGGGAGAGCCATCGTCATTTGATGGTCAATGGGGCTGCTTCAGCCGTAGTTTGCTTGGGGTTGGCTGCTGTTAAGTTTACCGGACTGGAAATTATTGATTCATTATTAGCCCTGATGATAACATTGGTTCTGTTAAAAGAAGGATATAATCATTTAAGAAAGTCAGCCGGCGGGATATTTGACGTGAGGTTGTCGTTGGAAGAAGAAAAAGCAATTAGAGAAGTATTGGCTGAACATAATGAAAGGTATGTACAATATCATGCTTTAAGAACACGCCGTTCGGGCCCGGATAAATACGTGGATTTACACCTGGTAGTTCCCCGTGATCAAATTATTTATGATACTAATTTGATTTGTAAGAGTATCGAGGAATGTATAAAATCAAGGCTTGAGGGTGCTAATGTGCTTATTCATGCGGAACCTTGCCGGCCGTTAAGCGGTGAGTGCAATAACTGCGGCATCAACCAGTCGGCAAAGGAAAGTGGAAGCACCAAATACTGCAGTGCCCTGTTGGGATTGGATAAGGAATAATATTATCGTATTGATTGCCGGTTGATTTGAGTATATAATGTTAAACAATAGGATCAAGAAGGTCCTTAAATTAACTTGAACAATAGATGATTTTGCCCATATCGGCCATGAAGGTCTTGTACCGCAAGTATGCGGTTATGTTTCAAGGACTTCATGGCCTTATTATTTTTATTGGATGGTGTGGTTATGCTTTTTACAGAAGCCAATGCAGGTTCTTTTCTGCGTAAAATAAATCCGAGGATAAAAATCCTGGCGGTTTTTAGTTTTATTGCCATAACCTCATCTTTAAATTCGCTATTTTTACTGCTGTCGGCAGTATTCTTGGTAACCGCCTCCGCTCTTTTTTCCGGAATACCGGTTCGACATTTGTTATTCCGTACATTGGTGACGCTTCCTTTTATTGGATTTGTTTTAATAATTTTGCCTTTTACTGTACCTGGTGAGCCGGCTTTAATTTTTAAAATCGGGGCATTCATTTTAGATGCCTCCAGGCAGGGTTTGCATAAAGCCGTAATTCTGGGTTTAAGGGTTGTTACAGCAGTATTGTCCATAAATACCTTGACCATCTCAACTTCTTTGCCTGAATTGATGGATGCTTTAAGAAGCTTTCGAGTGCCGGGGATTTTTGTACAGATCCTGGAGTTTTCGGTTAGGTATATATTTGTTTTGGCCGATGAGGCTGGGCGCATGAGAATTGCCCGTAAATCAAGGGGTTTTGAACCGGATGGCAATCTGTTCAACGTTAATATTTTCAGGGTGCTGGGACAGTTGGTGGCAGTTTTATTTGCCCGCTCATGGGAAAGGGGAGAGAGGATATACTTTGCTATGCTGTCCAGGGGATATTCATCTGAAACCTGTAGAAGAATCAAACCCTCCAAAATACAAGCCAGGGATTTGCTTTGGGGAGCGAGTGTTGTGGCAGTGGCGGTTTGTCTCAGGTTAATGGAAAACGGAATTGTTTATACGTTGCAGGCCGCATATTTAAAATAAAGGTCGGGTAAGGTATGGCTATATTAATTGATAATATTTATTACACATATAAAGACGGTACCGAGGCCTTAAAGGGCCTCTCACTTTATATAGGCAAAGGGGAGAAAGTTGCTTTACTTGGCCTCAATGGTGCAGGCAAATCAACTTTGCTGTTGCACTTAAACGGGATTTTCCTGCCCCGGGAGGGTAAAATCAGCATTTTAGGCAAAGAATTGAATGCCAAAACAGAAAAATGGGCAAGAACCAAAGTAGGTATTGTATTTCAAGATCCCGACGATCAGGTTTTCTCGTCCAGTGTTTGGGAGGATGTTGCTTTCGGACCCCGGAATATGGGACTTAGTGAAGAAGAAATAAAGCAGAGAGTATTCGATTCACTGGTTGCAGTCGGTATGCTGGAGCATTGTGATAAAGCGCCTTACCGCCTTAGTTATGGGCAGAAAAAAAGAGTGGCTATAGCCGGTATATTAGCCATGCAACCTGAAATTATTGTTTTGGATGAACCCATGGCTTTTTTAGATCCCATGGGGAAAGACACCTTAACCGGGCTGTTGGATTTATTGCACAAGCAGGGTAAAACTATCGTCATTGCCACCCATGATGTGGATTTTGCTGCAGAGTGGGCAAATCGTGTTATTATAATAAAGGATGGTAGGACTTTAGTTCAAGGAGGGACCGGACTTTTGCAGGATGCCGGCATTATGGAAGATGCCGGGCTGAGGCTCCCGGCAGTCAGCAATATATTCAGCAAGGTATCTGAAGTATCCTTTAATCCCTTGCCCTTGACCGTCGCACAAGCAGTGGCTATAATTAGAAAATTGGTAAATAAAAGAGGCTAGAATATATATATGGATAAAATCAGATTCTTTTTTGCCCTTCTTATTAGCAAGCTATTATTTTTTCTGATAAAAACGTTGGGTAAAGGTAAAGGGACATCATTGCCTGGACGAGTAGCCCTTAAAATATGCAATTCTGTCATAAAGCAAGGCTCCTTTAAAGTCAACAAGGGGATTATTTTAGTTACTGGAACCAACGGTAAAACTACGACCAATAATATGCTGGCCGCTATAATGGAAGGCAGTGGTCATAGTGTATTGATCAACCGTGATGGAGCAAATTTAATTAATGGTGTGGCTACAGTTTTTTCAACAGAATTAGACTTGTTTGGCAGGCGAACATTCGATTATGCCTGCCTGGAGGTTGATGAAGCTACTTTTCCTCATGTGGCTTCCCAACTTAATGCTACTTGTGTAGTAGTAACCAATTTTTTCCGGGATCAGTTGGACCGGTTTGGAGAAATTGATAAAACGGTATCACTGGTTCGTGATGCACTTAGAGATATGGATGGGGTAAAGCTTGTCCTCAATGGTGATGATCCTTTAGTTGCACAATTGGGGAGGAGCACCGGACAGCCTGCAATTTATTACGGGTTGGCTGAAAATGATGGTTCTAATTCCACAAGTACAAAAGCCAGGGAAGGGAAATTTTGCCCTTTTTGCGGCCGGGAGCTTATCTATAATTACTTTCAGTACAGCCAGTTAGGCGATTATAAATGCCCGGGCTGTGCTTTTTCTCGTCCTGCTCCTGATGTTGAAGGTATTTCCCCGGTTTCGGATGAAGTTTCAACGACTTGCAAAGTTAAGTTTGGACAGGGATCAGCCGTTAATCTGACCATTCCAGTATACGGCGTTTATAACCTGTATAATGCACTGGCCGCTTTTTCCGCCTCCCTTCTGTTGGGGTTGGAACCCCATCAATCAGCTGACCTGCTGTTGGATTATAAGCCTGCTGCCGGCAGAATGGAGGCTTTTAATTATCATGGCAAACCTGTAATTTTACATCTGGTTAAAAACCCCACCGGTTTTAATGAAGGGTTAAAAGTTGCCTTGGATATGGCCGAACAACCAATAGATGTGATGATTGCAATTAATGACAATGATGCTGACGGCACTGATATATCTTGGCTCTGGGATGTTGAATTTGAAAT
>CAYUXS010000045.1:0-3713 GCA_964448915.1 uncultured Peptococcaceae bacterium
AATGGAGAGGGAGTATAAAGAGTTTATAGAATTGCTGAAATATTTTGTTGATATCCAGGATTCGCAAATGCAACTGGTAAACATAGTCATGAAACCCGGCGGTATTTTTAAACTGTATGACGAACAGGAAAAACCCATTAATAATACATATCTTGATGGTTTTGCCGTAGAGCTTATCG
Organism: uncultured Peptococcaceae bacterium; assembly: GCA_964448915.1. GTDB lineage: Bacteria > Bacillota > Desulfotomaculia > Desulfotomaculales > Desulfocucumaceae > JAAXTT01. Next base: position 180 of record CAYUXS010000045.1, read on the forward strand.
AAAATGAAGTCAATTATGAGGATTTATTAATAAGTGCCCTAATTACCCTTGCTCCCCGGGAAATTATTTTTCATCCCGGAAAGACAGAGCTTCCGGCTACTACTTTGGATACGATTAAAAACATTTTTCCCCAAAGAGTTTCAATCTGTGCCGGTTGCAAGCTGTGCAATGAGTAAGCTTATTTAATTTTTTACTAATCCGGCAATTTCCTTTTTCCCGTTTATCCTGGTAAAATACTATGGAAGGCGGGAATTTTTTATATGAACATATATAGTTTAATATCCTTACCTTTGATTGGCGCTATTATTGGCTGGGTTACAAACTGGCTGGCAGTCAAGCTGCTCTTTAGGCCATACCGGCCGGTATCGCTTTTGGGCTACCGTCTTCAAGGAGTAATTCCCAAAAGGCGGAAAGAAATAGCCAAAAGCATAGGCCAAGTAGTGGACAGTGAACTGCTGTCAATTGATGATTTGTTTGAAACAATAAAATCAAAAGAAGTGCTTGATAGAATATCTCTTGCTGCAGCAGATTCAATAAGGGCGAAAATTATTCAAAAGTTTCCTGCTTATGTTCCGATGTCACTAAAAAGGGTTATTTCCGATATTATTGTTGATCAGATTAAAATGGAAATACCCCATATCGTAACGGAGTCTTTTAATCGTTTTAGCGGGATTATTAACGACAAGGTAAGTTTTGAAAAGATTGTTGAAGAAAAAGTCAACAATTTCTCCCTGGAGCGTTTGGAAGAGGTAGTCAGATCGGTATCTGCAAAGGAATTGAGGCATATTGAGGTATTGGGAGGAGTCCTGGGTTTTATAATCGGATTTATTCAAACAATTATTATTTTTTTCACCACATGACCACATTTTTGTCGTATTGACAATGATGTTTTTCTAAAATATAATCAACAAAGGTTAATATAATGCGTGATGAACGGGAAATTAAGCTTATCATTGCGTTCAGAGAGGCTGTGCCGTGGCTGAGAGCATTGCCCGCTATAATGATTAAGCCCAAAACCACCCGGGAACAGCTGTCGAAGGCCTTTTAGCAGGGCATAAGGCAGCCGTATACAGGCGATAACTGTGTTAAAGGGGAGCTGTTCACAGCTCAAACAGGGTGGAACCGCGGGTTTTAAGCACCGTCCCAGTATTTTGGGAGGGTGTTTTTTATTTATTAAATTACATTTAACCTTTTCCTAAAGATTTAAGGAGGTTTTATTATTATGATAAAGGTTAGTTTGAAAGACGGCAGCACCAGAGAGTACCCAAAAGGCATTACTTTAGCCCAAATAGCCAAAGACATTAGCGGGCGGTTGGGCAAGGAGGCCTTGGTCGCTTCGGTGGACGGTAAGTTGGTGGATTTGTCGACACCACTGGAAAAAGATGCTAACATTGCTTTTTATACCTTTGATGATGAGGAAGGGAAACAAGTTTTCTGGCACAGTTCCTCTCACGTAATGGCCCAAGCAGTCCAAAATCTTTTTCCTGGTACCAAGCTGGCAATAGGGCCTGCAATTGCCGACGGCTTTTATTATGATTTCGATTCACCTGTTAAATTTACTCCTGAAATGCTGGATGAGATACAGAAGGAAATTGATGCGATAGTTAAACAGGATTTGCCTTTTAAACGAGAGGAAGTATCCAGGGAACAAGCGTTGGATTTCTTTAAAAAATCGGGTGAAAACTATAAAGTAGAGCTAATAAATGATTTGCCTGATGACTCTTTGATATCGTTCTATACACAAGGCAGTTTTACCGATCTCTGCGCAGGCCCGCATGTGCCTTCTACCGGCTACCTTAAGGCATTTAAGCTTACCAATTTGGCCGGTGCATATTGGCGCGGCGATGAAAACAATAAAATGCTGCAAAGGATTTATGGAACGGCCTTTCCTAAAAAAAGTTTACTTGAAGAACACCTTTTCCGTATAGAAGAGGCCAAAAAGAGGGATCACCGCCGCCTTGGCATGGAGTTAGGCCTTTTCAGCCTATTTGAAGAAGGCCCCGGTTTTCCTTTCTTTCATCCTCAAGGCTTGGTAGTCCGTAACGAGTTGGAAGATTTTTGGCGTAAAGAGCATGCTAAACGGGGTTACCAGGAAATCAGGACACCAATTATCTTAAACAGGGGGCTCTGGGAGAGATCGGGCCACTGGGATCATTACCGTGACAATATGTATTTCACTAAAATTGACGACATGGATTATGCGATAAAGCCAATGAATTGCCCGGGCAGTATCCTTATTTACAATAGCAAGCTGCACAGTTACCGCGATTTGCCTGTTCGCATGGGGGAACTGGGATTGGTTCACCGCCATGAAAAATCCGGTGTTTTGCACGGGTTAATGAGGGTACGCTGCTTTACCCAGGATGACGCCCATATATTTATGCTGCCGGAGCAGATAAAAGATGAGATAACCGGCGTTATTGACCTGGTGGATTACTTTTATAGCATTTTTGGTTTTAAATACCGTGTCGAGTTATCCACTAAACCAGAAAAGGCTATAGGATCCGATGAAATCTGGGAAAGCGCAACTGCCACCTTGGAAGATGCCCTAAAGTCCAAGGGTATGGAGTATAAAATTAATGAAGGTGACGGTGCTTTTTATGGTCCTAAAATTGATTTCCATTTGGAGGACTGCCTGGGAAGGACATGGCAGTGCGGGACAATCCAGCTGGATTTCCAGATGCCTGAATTGTTCGACCTAAGCTATATCGGCGAAGACGGGCAGAAGCACCGTCCGGTTATGATTCACAGGGTAGTGTTTGGCAGCATTGAGCGTTTTATCGGCATACTGGTGGAGCATTTCGGCGGGGCATTCCCGGCATGGTTGGCACCGGTTCAAGTAAAGGTACTGCCAATTGCCGATCGCCATTTTGATTATGCGTCCCAGGTTGCAGGAAAAATGAAGGGAAAAGATATCCGGGTTGAAATTGACAGCCGCAATGAAAAGATTAATTATAAAATTAGGGAAGCCCAGGGCCAAAAAATACCCTATATGCTGGTGGTGGGTGATCGTGAGGCTGAAAACGGCACAGTGTCGGTCCGTCACCGTAGCGAAGGGGATCTTGGCTCTATGAAAATAGACGAGTTTGTAAGCAGGATTGTTGAAGAAATTGAGACCAAGAAAATACTGTAAAATAATTGTTTTTAGTTTGGATTTAGAGGTAACATAGATGGCCGGGAGAAAACAGGGAAACCTTATCTTGGAATTAATAGTATTGCTGGTGACGGCAGCTATCCTGGCTGCTGTCGCCAAGCCTATGTATGCCGATTATGCAACCGGGCTGGCTTTAAGCTCAGCCCGGGGAGACTTAAAGTACCTCTATTCTTCAATGGAAGCCTATTATACGGAACACAGGGAGTTGCCGGGGGATCTCCAAAGTGCGATTAAAGATTGGCCCGCTTATTCAGGGATGTATAAGTATAATAAAGTTGGCCCCCATCGTTACCGGTTTGTATCTAAAGATAAGATAAGCGGCTGTTATTTATTTATTGATCAAGACGGTACCATTGGAAAACAGCAAACTCCCAACTGAA
>CAYUXS010000045.1:3723-9471 GCA_964448915.1 uncultured Peptococcaceae bacterium
CTTGACTGGGATACTTATATATGCTAAACTCTTCTTATTAATCTTAAGTAGAAGCCATCCGCTTCTCACCGGACAGCCCGGCAGCTAGTCCGGTCGGTATATGAAGGAGTACGTGGAAATTTTCTGTTTTCTTCTTCTGTTTGTTAGCGGGTGGGGGCACCCGCTTTTTTATTTTCTGGAGGTGATATCATTTCCAAAGATTTCCGCATAAATGAACAAATCCGTGTCCGGGAAGTGAGGTTGGTTGACACCGAAGGTGCCCAACTTGGTATTATGCCTATTAAAGATGCCTTGAGAATTGCAGAAGAAAGGCAACTGGACTTGGTTGAAATAGCCCCACAGGCCAAGCCGCCAGTATGCCGGATCATGGATTTTGGGAAATATAAGTATGAGCAAAGCAAAAAGGAAAAAGAGACCAGGAAAAAGCAAAAAGTAATGGATGTTAAAGAGATCAAAATGAGGCCTAACATCGAGGATCATGATTTCCTGGTCAAAGTAAAAAACGCCGAGCGTTTCCTTAAAGAAGGGAACAAGGTGAAGGTTTCCATAATCTTCCGCGGCAGGGAGATTGTCCATACCCAACTTGGCAAGCAGCTTTTGGTCAGAATGGCTGACCAAATTAAAGATATAGGCAGCATTGAAAGGCAGCCAAAGCTGGAAGGCAAGAACATGATTATGATTATTACTCCATCACAAGACAAACACGACCAGAGAGGAGATTCTTAAAATGCCCAAAATTAAATCACATCGTGGAGCTGCAAAAAGATTTAAAAAAACCGGAACCGGTAAATATAAGGGGTTTCATTCATTTCACCGGCATATATTGGGTAAAAAGTCAGCCAAACGCAGGAGAAATTTAAGGAAATCTGTTGTTGTGCATATTTCCGATCAGCGCGTATTGGAAAAAATATTGCCCTACTAGTCATGAGATGAATAATTTGAACCGTAAGGAGGAGACATTATGCCAAGGGCTAAAAGCAGTGTGGTTTCACGCAATAGACATAGGAAGGTCCTTAAATTAGCAAAAGGTTACAGGGGTTCTAAAAGCAAACTTTACAGGGTTGCAAAAACCCAATTGCTTAAATCCTTGTCTTATGCATACAGAGATAGAAGAAATAAAAAGAGGGAATTCCGGAGGCTTTGGATTTCAAGAATTAATGCCGCTGCAAGGATGAATGGTATCTCATACAGTAAGTTTATGGCCGGCCTGAGACAGGCAGGAATCAACATTAACCGTAAAATGCTGGCGGACATGGCTGTAAATGACAGCGGGGCTTTTGTCCAGTTGGTTGAAGTTGCAAAGTCCAAGATTTAACCGGTATTAGGTTGATTAATAAAGCATGGCTTTAAAGCCATGCTTTAAGTTTTTATAATACTGGAGGGTTATGTATGGAACTTATAACAAGTAAACACAACCCGATGATCAAGTACTTTCAAAAGCTTAAAAAAAGACGGTTTAGGGAGCAAGAGAAAAAGTTTTTGGTTGAAGGCTTTCGTTTTGTAGAGGAAGCTGTTAAAGCGGGCTCAATTTTGGAGAGCATTATATATTCACCTGAATTTCTTAATTCCGGCAGGGGAAAGCAGGTAATTTTCGCAGTTGACGAGCAGGCGGTAAAAAAAATCTTTGTTGCGAAAAACATCATTGACAGCCTCGCTTCTACAGATTCACCCCAAGGGGTATTGGCTGTATGCCGCATGAAAGAATGGAATATTGATAAACTTTTTTTAAACAAAAATTCATTTATTGTTTTGGTGGATGGGGTTACAGATCCCGGCAACCTGGGCACTATAATCCGCAGTGCGGATGCCTTTGGGGCTGACGGGGCAATACTTATGTCCGGAACGGTCGATATATATAACGACAAGGCATTGAGAGCAACCATGGGGTCGATTTTTCACCTGCCGGTATTTCAAAATATAAGCTTGGAGGATTTACCAAAACAGCTGCATAGTGGTGAAATTGAACTGCTGGTAGGTGACCCCCGGGAAGGCCGGCCCTTGGATTCGATCGAAGTGAAACGGCCTGTCATGCTGGTAGTTGGAAGTGAAGCAACAGGCCCGTCTGAGGGCATCTTATCCTTACCCCATAAGAAGGTTACTATCCCAATGCCCGGCAAAGCAGAATCATTGAATGCTGCGGTAGCCGCATCGATAATGCTTTACCAGATAGCTGTTTTTAGGAAAATAAAATGTTAAAAAGGGCAAGCCGGTAACCGGAAAGTTCCTTGTTTTGATTTTTTTCATGTGATATAATCAGACACGAAGGGTCCCAAAAAAAGCTGAAAGGTTGTGGTTAAGTGTTTTTAACCGCCGAATTTTTTTGGAGGCTATTCGTTGCAACGGGTTCAGTTAACGCATATATACTATACAGAAGAATGGTTTTACATTGATCATAGTGAGAATAGTGATGATGGGGATTAGTAAGGGATTTGCCCCTATCAGGGAGGAAGGGCCGTGACTGAAAGCCTTTCCGGGGTGGCGATCCGTGAATTCACCCCTGAACTGCAGCTGAAAGTGGGGATGGTTAGTTCCACTGTAGGTGCAGCCGGTCTGATCCTACCGTTAAGGGGGAATCGATATGGGCTTTATCTGGATTAGTGCCCATGTCTAGCGAGTGGTTTTTATACAAAACAATCAGGGTGGTACCGCGAGAAATCGTCCCTAAAGGGGCGTTTTTTTATTTTAATATTTTATTACATTTTACCGGGAGTGAGGAACAAGTTGGAACAAAAGTTATTGCAAATACAAACCAAGGCTTTGGAAGAAATAGCAACTGCTAAGGATTTAAATGATCTTAACAACATTAGAGTTCAATATTTGGGGAAAAAAGGAGAATTAACAACTGTTCTTAGGGGAATGGGAAATCTCAGCCCGGAGGAAAGGCCACGGATCGGGCAAATAGCCAACCTGGTAAGAGATAAGATAGAAAAGCAGCTGGGTGACAGGATACAGGCAATCAAAGAACAGCTTAAGAAACAACAGTTAAATGCGGAAAGACTGGACATAACCATGCCCGGCAGGGTTTTTGATACCGGCAGGATTCACCCGCTGACCAAAGTAACCCGTCAAATAGAAGATATATTCATCGGATTGGGTTTCAGTGTTGCTGAGGGTCCTGAGATTGAACTGGATTATTATAACTTTGAGGCGCTCAACCTGCCCAAAGATCACCCGGCAAGGGACATGCAGGATACTTTTTTTATAACCCCTGAAGTGTTGCTGCGTACCCATACTTCTCCTGTCCAGGTACGGACTATGGAGAAAGAAGCCCCTTCGCTGCCGGTAAAAATAATAGCGCCGGGGAAAGTTTACCGGCGGGATGATGATGCTACACATTCGCCGATGTTTCACCAGGTTGAAGGGTTGGCTATTGACCGCAGGATAACCATGGCAGATTTGCGGGGCGTTTTACAACTTTTTGCAGAGCAGATGTTCGGAGCTGAAACTAAGACAAGGTTTAGACCCAGTTACTTCCCTTTTACTGAGCCCAGTGCAGAGGTTGATATATCCTGCGTAATATGTGGGGGTAAGGGGTGTAGAACCTGCTCCTACAGCGGATGGCTTGAAATTTTGGGTTGCGGTATGGTTCACCCCAGGGTTTTGGAAATGTCAGGCTATGATCCAGAGGAAGTATGCGGCTTTGCTTTTGGAATGGGCGTGGAGCGTATTGCCATGCTTAAATATGGTATCGATGATTTAAGGGTCCTGTTTGATAATGACAAGCGTTTCTTGGCCCAGTTTTAAATAATAATCTGCAAAAATTGTTTCAGGAGGATTGCCGTAATGAGGGTTTCTCTTAAATGGTTACGTGAATTTGTAGATATAAATGTAACACCTGAGGAGTTGGCTGAAAGGCTTACCTTGTCGGGAATAGCTGTTGAGGGCATTGAGAAGTTGGGTGAAGGTATTGAAAAAGTATATACCGGCAAAATTATCGCCATTGATTCTCACCCAAATGCCGATAAGCTTGTAATCTGCCAGGTTACAACCGGTGGTGAAGAAAACTACCAGATCATAACAGGAGCTACAAATATCAAGGTTGGCGATGTGGTGCCGGTTGCTTTGCATGGCGCCAGGCTGGCCGGAGGCGTAGTTATAAAAAAGAGCAAACTTAGAGGTGTTGAATCCAGGGGCATGCTTTGCTCGGGCCAGGAGCTGGGATTAGACACCAGTATAATGCCGCCTGAATCGGCCCAGGGAATAATGATTTTAGATCCTGAAACACCTTTAGGTTTGGATATTAAAGAAGCTATCGGCCTTAATGACATAATCTTTGAGTTGGAGTTGACCCCCAACCGGGGTGATTGCCACTCAATGATTGGGGTGGCAAGGGAGGTAGCTGCGCTTTTAGGCCAAAAACTGCGAATGCCATGTACTTCGGTAATTGAAACCAGTGGAGCCGTTGAAGGCAAAGTGGATGTTCAGATTGAGGACAAGGATCTTTGTAAAAGATATGTGGCCAGGCTTTTTAAAAATATAAAGATTGGCCCGTCTCCGGGCTGGATGCAGGAAAGGCTGCAGGCTGCAGGCGTTCGCCCCATTAATAATATTGTTGATATCACCAACTATGTGATGCTGGAAATGGGCCAGCCGTTACATGCTTTTGATTATGACACGCTCAAAGACGGGAAAATAATTGTCCGCCGCGCCGCTCCCGGGGAAACACTGGTCTCTCTTGACGGCATTGAGAGAAAACTCACAGAGGAAATGCTGGTCATAGCCGATCCCGGCGGTCCCGTTGCAATAGCGGGGGTCATGGGAGGTTTGGCTACCGAGATTACCGGTAAAACTGTAAATGTGCTGTTGGAATCAGCCTTTTTTGATCCTGTAAGTATAAGGCGTACATCTAGAAATTTAGGATTAAGGTCTGAATCCTCTACCCGTTTTGAAAAAGGAATAGACATAACTGGTTGTAAAAGAGCCGCAGACAGGGCGGCAAAACTGCTTTTGGAAATCGGGGCAGGAGAGGTTGCCGGAGTTATAGTTGACAATTATCCCGGTGAGGCACCAAAAAGGACCGTAGTACTGCGACCGGAGAAGATAAACCATTTGCTTGGAGTGAATATTCCTTCGAATGAAGCTGCCGGTATACTGGAGCGGTTGAAGTTTGACGTTAAGGATAACGGTGGGCAGCTTATAGTGACTGTTCCTGGTCACCGGGTAGACGTATCCATTGAAGAAGACCTTATAGAAGAGGTGGCCAGGATTTATGGGTATGACAAGATCCCATATACTTACCCTTATGGGCTTTCAACTTATGGAAGGCGTACACCGGCCCAAGCTTTGGAAATTGAGGTCAAGGATTGTCTTGCTTCCCTTGGTTTGTATGAGGTAATTACTTATAGCTTTTTAAACCCTTCTTTTATTGAAAGGGCTTTGCTGGCACAGGACAATGCCTTATCAAAACCAATTAAAATTCAAAACCCAATAAGTGAAGAGCAATCTGTAATGAGAACAGCCCTTTTGCCCGGCATGTTGGATATCCTGGCTAATAACGCAAATAGGCGGATTGCAGATCTGGCAGTTTTCGAATTGGGAAATGTGTTTTTGCCTTCAAAAGCCCAGCTGCCTGAAGAAAAACTTAAGTTGGCCATAGCAGCCATGGGCAATACGGCATCGAACTGGAATAAACCCAGCCAACGCTATGATTTTTATTATCTCAAAGGTATAATGGAAACTTTATTTAACCGGATTTCGGTTGCCAATTATTCTATCGAGCGTGAAACAACAAGCAGCTTTTTACACCCG
>CAYUXS010000046.1:0-1068 GCA_964448915.1 uncultured Peptococcaceae bacterium
GCCAGGGGTGACGGGACACACTCCAAAACAATAGAAAAAGCGCCGGCTTCTTCAAAAGCCAATGCAACATCCAATAACCTCTTTGCCGAAGCAGCATCTTTCCCCTGAACCTTAAAGCCACCTAACATAGAAGCTGTTTGGGGTGTTAAACCGATGTGCCCCATTATGGGGATACCGCCGTTTACCATTGCTTTAACAGTTGGAGCTATTTTGGCATCGCCTTCAATTTTAACGCAATCTGCCCCTCCCTCTTTCATAAGCCGGTTGCCGTTAAAAATTGCCTGGCTGATGCTTTCATTATAAGATCCAAAAGGCAAGTCTACAGCGATAAAAGTATTTTTTGCACCTCTTAATACTGCTTTTGAATGGTGAATCATATCCTCCATCGTTACCGGTACGGTTGATTCATACCCAAGCATGGTCATACCTAAAGAATCACCTACCAGGATCATTTCAATTGGGCTTTGATCCACCAAAACTGCAGTAGGATAATCGTAAGCAGTTATCATAGAAAATTTTCGGCCCTTGCTCTTCATTTCCTTAAAACCTTGAATTGAAATTTTCTTCTTGGTCAATTTTATTTCCTCCTTTTATTTGCATAAAATAAAAGCCTCCCGGCATAACCAAGAGACTCCAGTATAAACTGTATCCAGCCGTCTCGGTCCTTCCGGATCCAAGCGGAATATTTTATTTAAATTCGAACCTGATTAAGGTACAGTTCCTATTTGGATACTGTCCAAATATAATAATGGCACACAACAATATTAGTATAGCCCAGATAATTAAAGAAAACAATTATAATAAGCAGAAAAAACCCTGTTTCCAAAAAGCTTTTTTAACAAGGAAAGAATAATATAAAGCAGAATATATATACCTGGCTTACTTAAAATATTTGATATTTTAATATTTGGAGGAATTATGCCAATAATTGATTTAAGCCACACGATATCCAATTCAATGCCATATTACCCTGGAACCGAACCACCGTCGTTAACTGAACTGTCAACTGTTTCTAAACAAGGCTACTCGGAAAAAAGAATATCCCTTTTGACTCACTCAGGGACGCAT
>CAYUXS010000046.1:1078-5145 GCA_964448915.1 uncultured Peptococcaceae bacterium
TGCACCTGCCCATATATATTATGGAGGCTGCACTGCAGATAATATTGAACTTGAGAAATACTACGGTTCTGCAATAGTACTGGATTTTAGCTGCCATAAGAAAAGAAAAATTGAATTAACTGATCTCAAACCATACAAAGAAGCTATAGAAAAAATTGACTTTGTTTTGATAAATACCGGGTGGTATCATAATTGGGGGAAGGAAGAATATTTCAAAGACTTCCCTACTCTTTCAACAGAAGCAGCCCTATGGTTGTGCAATTTTAAGCTTAAAGGAATCGGATTAGACACAATTTCGGCAGATTCCTTGTTCTCATCGGGTTATCCAGTACACGAAATACTTTTGGGTAACCACATGGTCATCATAGAGAACTTAAACAATCTGCGCCACCTTCCCCCGGGGAGGTTTTTATTTTGTTGTTTTCCCCTGAAAATTCAGGGAGCAGATGGATCGCCGGTCAGGGCGGTGGCCATCACTGATTTTATCCAGAAAGGTTAATAACATGAAAACCAATAATTATTTCAAAGGATTTATGTTTATAATGCTAGCAGACGTTTTATGGGGCTTGTCCGGAACTTTGGCCAAATATCTTTTTAACAACCAATTCAGCCCCCTTGACCTAAGCCAGATAAGGGTTACCCTGTCTTTTGTTATTTTGGCTGCTTACCTTTTAATTGCCAACCCAAAACTGCTTAAGATAGAACGAAAAGATATCCCTTATATTTTTATACTTGGAGTATTCGGCCTGTCGGCAGTACAGTTTTTCTATTATTACACTATCAGCGAAACAAATGTTGCTACCGCAATATTTCTTGAGTACTTAGGCCCAATTTTTATCCTGTTATACGGATTGGCATCAAAAAATGAGAGCATTAACGGGTTTAAGCTGCTGTCGGTAATCGGGGCGGCTATAGGTGGACTACTGATAGTTAAAGGGACTACCGGGAATGGGATGTCAGTAACCGTAGTGGGGCTTATTACCGGGCTAAGTTCCGCAATTACTTTCGCTTTCTACACTGTATACGGAAAGTACGGGCTTTCCAAATACTCAGCCTGGACCATACTGGTTTGGGGCATGGGTTCGGGCAGTATTGTCTGGTCGTTTTTTAAACTGCCTTGGAATACTTTTTCCAATCACAGCACAGGAGATTGGTTATTCTTTCTTTACATAGCTGTTTTTTGCACGGTTATACCCTATGGTTTCTTTTTAAAAGGCCTGTATTACCTCCCCCCTTTGTTCACATCGGTTACCAGCAATATGGAACCGGTATTGGCAGGGATAATATCTTACTTGTTACTGGGCGAAGTGTTAACTTATATCCAGGTAATAGGCTGTGCCTTTGTTATACTTTCTGTAGTTTTATTGCAGTTTAATGCCGGAAGGTCTTCCCCGCAATTGACAGCCCAAAGCCGGAAAATATAATATTGGATCATCAAATTTCATGCCTTAGGGAGGTTGTCCAATGGAAACAGGTCGTACAGGTATAAAAAAAGAGTTAAAAGAATCCCTAGAGTATACCGGCAACAAAGATCCTTTGATCCAGAAAGAACTTTTACTGAGATTAAAAAAAGTCGAAGGCCAAGTCCGGGGAGTACAAAAAATGATCCAAGAGGGGCGTAAATGCGGGGATATAGTTACTCAACTGGCTGCCATCAAATCTGCAGTCAACAGGGTAAGCGTTACTGTACTGGCCTGCCACCTGGCTGAGCAAATAACCAATGACCTTCAAGAAGGAAGAGAGCTCTCGGAGTCATTATCCGGCTTTATGAAAGTTTTTAAAAGGTTTTCCTAACCAATAAATATTGATTGTATCCCTTCCGTGCCAAAAAATATCAATATTCCAAAATAAATTAAAGATAATGCCGTCGTAATATAACCTGCCATAATTAATAAACCGTCTTTCTCAAGGTTTCCCGCAGCTAAAAAAAGCACACCATAGGCCGGAAATGTGTTAGAAAACGGTAGAGGCAGCGGGGCCATTAAAAGCAAGGCATTTAACAACATAACCAATCCGCTGGCCAGTGAGGGAAGCTTCCCGGTTAACATCTTGTATCGAGGATAAGTAAATCTTTCAATACGCCCAAAAAGATTAATTGCCTTATGTAACAATGGCTGGAGATATTGTGTTTCAATAACTTTACCGGCCAGGAAGGCAGGCAAACGGATAGGTTTGTTTCTAACAACCCCAACCCCAATTATTGCTATTACCAACCCAAAAGGAGTACTGCTGCCTGGTATGGATACCGGTAGCAAAAACGGTATTGTTAATAAAATACATAACGCCAACCGCCCTCGTGAGCCGAGATTGTCCAACAATTGCTGTAAAGTCATGCCCCGGCTGGGAAGAGCAGTATATAAATTCATTAATATTACTGAAAAAGGCGTTTGATCAGAATAACCTTTTTTAATAAACAAGCACAACCCTTCGTATTGATAATTACCCGTTACATCATCTCGATTTTGTCAGCCATTATCTTTTTGGCCGCCGACATCCCGGCAAGCCAGCCCGTTGAAAAAGCAATGTGCATGTTGTAGCCCCCTGTATAAGCATCTACATCCAGCAACTCCCCGGCAAAATACAGCCCATTTACCAGGCGTGAAGCCATGCTTTTGGGGTCGACATCCCTGATGCTTACCCCGCCTACTGTAACCATTGCTTCTTTCAACGGCACGGTACCCGACAATGTAAAAGGCATTCCCTTCAATAATGCCGCTATTTTCCTCCAGGTACCCTTTCCGGTCTCGCCTGCTTTTTTCCGGTTATCAATTTCAAGGGTTTCCAATACCATATAAGCCAGGCGTTGAGGTACCAGTATTTTTAATATGCTCAGTACAGACTTCTTAGGATTTTCCTTTGAATAAAAAAGTAACTGACCTGCCAATTCCTCTTCTTTATATTTTGGCATAATATCCATGAATATTTGCACATTATTCGCGCCTTTGGAAATTAAGGACGAAACAGTCCTGCTTATTTTCAAAGCAGCAGGCCCTGACAAACCAAAATGTGTAAAAACAACATCACCTTGTTGGACTTCATGTTTTTTGCCGTCTATAAAAAGAATAAGGGCAATCCCTTTTAAAGATAACCCTTGCAGAATTTTGGCATTGGAATAATCATTAAAGCAAAGAGATGCAAGACCAGGCAATGCCGGTGTTATTTTATGGCCGGCTTGAGCTGCAAACCGGTAACCGTCACCTGTTGAACCGGTGCCGGGATAAGATAACCCTCCAGTTGCCAACACAACAGCTTTGCTTTTAATTTCTTGCTCCTTATTGGTTCTAATACCTGAACACGTATTGCCGCTAATAACCAGTCCGTATACCTGAACACCATTAAAAATTGCGACACCTGTTTCTAACAGTTTCTTTCTAAGTGCCTCAACCACATCAGATGACCGGTCACTTTCCGGGAAAACCTTTCCTTCCTCTTCAACCTTAGTAGGCAATCCTAAATTATTGAAAAATTCTACACAACGTTTACCTGGAAAAGCGGATAAAGCGCTGAAAAGAAATTTTCCATGACCGGGAATATTTTGCATAAACTGCTCCAAAGAAGAAATATTGGTAAAATTACAACGACCCCCTCCGGCCAACAACATCTTGCGCCCCAAGTTTTTATTTTTTTCAAAAATTGCTACTTTAGCCTGACCCTGGGCGGCGGCAATTGCTGCCATCATACCTGCCGGCCCGCCACCCACAACAATTACATCCCAATTTTTTTCAACCCGATATATCATAGTAAATCCTTATTTTTAAAATTTAATATCTGACAGTTTATCTGAATATTTTAACACCAAAGCCCTATAAGCCATATTATAACAAAATAACAGCCTTAAGGCATTAACAGCACCACTTGTTCAATACAGACATAGTATAAACAAACCTGTCTTGGCAAAACTACTTTAAGCTGCTTTTTTATACCCTGGTTTAATGAATTTACTATTTTAACCATAGCGGTAATTATAGTATGCTTATATGAGGCTGTTTTTTATAAAAATAATTACATAATATGGCATTTGGTTTTATAATTGGCACTTGATTTTTGGAGGTACAATATGACAGATA
>CAYUXS010000046.1:5155-9437 GCA_964448915.1 uncultured Peptococcaceae bacterium
CTATAGACAGCTGGAAACAAACCCGGAGCTGGGGTTAAGCGATCAGGAGGCAGCTTCCCGGATAGAAAGATACGGTGCCAATATCCTTGATGAAAAGCCGCCACGAAGCCTTATATCAATGTTTATCAGTCAAATGAAAGAAGTTTTGGTTTTAATCCTTATTGCAGCGGCAGTTATCTCCGCCCTGTTGGGTGAGTTTGAAGATATGGCTGTCATTCTTATTATAGTCATCCTTAATGCGGCAATTGGAGTAGTCCAGGAAAATAAAGCAGAAAATGCCCTCAAAGCACTTAAGGATATGACTAAACCAACGGCTAAAATAGTCCGGGGCGGCAAGGTACTGCAAATTGATGCCGCACAGATAGTCCCCGGGGACATTATATTGCTGGATGCCGGTGATTCGGTTCCTGCAGACCTAAGGTTGGTTGAAGCAGTATCCCTTTATTCAAATGAATCAGCCCTTACCGGGGAGTCTGTACCGGTTGAAAAAAACACAAGGGCAACATTGGAAGAACAAATCCCTCTTGGGGATCGCAGTAATATGCTCTTTATGGGCACTACAATTACCAGCGGAAGAGCTAAAGCCGTTGTAGTGGAAACAGGCATGAAGACTCAACTTGGCCGCATAGCTGAACTGCTTGATACTGCTAAAGTCCAGCAAACTCCCTTGCAACAAAGACTGGCTAAATTAGGTAAAGTTTTAGGTATAGCGGCAGTACTGATTGTTTTTGTAGTTTTCCTGTTAGGCATCTGGCGCGGTGAAAAACTCTTTGACATGTTACTGGTGGCCATAAGCCTTGCAGTGGCTGCTGTCCCCGAAGGTCTTCCCGCAGTGGTTACCATTGTACTTGCCCTTGGAGTGACCAGGATGAGCCGCCATAGGGCAATAATACGCAGGCTGCCGGCAGTGGAAACACTGGGAACATCAACTGTTATCTGTTCGGACAAAACGGGAACCCTAACGAAAAACGAAATGACGGTAACCAAGATATATACAGGCAACAATATATTTAGCATTACCGGTACAGGGTATTCGCCGGAAGGCAAATTCCTGGATCATTCCGAACAGGAGTTGTCTGTTTCAAGCCATGAAAACCTTAAGTTTATGTTGTTGGGTGGTTTGCTGAACAGCGATGCCAGGTTGGAAGAAACAGGCAAAGGTTTCAGAATCTTGGGAGATCCTACTGAAGGTGCACTGGTGGTGGCAGCGGCCAAAGCAGGAATGACCACGGAAGAAATGGCCTCCCAGTACCCACGACTGGCAGAAATACCTTTTGATGCCGATCGTAAAATGATGTCCACTTTCCATAATATCGACGGGTCTATTGTCTCTTTTACCAAAGGTGCGCCTGATGTAATACTAAACCGCTGTTCTTCCTTAATAACAGGCGGGAAAAACACAAGTGAACTGACAGCCGAAACAAAGAATCACCTGTTTGATATCAATTCAAAATTTGCTTCCCAGGGTCAAAGGGTTTTGGCGATATCTTATCGCCAATGGTCTGAGATACCTGCCGAGGTTACACCGGAAAATGTGGAAAAAGAATTAACTTTTATCGGGTTCTTCGCTATTCAAGATCCGGCCCGCCCGGAAGCCAAGGAAGCAGTGGCATTATGCCACAGTGCCGGGATAAAGACCATTATGATTACCGGTGATCACCTGGATACAGCCAAAGCAATCGCTTCTGAATTAAATATTTGGCAACCGGGAGATGAAAGCCTCACCGGGGAACAACTGGAAAAAATGAGCGATGAAGAACTTAGACAAGTTGTCAATAAAGTCACAGTCTATGCCAGGGTTTCACCGGAGCATAAACTGCGGATTGTATCCGCCCTTCAATATCACGGGCACATAGTGGCTATGACAGGCGATGGTGTAAACGACGCACCTGCTTTAAAGGAAGCGGATATTGGGGCATCAATGGGCATAACCGGCACTGAAGTGGCTAAAGAAGCTTCCGACATGGTGCTTCAGGATGACAATTTTGCAACCATCGTCAAAGCTGTGGAACAAGGACGCACAATTTATAATAATATCCGAAGTTCTATTCAATATCTTTTATCCTGCAATACCGGCGAAATTTCAGCTATTTTCCTGGCATTATTATTTGGCTTGGGCAGCCCTTTAAGCCCTATTATGATTTTATGGATGAATTTAATTACAGACGGCCCCCCTGCCTTGGCTCTGGGCCTGGAACCGCCTCAAAAGGGAATTATGAATAGACCGCCCCGTAAACCCAATGAAGGAATCTTCTCAAATGGAGTGGGTATTCGCATTATATACCAGGGACTAATCATTGGTATTTTATCCTTGGGTGGCTATTGGCTTGCTCTAAATTGGGGAAGATCCCTGGAGGAAGCCCGTACCGTTGCCTTCCTGACCATGGCCTTGTCCCAATTGATTCATTCTCTCAACGTTAGGAATAACGAGCTTTCGGTGTTTAAAATCGGCATTACAACCAACCGCAGCCTTATATGGGCAATCTTAATTTCAACAGCAGCGCTATTTATAACTTTTTTAACACCCTTTATGAGAGATATATTTGAAACTGTGGTTCTTAGGCCTTCTGACTGGGCATTGGTACTGTCCTTAAGCATAATTCCTCTGGTAATCGTAGAAACCAGAAAATTCTTATCAAAACCAAAATAAAACCGGCTGCCAGCTAACAGCTCCCAGCCAATATCTTTCACTTTTTAAGATATTAAAGCTGGTTGCGGTTAACCGGCAGCCGGTCGCTTTTTTAGACCAGTTTCCTTTTTAAGATTTTGCCGCTTGGACCCCTCGGAAGATCCTGGGCAAAGACATATTCCTCAGGTATTTTGTAATTAGCCAACTTGTCTTTTAAAAATGCATATATTTCCTTTTTATCAAGAACCTGATCTTCTTGGAGGACAATATATGCCTTGCCAACCTCACCTTTTGATGGATGGCTGATTCCTATTACAGCAGCCTCAACCACTTTTGGGTGCTGTTCAATGGCTTCTTCAACTTCTCTGGGGTACACATTAAACCCTGAGGTAATAATCAGCTCTTTTTTGCGGCCAACTATGAAAATATAACCGTCATCATCTTTGTATGCCAGATCGCCGGTATAAAGCCAACCGTTCTTAAGAACCTTCCGGCTTTCTTCCTCATGCTTGTAATAGCCTTTCATGACATTATTGCCCTTAACCAAAATCTCTCCAACTTCTCCTGGAGGCAGTTCTTGTTCATCTTCATCCACAATTTTTACTTCTACGCCCGGAAGGGGCAATCCGACCGACTTTATTTTCCTAACCCCATAAAGAGGATTGATGCTTACTACCGGTGATGCTTCCGATAACCCATAACCCTCATATATAGGGAAATTAAAATTTTCTTCAAAAGCTTCCATTGTTTCTTTAGAAATAGAATCTCCACCTGAAAATGCGAACTTAAATTTTGGGAATGTTACCTTCTGTGCACGCCGCAAAATACGGTTATTCCTTCTTCTGACAATAAATGCAGCATTTCTTTGGGCCTTAGTCCATCTAAAATAGTAATAACGCATCCTATTGACAATGGATAAAGCACGCATACTGTCCAGCCAAAACTGTGGAACATAGGCAGTACAGTTAAGAAATTCTCGTCGCAGCCCAATCCTGCCGCCTCGTCCATACTTTTTACATTGCTTAATAAATTATTGTGGGTCAACATCGCCGCTTTTGGCCGCCCGGTAGTCCCCGAAGTATATAGGAATGTACAGATATCTTCACTGTCTGGCTTGGCAAAAACACAAGGCGGTGCAGATGCTATATCTTTAAGGCATTCATCAGTTAAAATAATCATTTCCAGTGAAATATTCGGGGCTTTCGATAGCTGGGCCCCGATAGCCGGGTTTGTAATAATGTATTTGGATTCGGAATCTGCCAAGATATATAAAAGTTCTTGAGGTGCTTGCAGCATATTTAGAGGCACTGCTACCCCTCCGGCCCTGACAATTCCCAAATATGCATAAATAAATTCAGGGCAATTTGGAAGCGCAATTGCAACCCGTTCACCCGTTCTCATGCCTCTATGGCACAGGTACCTGGCAAACTGCTCGATATTGGTTTCCAATTGCACGTAACTAATTATATTGCCGTTATATTTCAAGGCAGTACAGTTAGGAAATGACATGCTTCTTTTTTTATGCAGATCTGAAATAAGCAATTTACTATACCCCCTGTTAAAAAAATTTTTTCATCATCTACTTCGACAAAAAAATTATTAGTTCTTTTACTTGTCTAAAATTTTTAACTTTTTAATTATATATCATTAAAA
>CAYUXS010000047.1:0-6036 GCA_964448915.1 uncultured Peptococcaceae bacterium
TACACTATAGCCGCTTTTTAGCATCTTATCCTTAATTTCAATTACTTTTCTTGAAGTAACCCCTTTGCCGTCAGTTTTATCGACAATACAAGCTACACCCACAATTTCATTTTCCAGTAATGCCTGTAACGGGATATAATTATCAACGTTTTTCATATTGCCGGTAATTTTTATTTCACTGAAACCCGGAATTTTATCCAGTATTTCAGCTATAAACTTAACCAGCTCTATCTCTGACCTAAAGTTTTTTATTTTTTCCCGGCATAGGGCGCCTTCGCTCCAGCGCTTTTTATGAATTTGCGCTTTGGCTCTGAGCAGGCTCCTTAATTTAAATGCGGCATATATCTCGAAGAATATTAGAAGCGATGCCAAAAATACAGACATTAAGTTGTTGCCGGCCACTATCCTTACCATCAAATAAGACATGAGTACCAGTACAATTAAAGGGCCGTAAAAATCCAAGCTCTTGGCGAACCCATTCCGTTCATCATTATAAGGTTTGATATAATACTTTAGGTTTCTTCCCCTATTTCTCATTTCTCTAAATTTTTTAATATCAAGTTTAAATATACGGTTATAATATTTAAAAAATTTTGCCATAATAATCCTCCAACTCTTTTATCTAAACTATTGCCACCAGGCAAACGAATTATTCATCGTTGACCTGCAACGAACAGCAAAAGAGGCGGCCACGGCCGCCTTAACATATCTAAATGCACAATATGTAACTTTAAAAAAAAATTATAACTTTTAACTACTGAAAAACACAGTTATTATTGTTTATAGACAGTTTCTGAACGGTTTCTATCCTTGTTTCTTTCAAAAGCCAAATCTATTAACCGGTCCAACAATTCCCGGTAGCTTATACCGGTTGCTTCCCACAACTTAGGATACATACTAAACCTGGTAAAGCCGGGAATAGTATTGATCTCGTTGACTACCACTCTACCGTCTTTTTTGCCTACAAAGAAATCAACCCTTCCCATCCCTGCACAATCCAGTACCTTAAAAACACGGATGGCCAGATGTTGAAGCTGCTGTACAGTTTTTTCCGGCAAGTCTGCCGGGATTCTAAGCTCACTGAAACCATCTACATATTTGGCTTCATAATCATAAAACTCTTTTAAAGGGATAATTTCCCCGGGCACTGATGCTACCGGTTCATCATTGCCCATAACACTGACCTCTATTTCCCTGCCGTCTATAAACTCTTCGATTATAACTTTGCGATCGTACCTGGCAGCCTCTTTTAACGCTGCTGCAAGTTCATCCCTATTATGGGCCTTGGATATTCCTACACTGGAACCCAAATTGGCAGGCTTAACAAAGCAGGGATACCCTAATCGCTGTTCTGCCTGATCAATTATTGAACCAATATTATTGTCTATATCTTTTCGCAAGCAGGATAGAAAATCAATTTGCGGCAAACCGTTCTGTGCCAAAATCATTTTCATCAGGACTTTATCCATTCCAACAGCCGAACCTAAAACACCGGAACCTACATATGGAATATTGGATAAATCCAATAAACCTTGAATTGTACCGTCTTCTCCAAAAGTACCATGAAGTACTGGGAAAACTACATCAATCTTGCCCCCGTCCTGAAAATAAGAACCTTTACCAGGCAGCAAAAGAGTTTGTATGGTAGGATCTCCCGGGACAAACACAAAATCAACCCCGGGTTCTTTACCTACCAAATCCAATGGATTTTCTCCATTCACCAATCTTTCCGGAAGAATTCCAGCCACCCATTTCCCTTCACGGGTAATTACTACCGGAGTCACCTCATATTTTTCTTTATCCAAGGCAGAAATAACTGAGGCCGCTGAATTTAATGACACCTCATGTTCACCAGACCGGCCCCCAAAAAGCACTACTACTCTTTTTTTGTCAATCATTTAAAAACCATCCTTTTAATTTTTGTATACCGGCATATTCACTTAATCTTATTTTGATAACTACAATTTCTTAAATATTATATATATTATTAAATCCTTTTTCTATAACCAAAAGCTAATAACAAGCCATTGGCGATGTCCTGCCAATGGCTGTTGGTAATTAACTAAAATTGTAAGTCTATCTGGACTGCTTCCTCATCACAATTGGGGAATTTAGGGCAATCAATGCATTCTCTCCACATTTTTTGCGGTAGGCTTTCTTTTGGCACTCTTTTAAAACCACAGTGGACAAAAAATTCCGGTTGGTAGGTGAGTGCAAAGACCCTTGGAATCTTCAGTTCCCTGGCTTCAGCCAAAAACTCTTCCAGCATTTTACGCCCAATACCCCGGGCAATATAATCCGGATGTACCGCTAAAGCCCTTATTTCCGCCAGATCCTTCCACATTACATGCAACATGCCGGCACCAACCAGGACACCGTTTTCTTCCGCCACTGTAATTTCCCTAATGCCTTCATAAAGCATGGATCTGGATCTGCCCAACATTAAGCCGTTATTGGCATATTGTGTTATTAACTGGTGAACATCCTCAATATCGCTGATTTTTGCCTTTCTAATAATTAACAATGTAACATCTTCCCCTTTTATGATTCGTCCAGAAACCTTATTATCCCATTAACCTTTGCTAATTGCTTCACATTTCCAGACAATAATTAACCGCATTTATGAATATAGGCAAGCCATGAGCGTTTTTAAAACCACCCCTTCGCCAGTTTGGATGCTGGTATATCTCAACAAACCTTTCGGGGTGAGGCATCAGGCCTAAGACCAGGCCCGTCTGATCACATATGCCGGCAATAGAATTAAGAGAACCATTGGGATTGTAGGGATACTCCATTGTCGGCACACCTTCCGGATCAGTGTAACGAAACACTATCCTGCCCGATTCTTCCAACTGTTTTAGCAGTTCCTGATCGGTATAAAATTTGCCTTCTCCATGAGCCGACTGCATGCTTATGAGGCTGCCGGCCATGCCTTTGGTGAAAATGCATGGGCTGTCCTCAACTTTGGCGGTTATCCAACGGCATTCAAACCTGCCGCTGTCATTATTCATCAAAGTAGTATTTATTTTGCCCAACTTCCGATCCGGCAGGAGCCCGGTCCTCACCAGTACTTGAAATCCATTGCAGATGCCTAAAATTGGCTTTTTTTGGTCAACAAATTCTTGAAGACTATCTTTCAAGAATGATGTCAACTCCACCGCCAAGACCTTTCCGGAATGAACATCGTCACCATAAGAAAAACCGCCTGAAATAGCCAGTATCTGATAATCGGAAAGATTTTCCATCCCGGACCGGAGCTGGTTAACATGCACCATGCGACACTGTGCCCCAGCTTTTTCAAAAGCATAATAAGTTTCGTTGTCGCAGTTGGTACCATCTGTCCTTAATAGGCATACCCTGGGTTTCATGGACCGAACACCTCCTTCATAGGAGCTTTCCAGGCATCCCTGAGTATATTTATATCGACTTTAAACAATTCTTGTCCTGCAAGCCTTAAGGAAATAGTTTTTTCTGCCGTTGTACTGCCTATTATTTTGTATGGTATACCATCGAACAATCCCGGCAGGGCGTGTTCATTTTCAATTTCAACCAGGAATGTGCCTGCTGTTTCATTGAATAAAAACTCTTCCGGGATATCTGTTTCATCTAGATTAATAACTGCTCCAACCTCGCCGCCAAAGCACATTTCAGCCAATGCTGCTGCCAACCCGCCTTCACTAATATCGTGGCAGGACAGCACCTTGCCGCTTCTGATGGCGTTATGAAGAACTTTAAAAACATTATTTAAAACCTTTAAATCAATTTTGGGCAGGTTTGTGCCTTCGGCACCCATTATCCTGCTGTAGACAGAACCAGCTATCTCACTGGTGTCGCGATGGCCGATCAACACTATCGTCGAACCTGGCTTTTTGAAATCAGCCGAAACTGTCTTAGTTACATCGCTAATCCGGCCAAATGTTGACACGCAAAGAACCGGCGGTATTTTAATCACAGTCCCGTCAGCAGCCCGGTAAGTGCTGGAAAGGCTGTCTTTGCCTGAAATAAACGGCATTCCTGATGCTTTGACAAAGTCGACACAAGCATCTACCGACATATCCAGGGCACCCAATGATTCTTCGTCTGGGAAAGGCCAAATAAAATTATCTATTAAGCAAAGTTCTAACGGATTTGCGCCAACCGCCACAGCATTTGCCACAGCTTCCGCCGCAGCCCATAAACTTCCATAATATGGGTTTATATTGTTAAGCACAGGGTTCATGCCATGGCTGATTACAACACCGTATTTTTTCCCGTAAAGAGGTGCCAATACCACCGCATCATTAGGTCCGTCACCGTTAACCCCCGCATAAGGGGGAAGACAGTTGGAACCTTGAACGCCATGATCATACATTCTTACAATTGGTTCTTTTGAACATACATCAGGATGGGCCATTACCTCGCAATACGCTTTAACCCAATCAACCGGCGGGCCTGGTACGGCTTTTTTATCCTCAGGCGGCTGCCAGGACGCGTGTAACTCCCTGCTGGGCAGCCCTTCATGAAGGAATTCCATATCCAATAAACATACTGTTTCACCTTCATAGGTTACTTTTAACATTTTGTCACCGGTGAATCTACCCAAAACTGTTGCTTCAACATTATACATTTTACATATTTCATCCAGCCGGGGCCAGTTTTCAGGTTTTATGGCCAAAACCATTCTTTCCTGGCTTTCCGAAAGCCATATTTCCCATGGACTAAGGCCTTGGTATTTTAAAGGTGCTTTTTCCAACCATACTTCTACACCTATGTCAGCACCCATCTCGCCCAAGGCTGAGCCAAACCCGCCGGCACCACAATCGGTTACTGCCTGTATTAATCCTTCATCGGAAGCTGCCAGCAAGGCATCGGCAGTCCTTTTTTCTTCAATTGCATTACCAATTTGAACAGCACTGGCATTTACTTCAATGGTACGGTGAGTCATTTCACCACTGGAGAAAGTTGCTCCATGAATGCCGTCACGGCCTGTTTTACCGCCCATGACTACAGCCAAATCGCCAACCTGCGGTTTTCCTTTCCTGCATCGCTCTTCCGGCATAATACCGTAAGCACCAACTATAACAGTTGGCTTTGCCCTAAAATCAGGGTGAAAATGAACCGAACCGTTATTGGTGGGTATACCCATGCGATTACCGTAATCTCTTACCCCAAATACAACTTTTCTTAAAAGGTATTTTGGCTGCAAGCACCCCGGCGGCACCTCCGAAGGATCGGTCCATGGGGGTGCAAAACAGAACATATCGGTGGATGCGATTACCCGGGCACCCAGGCCTGTCCCCATAATATCCCTAAATACCCCGCCACTCCCTGTCATTGCGCCACCATAAGGTTCAATGGCGGAAGGTGAATTGTGAGTTTCTACTTTTCCGCAAATTGCCCAGCCATCATAAAATGACATGACCCCGGAATTATCAATAAATGCTGATAAAACCAAAGGGTGGTTGGCTTCCCTGGTTGCCTGCTGGAGCATTTTCAGGAGAGGAATCTTTTCCTTGCCGTCAACCACCAGTTTTGCTTTGAATGTTTTATGCACACAATGCTCGGACCATGTCTGGGCAAGAGTTTCAATTTCACAATCGGTGGGGTCCCTGCCAAGTTCAACAAAATATTTTTTAATAGCCAGCATCTCATCTAAATCCAAAAAGAGCTTGTCCTTGCTTAACTCCATTAATTCGCTGTCGAGCATACCCCGTATTGGTATTATCTCCGTCTGCCCGGGCTGGCCTTCAATAATTAGGGTACTGGGTTTTTGCGTTATAACTCTTTCTATGGTTTCATTAACTAAAAGCCTTTTTAAGATAGTCTCAATATTTTTTGAATTAGCCCCCTTACCATAAAACGCATACTCAATACTTGAATCGGCAGCCAGGATGTTTTTTATCCCCAAATCCTTAGCCGATTTAATTAAAGATGCGGCTTCCGGGTTCATCACCCCCGGCCTATAAGCCACTTCCACCACAGTCTCGGCTTTTAATAACGGTGTGTTAATACTGTATTGCTGGTAGAGATCTTCAGCCAACAAACTTTCAGCCAGCA
>CAYUXS010000047.1:6056-9333 GCA_964448915.1 uncultured Peptococcaceae bacterium
TTCAAAACGGTAGACCTTTGCAGTCCTAACCCCGGTTATATCTTTAATGCCTAGAGTATGAACAATCTCATAATGCAGTGCTTCGCCAATTGTATCCGGCAATTCCGGTTTATTGATCACTCTAACTTCTTGAATGGCCAACCAATCACCTCCATTCTTAGTTTAAAAAACAACGTCCGGCCCTTATAAACGGGCCGGATAAGAATTTCAGGTTACATAAATTCTATTATATAGATTATCAAAAAACAACATTCATTTTTAGCTTCATACACAACTATACTACAAATTCCTGCTTTTTTCTACACTTACCCGTTAAATGATTGGGCTTTATTCAGCTATTTGGTTCACCTGACTATCATAACAGGGCAAGAAGCGTGCCTGACCACCCGGTTGCTGATACTGCCCATAAGGTAGCCTTTTACACTGCCAAGTCCCCTGTTGCCCATAATTATCAAGTCATAATTTTCATCTTTTGCCAAGCGGCATATTTCCATGGCGGGATTTCCCCAAAGCATCTTAAAACCAACATTGATACTGCTTTTACCAAAATCCTGTTTTGCCTGCTCAATGATCTCCCTTCCGCTAATAAGCAGGTCATTGTGAATTTGTTGATATGTGCCTGTTTGTTGTTGATTTTGATAATTTTCATATGGAGGCAGGGCGGGTATAACATGGAGAAACATTACTTCGGAACCCATACATTCCGCCAATTTTATAGCGTATTCCGAGGCTCTCCAGGCCTGCGGTGAACCGTCAAGGGGAACCAGTAGTTTTTTATACATAAAAATATTCCCCCAATAGTTTATTTTGTTAATTATTCCTTCAATATTTAATCAATAAATCCTTTTTTTCTTTATTTTTTATTCTGTTTTTAGTTAAAAATTAGGGCTTGCACTTTTTTAGCGCGGCAATATTATTCCCCTGGCCAGCAAAGGAGTGGTATAATTTTACTGTTAAATTTTACTTTGGCGGTGAGGCCTTGAACCGTATGGCAACAGTAGAACTATATACCGACGGAGCCTGTTCGGGAAATCCGGGACCGGGAGGCTATGGTGTTATTTTAAAATATGGCGATTATATCAAAGAGTTATCTCAAGGTTATAAACTGACCACCAACAACAGGATGGAGTTAATGGCTGTAATTAAAGGCCTTGAGGCATTAAAAACCCCTTGTAAGGTTAATTTGTACAGTGACAGCAAATATATTGTGGATGCTGTCAATAAAGGCTGGCTTGAGAATTGGGAAAAAAACAACTGGATAAAAAGTGACCGGTCAAAAGTTAAAAACCAGGACCTTTGGCAAAAGATAATAGAACTTCAGAAAAAACACCAGATATCCTGGAACTGGGTTAAAGGCCATGGAAAAAACAGTTTCAATAACCGCTGCGATTATCTTGCCGTTGAAGCCTCGAAAAAAAATAATCTTATCGATGATCTTGGTTACCAGGAATAAACGGCCGGATAAGTACTTCTCCTGGCAATTTCCGGCTTCACCGGGCAGTTTGAAGCCGGTTTTCGTTTTCTTTATTTCTTTTTATGCCTGAATAACAGCCTGCCCAAGTAAGGATGGTAATACCACTCCCCTACTGCCACCAGCAGTTAAAATGCCAACATACCAAACCACGAACTAATTGAACCGGCGCGAAGCGACATTACAACCAGTACCGCTATTGTGATGACAACATCCGTTAATACGGCAGGTATATTGCCATACCTTGGATAAACCACTAAATCAGCAGTTAAAAAGGCTGCAAGAGCAGCAAAAAAAGCAGTTATTACTGCACCTTTTACAGTGACTGTGCTGAATAAAGGCATACCTATGCCTATTAAAGGGGCATACATTAAGAATTTTGTCAGTAACGCGTTTAAATAGGTCTTTATATTAACCACTTCCCCTATGTTTAGTATTACTTTTTTATAAATAACCAGTTTGATGTCAATTTTGAGTAAAATATATATATCTTGGTAATACAATAAAAATAAACAGGATCTATCTTTTGGCATGCTTTGTTACAACAATCTAATTTCTCCGGTTACCAATAAACTCCTCTCTTAAACCTTTTAATAAATGAAACATGTATGCCAAGTGTTTATTAAAGGATATTCTATGTTTGAAAGGAAATATATATATGTTATTTTTCAAAAAAATAAGATTTAAACATATAGGCTGACCGGGCGAGGTGAGTGAAATTAAGAGCCAATTGTTGGAGGAAGAGCAATTGCAAGTTATTGCCTTAATTGGGCCAAGTGGTACCGGAAAAAGCCATAGGGCGATAATGGTAGCCCACCAGACACGTTCGGACATTATTATTGATGATGGGCTATTGATTAAGGGAAACCAGATTATTATGGGCAGCACAGCAAAAAAACAGCCCACTAGAATTGGGGCTATAAAAGCCGCGTTATTTTATGATCCTGAAATGGCAGCCAAAGCGGCTGAAACAATCAGGGAATATAACCCTAAAAGGGTATTAATATTGGGGACGTCCGAGGGAATGGTGCGAAAAATTGCCAAAAACCTTAACCTGCCCGAAATATCAAAATTTATAAAGATTGAAGATGTTGCCAGCCCGGAAGAAATTAAGCGGGCACGTTTCAACCGTACAAAATTTTCAAGACATGTTATTCCCGCACCTACTATGGAAGTTTTGAAAGGTTTCCCCGGTACATTAATAGAACCCCTTAGGGTTTTAATAAAAAAGGATAAAGAAAAACACCATTATTCAAGAAGTTGGCTGGAGCAATCGGTTGTCAGGCCCACATTTACTTTTTATGGCAATCTTACAATATCTGAACATGCTATTGCATCAATTGCCCAAATTTCGGCCAGAGAAGTATCCGGGGTAAAAAGCCCTGGAAAAGTACACGTTAACCAAACTGAAAGCGGTTTAATTGTAGAAATATCCCCGGTGCTTTATCATGGTGCTTTCCTGCCTGGAGTATCAAAAAGGTTGCAGTCAGTTGTAAAAGAGAAAATTGAATTTATGACCGGATTATCTGTCAAAAGTGTTAATGTCAGCATTAAACATATTGAACTTAAAACAGAGTAAACCATATTATTTTTAATATAAAAAAGGTTGCACAAATTGTACAACCTTCTTATGTAGCATTACCGGCTCATGTTTTCGTTGCAAAAACGTGGTTGCCAATCCTGGCAATAACCGGGAGGGTTTTTATCCACTGATCGCTAGCCAGTTTGGGGTTATAAAAATATAGCGCGCCGTTTGTGGGATCGTGCCCGGTCATAGCTTTTATAGCGGCACAAATGGCTGTTTCA
>CAYUXS010000048.1:0-2496 GCA_964448915.1 uncultured Peptococcaceae bacterium
ACCCCCCGGGTTCAGTTTTTAAGATAATAACTGAAGCCGGCGCTTTGGAATTAGGCCAACAATATCAAAACAGGACTTTTAGTTGTGAGGGCAGCTTGGAAGTGGATGGTTTTATATTAAATGACTTGGCTGCCCACGGCAAAGTTGATCTAAACAAAGCAATAGCCGTTTCATGTAATACCTATTTTGCCTCGTTGGGATTGGAGTTGGGACAGGAAAATTTAAAAAACATTGCAAAATCGTTTGGATTTGATTTAATTAATTATGACAAGGAAGGCAATCAAACAGGACGATATCCTGTTGTTAATGCTGAAATCCCTTTTAATCCTGGCACCATTCCATCTAACAGCCTATCCAAGACAGAACTGGCTTCTTCTGCCATTGGCCAGGGCAGGGTACTGGTAAGCCCTATGCAGATGGCATTGGTAGCATCCGCAGTAGCCAACGACGGTATTATTATGAAACCGAGTATTTTGGAGCAAGTTGTGTCTCATAATGGCTTGCTGCTGAAAAAGGGTGTCCAGGAGGTCTTGTCAACACCAATCTCTGTTCAAACTGCCCGTATATTAACCAATGCCATGGTTGAGGCAGTCAAAACGGGTACGGCAACCAATGCGGCTATACAAGGAATTGAAGTAGCCGGAAAAACAGGTTCTGCGCAAAATCCCGGAGGTGAAACCCATGCTTGGTTTATAGGTTTTGCCCCGGCTGCCGAGCCCAAGATTGCAGTTGCGGTGATAGTGGAGAATGCCGGCGGGGGCGGAACTGCAGCCGCACCCATTGCCAGAGAAATAATGAGGCAATATATAAACCAGGTATTTACCGGCAGTTGATGTGTATTTTCGAGGGGGTGAAAGGATAGTTGATTGGGGAATTATTAGGTAATCGTTATGAAATAATCGAACGGCTTGGCGGTGGCGGAATGGCCGTTGTATATAAAGGAAGAGACACTATCTTAAATCGTATGGTTACTATTAAGCTGCTGCGGTCGGAGTATACTTCAGATGAAGACTTTGTCCGCAGGTTCAGGCGGGAAGCCCAGGCGGTAGCCAGTCTTTCGCATCCTAATATAGTCAGTATATACGATGTGGGACGGGAAAATGATCTTCATTATTTAGTAATGGAGTTTGTTGATGGTGAAGATTTAAAAAGTATCATAAAAAAGGAAGGCTACCTGGAGCAGGAAAAAGCTGTTAAAATTGTCCGGCAAATTTGTGACGCCTTGGAGCATGCCCATGAAAATAATATCGTACACAGGGATATTAAGCCTCACAATATTTTGCTGACCAAGAATGGCCGGGCCAAGTTAACGGATTTCGGTATTGCCAGGGAAGCCAGCACTGCAACTTTAACCAGTTCAGACACTATTGTCGGTTCGGTTCATTACTTATCCCCGGAACAGGCTAAGGGTGAACTGGCCGGGCCCAAATCAGATATTTACTCCTTGGGGATTGTTTTTTATGAGATGCTTACCGGTAGGGTTCCTTTTACTGGGGACAGTCCAATTACTATCGCCTTAAAGCATATCCAAAATGTCCCGGAGCCGCCGAGTTCAATAAAACCAGGTATTTCACCGGATATTGAACATATTGTGATGAGGGCGTTGCAAAAAGATCCTGATAAAAGGTTTAATAATGTCCGGGATATGTCAATCCAATTGGAAGAAGCGCTAATATATGATGATCCGGACACTACCAGAATTATCTCTTTAAACTCCCAAGAGGGGAAGATACTGAAAAATGTTGAACCATATAAGCAGCAGGTTCTTGCTCAAAATATTGACCCGCCGGAACCGGCACCCCGTAAACATCCAAGAAGGCTTACTCCTGCCGGGTGGGCTCTTGTAATTACTGTTGCCGTCTTGCTGCTGGCGGGGCTGTCTTACGGGTATTACCGGTTTATTAATGTTCCCGAGGTGTATGTACCCAATGTGGTAGGCAAAAATTACCTGGAAGCCCAGGAAATTTTAGCCGCTAAAGGTTTGGAAAGCAGGATTGTTGAGAAGTATGATCAAACAGTTCCGGAAGGTATTGTTATTGATCAAGAGCCCGATGCCGGAGGTCCCCCGGTTAAAATAAACAGGGTTATTGTGTTGACGGTAAGCAAAGGGACGGAATTGGGAACCGTGCCCAATTTAGTGAAACTAAGTTTATCTGAAGCTAAGGCCAAACTTATTGAAGCCGGTTTTGAACTGGAAGAACCCGTTAAAGAGGCGCCCAGCACAGAGATAGAAAAAGGGTATGTAGTCAGCCAGGAACCGGGCGCATATTCAAGGGCGCCGAAAGGGACAAAGATAGTACTGGTTGTTTCATCAGGCCAGGCTCTTCAAATTAAAGTCCCTGACTTAAGAGGCTTGTCTTTGGAACAGGCCAGAGTCAAGCTTAGTGAAGTGGGCCTGGAGCTTGACCCGAACATCAATCATCATTCAAGCACCGATTATTTCACAGGTCAAATTACATCACAATCACCCGGCCCCAATGAGATTTTGACAGAGAA
>CAYUXS010000048.1:2506-4119 GCA_964448915.1 uncultured Peptococcaceae bacterium
TTACGTAAGCAACGGTCCCGGTCCTTCTTTTAAAGAAGTTGACGTTACTGTTCAGGTTCCTGATGACGGGGACACTCACGATGTGAGAATATCGGTAGCAGATGCCAGGGGAACAAAAGACGTGTATGTAAGTACCCACTATCCTGGGGATAAAGTAAAACAGAGCGTCAGGTATTGGGGCAAAGCAGTGCTTAGAGTATATCTTGATGGGCAGCAGATTAAGGAAGAAAACTTAAATTAGGTGAGGATTTTTGATAGAAGGAGTTATCACTAAGGCATATGGTGGGTTTTATTATGTAAAAGTGGGAGATGCGCTGTGGGAGTGCACTCTACGAGGGGCATTCCGCCACCGCAAGGTTGATGTAATGGTTGGCGATTATGTGGAGGCAAAAACTGATGACGGGTATAAAGGGGTTATTGAAAAGGTCCGTCCCAGGAAAAATTCATTAATAAGGCCCGCAGTAGCCAATATAGATCAGGCAGTGATCGTCTTTGCGGTAAAAGATCCTGATCCTTCTTTTAAGCTGTTGGACCGGTTTCTAGTCCAGGTTGGCACACAGGGAATACAACCTGTAATCTGTTTTAATAAAATTGATTTGATCGATGAGGAAAATATCCAGGCTGCACCATATATAAAAGCCGGTTATAAAGTTGTTAATACCAGTGCGAAAACAGGTGTGGGCATTGATTCATTGAAAGATATACTTAAAGAAGGGATTACGGTTTTCGCGGGACCCTCCGGCGTTGGGAAAAGCAGCCTCTTAAATGCCGTTCAACCGGGTTTTTCACTGAAGACAGGTAAAATAGGGGCTAAAATAAAGAGGGGCAGGCACACTACCAGGCATGTTGAACTCCTGCCTTTGGGTTCCCGGGGTTATGTGGTGGATACACCCGGTTTTTCCAGCCTATTTGTGCCGGATTTAAAGAAGGAAGAATTGTTTTATTATTATCCTGAAATTGAGCAATATGCCTCGGGTTGTAAATACCGGGGCTGCCTGCACTATAACGAACCCCAATGTGCTGTAAAAGATGCCTTGTCCAAAAAACAAATTGATGAAGGCCGTTATTGGCGTTATATAGATTTATTAAAAGAGATTATTGAAAAAGAAAGGGAACTTTTATGATTAAAATAGCTCCTTCAATTTTATCAGCAGATTTTGCACGGCTTAAAGAACAGGTACAACTGGTTGAAAGGGCAGGAGCCGAGTATCTTCATTTGGATATAATGGATGGCCACTTTGTCCCTAATATTACTTTTGGCCCCCCGGTTGTAGCTTCCTTAAGAAGTTTCTCAAATATGATTTTTGATGTTCATTTAATGATAGAAAATCCCGATATGTATATTGAGAGTTTTATTGATGCCGGGGCAGATTTAATAACTGTGCATTTAGAGGCATGCAGGCATTTGCACCGTACTTTACAACTAATCAAGGATAAGGGCATAAAAGCCGGAGTTGCTTTAAACCCACATACTTCCCCTTCCGGCATCGAATATATATTGCCAATGTTGGATTTGGTCCTGGTGATGTCGGTTAACCCTGGATTTGGAGGGCAGGACTTTATAAAGGAATCCATACCCAAAATTATGAAGATCAGGAAGATGATTATTGATT
>CAYUXS010000048.1:4129-8925 GCA_964448915.1 uncultured Peptococcaceae bacterium
TCCGGTTCTGAAGCTGAAATACAGGTAGATGGGGGTATAAATGCATCAACCGCTCCTTTGGTTTCTTCGGCGGGAGCTACCGTATTGGTTGCAGGTTCTTCGGTTTTTGGCGCACCTGATCCTGGGATTGCCATAAAAGAGATAAGGGAAGCAGCAAAATTTGCCGTCTAATTTAAATTTAGTAGCTTAATAAGGGGGTGTACTTAGAAAGCAGTAGTTCTTGCTATTTAAATTTACATATTAATCTATTAATTATTATTAAAAGGAGGGTTGACCAGTGAATAGTGAGGAGCAACTGGTAATTTTTGAGCTAAATAACCAGCATTATGCATTACCGATCCGGCAAACACAAGAAATAATCCGGATGACTGACATTACAAAAGTTCCCAATACCGAGCATTACATTGAAGGTATAATAAATCTAAGAGGCAATATCGTACCGGTAGTTAACTTGAATAAGCGGCTTAACCTGCCTGTTACTGAATACAATGAAGATACCAGGGTTATTGTGGTCGAACATAACTCCCAGCAAATCGGAATGATTGTTGATAATGTGCATGAGGTTGGAAAGCTTGAGGGGGAAGAGATAGAGCCGCCTTCAGTAGCCGGGGAAAATGCAAGCTACCTTAAAGGGGTGGTAAAAAAAGGAGAAGCTCTTTGGCTCATCTTAAATCTTGATGAAATAATCTGATATGTAAAGAGTAAATTGTTAATTGCACTACAAGTTCTAATAATATAAAATCAAATCAATAGAAAAACCATTTTAAACCACAAGGAGGACAGGCTATGTTTGTAAGGGACAGCATGACTGCAAACCCTATTACCATTCATTCTTCAACTCCAGTTTTAGAAGCAATAAATATATTAAAAAAACATAAGATAAGGCAGCTGCCAGTAGTAGATAACAATAAATTAGTGGGCATGGTCTCAAGGTATGACTTAATGACAGTCAGTCCTTCTCCGGCATCCACATTAAGTGTGTATGAAGTTAACTATTTATTATCAAAGATGGTAGTTAGGGATTGTATGGACAAAAACCCCATTACAATACGGCCTGATACCAATATTGAAGAAGCAGCCTTAGTCATGCGTGATAATCAACTGGACGCTCTTTTGGTTACCGATGATAATAATAAGCTTATTGGAATCATTACCGAGTCTGATATTTTTGACCAGTTGATTAAGATTTTTGGATTTAGGAAAGCAGGTTCCAGGATTGTTGTAGAAGCGGATGATAAGGTTGGAATTTTGGCTGATCTAGTGAATGAAGTTAGAAATTTGGGTATTAACTTGATTGGTGTGGCTTTAAATGAAAAAGACAATCAAAGAATACAAATAATGGTAAGGGTAAGCGTTGCTGATCCCACTGAACTGGTCGAAAAAATTAAATCAAAAGAAGGATTTAAAATAATAAGCGTTAGCTGAACCAATGTACAGGAGAGAAAATGGAAAACAACAGGTCCCATGTTATGGCTCGCTATTATAATATCGCCATTGATATATCAGCCAGGATAGCGAGGGAAGAATATAGAGAAGGCCAAAAAATATTTGGCCGATCATCTTTGGCTGGCAAATACAATGTATCTCCTGAAACTATCCGCAGGGCGCTTATGTTGCTCCAGGACGCAGGAATAGTTAATGTTACCCCCGGTGTAGGAGTAGTAGTCAGATCAAAAAAAGCAGCAGAAGCATTTTTAGCTCAAAGCGGTCAAAGACAGGTAATTAGGGACTTACAGGAGAAGCTGCATGCACTTTTGAGGGAAAGGGAAAAACTTGATACTGAAATTGAAAAACTGATGAATGATTTGTTGGATTATACATTTAAGATAGCCGGAAGATTTCAAAAAATTGAAGAATTAAAAGTTAAGCCCAATTCGCCATTGGTAGGCAAATCCTTGGTGGAGGCTGAGTTTAGAGGAAAAACGGGTGCAACAGTATTGGCCATATACCGGGATGGAGAAGAAATTGTATCCCCCAACCCGGACATAATAATTCAAGCCGGTGATTTGTTGACAATGGTTGTCCATCCTGGAATGGAAAAAGAATTGCACCTTCTGGTAGATCCGGAATAATGATTAGAAGCATTCCTTATTAGACAGCTGTCAGCTTTCAGCTATCAGCTTTCAGCTATCAGCTTTCAGTTGTCAGCTATCAGTTGACAGCTTCGAGTTTTCCTTGTTGATAATTGGGGAGACCTCATAAAAAAGAATAAATATACTTACGTGGGAGACTAAATTGATTATTACTACAGTCTCCTTTTTTATCAAATTAATATTAAAGGAGTAGATATAAGCTAAAGTATAAAAAGAAAAGCTAGCAGCTATGGCTAGCGGCTAGCTTTAGGTTATTTCATTTTCTTAATTGCTTCTCTTATTTCACCGATAGAAGCTTCTTCTTCAATTGTTGATAAGTCCCCCAAATCTTTATCGAGCCACAATGTTTTCATCACCCGGCGCATAATTTTACCGCTCCTGGTTTTGGGCAGGCTGGCTACGAACTGGATATCTTTCATTACCACAATAGCCCCCATGGTATTCCGGATATGTGTAATTAATTCTTTTTTCAATTCCTCTGAGGGCTCATAGCCTGTTTTTAAAACTACAAAGGCACAAGCCACTTCTCCCCTCAGCTCATCAGGAACCCCGGAAACTCCTGCTTCCACGACTGCCGGGTGAGAAATAAGGGCACTTTCAACCTCTACTGTGCCTATCCTATGAGCGGCTATTTTTATAACCTCATCAGAACGGCCGGCAAACCATATATAACCATCTTCATCCATAGAAGCGGCATCTCCACAATAATAGTAGCCTTTGGTAGAAGGCAGCCTTTCCCAATAGCTGTAAAGGTATTCATCCGGGTCTCCCCATAAAGTTGAAACCAAACCCGGGAAAGGTCTCTTGATGATTACAATACCTTTCTCACCCGGCGGCATGGGTTTGCCGTCTTTTTCGTCCACTACTTCCGCAATTACCCCGGGAACCGGGATATGGGCCGAGCCGGGTTTGATGGGTATTAATCCGAGACCGTAAGGATTGGCAAATATTGGGCCTGATGTTTCGGTTTGCCACATATGATCAATTACGGGTATACGGTTTTCAAAAACATCTTCTTGTAACCATTGCCACGCAGGGGGATTGAGAACTTCACCGGCACAGAAAATCCTTTTTATTGAACTAAGGTCGTGTTTTTTAGGGTGTTCAATCCCTAATCGCATAAGACCCCTTACGCCGGTAGGGGACAGCCAAAGAGCGGTGGCTTTATTGCGGGAGGCAACGTCCCACCACATATCTTTTTGTGGATAGTCCGGAGTTCCCTCATATAAAACGGTAGTGCAGCCAACCAGAAGGGGGCCGTATACATTGTAACTGTGTCCTACAATCCACCCGATGTCTGATGTGCAAAACCAGACATCGTCTTCATTTAAACCATAAATCCACTTGGCCATAGAATAGACATATATCTGATAACCGCCATGTTTTTGCACGGTAACTTTAGGCTTGGCTGTAGTTCCGGATGTAGGCAGCAAAAATAGGGATTCATTTGATTCCATCAGTTCATAATCCTGGCTTTGCCCCTCCCCGGCAGCTAAAAATTCATCCCAGAAAATATCCCTGCCAGGTTTCATGGGAACCTGATGCTCAAAGTTTGTTCTGAGTACGACAACTTTTTCGATTTGCCCTTCAGGTACTGTTTCTAGCCCTGTATCTACAATTTGTTTTAAAGCTACCGGTTTGCCCCTGCGAGAGCTTTCATCCTGGGTTAATATAAAACGGGCTCCGGTTATATTAACCCTGTCGGACACTGCGTTGGAGGAAAAACCCGCAAAAATAACAACATGAATAGCCCCTATCCGGGCACAAGCCAGCATTGCAACAACAGATTCAATGCCGGTAGGCATATATATTGCCACCCTATCTCCTTTTTTAACACCTATACCGCGCAGGGCAGCTGCGTAACGTTTGACCAGATTGAGCAATTGGGCATATGTAACTGTCCTTATCTCGCCGGTTTCCCCGGATTCAGCAACTATGGCAGCCCTTCCGGCCCGCCCGTTTATAACATTATAGTCTACACAGTTGTAACATATATTGGTCAAACCACCGGAATACCATGCAAAGTTCGGGTAATCCCAAGTAAAAACGCTGTCCCATTTTTTAAACCAGTGTATGTCGTTAGATGCTTTTATGGCGGCATCTTCCCAAAACCCCTCAGGATCTTTTTCCGCCCATTTTATAAAATTATTAACGTTTGGCGGGATAAGCCCTGTACCAATTCTTTCTGAAGCCATTTGCGGTATCTACCCCCTTCTAGCAATTACGAAATTTTCTAAATATTTTATATTATAACTAAGTTTAAAGTAAATGAATAGTTAATTAAAAACAATAGTTTGACACTTTATGTCATTGAAATTATAATGAATAACAACTTAATAATAAAAATTTTACCTTCGGGGACGGGTGGAATTCCCTACCGGCGGTATGGCCTTGCTGGGGCCGAGCCCGCGAGCCTGTAAAGGTTGATCCGGTTAAAAGCCGGAGCCGACAGTTAAAAGGCGTCATATGCCTGGATAGTCTGGATGAAAGAAGGTTTAATAACGGTTGAGCCAATTTCTTGGTGCCGTTTATTCTGTATTACCCCGGGGCATTTTTGTTCCGGGGTAATTATAATTTTAGGGTGGTATTTTTGGAAAAAGACCTGGAGTATATGAAGACAGCATTGGATTTAGCTGCACTGGCCACTGGCAGGACCAGCCCGAACCCGATGGTGGGCTGTTTGGTGGTAAGAGACGGCATAGT
>CAYUXS010000048.1:8935-9229 GCA_964448915.1 uncultured Peptococcaceae bacterium
AGCCGGTGAGCCTCATGCTGAAATAGTAGCTTTGCAGGAAGCCGGGAATAAGGCAAAAGGAGCCACCCTGTATGTAACCCTGGAACCCTGCTGCCATTATGGCCGGACCGGGCCTTGTGTCGATGCGGTAATAAAGGCTGGAATTACAAAAGTAGTAGTTGCTATGGAAGATCCCAATCCGAAAGTATCCGGAAAAGGCATTGCCATATTGCGGCAGGCTGGTATTGAAGTCTGTTGTGGAATACTGGAAGAAGAAGCAAAAATATTAAATGAAGTGTTTATAAAATATATAAC
>CAYUXS010000049.1:0-9199 GCA_964448915.1 uncultured Peptococcaceae bacterium
ATAAAACACATCGTAGTAAGGTTGTTTTTGATAGCTTATAGCTATTAGCTGCAGTTGGACGCTAAAAAGGTGGATGATAATATCATCCACCTTTTTAAAACGGCTCTACAGTTGGGATAAGCAGTAGCCTTATTGATCTTTAATTTTCTTATTCTTTACCATTTTTGCAATAATAAACATTACACCAAAAGTAATCAGTGTACCGGTTACCCCGGCCAAAGCGGTAGCCACTCCTTCATTTCTAATCCATGGAAAAATATAATCAGGGATTGGCGAATTCATTACCGGAAACTGGCTTCCTTTTTCTATAAAACCTAAATCCTCAGCCACTCTTTCCAGCCCATCCGGGCTGGAAGAGGCAAATGGAGATAAAAATGCCGCTATAATCAAAGCCAAAAGCAGTATTTTATAGGCGCCTTTCATCTGTCGACCCCCCAACCGGCACTGTTGTATCTACAAACCCCATCTTGGTAACTGCGTTAACAACAAATACTGTTATTAG
Source organism: uncultured Peptococcaceae bacterium (assembly GCA_964448915.1). Lineage (GTDB taxonomy): Bacteria > Bacillota > Desulfotomaculia > Desulfotomaculales > Desulfocucumaceae > JAAXTT01. The sequence goes on from CAYUXS010000049.1 coordinate 503, forward strand.
CCCTTCTCCTATACCAATAAGAGAATGCCATCCAGCCATTGCAGGAAAGGCTGCTGCAAAATGAACTGTACCTGATATAGCCAGCTCAAGCGAAGCCATCGCCGCTGTGACAAAAACCGATAACCACGCAGCAGCAAATATAGAAATATTTTTTACGGCCGGGTTTTTAAACAGCTTTAAAAACAACCGGTGCACTGAAAATGCCACCAGGACACCCAAAACCGCCATATTAAATATGTTTGCTCCCAAGGCTGTAAGCCCTCCGTCTTGAAAAATAAAACACTGGATAGCTAAAACAGTTGATATAACCAGGCATGCACTCCAGGGGCCAAGCAATATGGCAGCCAGTGCCGCTCCCAAAAGGTGTCCTGATGTCCCACCGGCTACAGGAAAATTAATCATTTGCGCTGCAAAGATAAATGCAGCCATAATACCAAGTTTGGGAACTTGCTTTTCATCAAGCTCTTGACGTGATTTTTTTGCACTGTAACTTAGCGCACCCGCACTTAAAACTGCTGCTGTTGCCCATATTTTTGTATCCAAAAAACCGTCTGGTATATGCATAACCCCAACCTCTTTTTCTAGAAAATAAAAAACCACGAAGTATACCCGCTCCATGCGAGTTAATTCCTTCGTGGCATTATGTTTGTCGGTAATAAAAAATGTCTCTAACGGCTCCGGTCCGTTAATTAGATAAAATCTTATCATAGGCATTTGTTAATGGCAAGAGGAGAAAATTATGTTTTTTCGTCAATTAACCAGCCTTTGTCCTTATTTGTAGATTATTGTAAATATATTGTATTTTTCTGCCAGTATAGGAGGAAAAATGCACAACATGTCAAAATGGAACTATATGCGGCTATACATATTCATTAAAGCCAGTATAGGAGGTGTTGCTTTAGACCGGTTTTAAAGTAATATACCAGTTATGTAGTAAAGGAGTGTAATAATGAAAAAAAGAATTTTTACTATTTTCCTGTCGCTCACTTTTCTGTTGACGATGTGCACAACTGCTCAAGCAGCACCTATCATCACGAAACCCATAAATGTCAGTTATCAAAATATACAAATCTATGTAAACGGGACAACCATTAATATTCCGGCAAGCGAACAACCTTTTATTTTCAACGGAAGGACCTTTGTTCCTATTCGCATGGTGGCAGAAGCTTTAAAATTTAACGTGGAATGGTTAAATGATATTAAAGCTGTTAAAATAACAAGCGCAGCTACTGATGCTGCCAAAGACAAGGAAATTGAAAACTTAAAACTCCAGCTGGCACAAAAGGATCAGGAAATTGCAACTTTAAAAAACACCATAGCTTCCCTTCAAAAGGGTAGTGCTGATATTGACGATTTGGAAGACGATTTAATATCTGAATTCGATTATTTAGAAGACGTTGAAATTGACGATATAAGCCTTGACGGTGATGAGGATTCATTAGAAGTATATATCTATGTGGACCTGTATGACTATGACGATGAGTGGGAAGATCTTACTGACAAGGATATTGAAGACTGGCTGGAAGATCTTACCGACTATATTCAAGAAGAGTTATCTGAAGATACCGAAATTATAGGTGAAATAATCGATATTGACAGCGACGATGTTTTGGTAGAATTTGAAAAAGACGGCGATAAGAGTTTAGATGTAAGCTTTGAAGACGAAGATTACCGGGAAGGAAGCTCGGCTTCTGATGCTGAAGATGCTATTGATAATTTGGAAGGCCAGTCTTTTGATGTAGGGAATATAGAATTTGAACTGACCAGTGGAATATGACGATGATGACGACCTGGTTGAAGCAGAATTTGATGCACTTGATGATGATGCTTTTGATTCATGGTTTGATTTAAGCACCAGTACCATCGAAGATGATGTAATATATATTTGTGAAGAAATTGCTGAAACTTTTGAAGATGATGCAGATATAACCCTTGAGACAATAACTGTAAGATTCTATGATGAGTTTGGTGATTTGATAGAAGTTTTCGATTATAATGTAGATGACCAGGAATTGGACTAAAAATAAGCGTGGGAGAATATCCCACGCTTTTTCTTTAGATAAAGGTTTAATATCCCATATCTTTTAAAATCCTGGATAAGGTTCGCAGGCGCTCACCTATAAGCTCATCGTCATTACTTAGGGCTTGGCTGAATAATTGAATATCCTCATCAATCTTTTCATTATCAGTGCATACCGCTACCGTCATAGCGTCGCCTTGCAAGCCAACCCTGTCTATAACAGGATTTTCCGGATCATATAGCTTTTCGTAGCGGTAAGCTTCACTAAAATAAAGCCTTGCCCTGCAAACCAGAATTGCCAGATCTAGAACCCGGTGAAGCGGCAATTCTTCAGACTGCCTGGACCACTTCTCCCCTGTATACCTCCATACTTTGGCTGAAATATCTACCTTGCCCCGGTCATTCCACTGAGCCAGCCCCAATGACAGTCCTTTAGCCTCCGAATTATAAGCATTTCGGCCGTCAACGTTTTCATAATTCTCCGATACTATAACCGGCTTGTGCTTTAAAGTCGTTGGTATTTTCATAAAATCCATCTCCAATACATCATATAGTAATTTACTAATTTAGTAAATTACTATCATTCTACCCTGCCCGGTTTTCCCTGTCAATAGGATTACAGTGTTCGAAAAACTGTTATTATATTCAATCTTTTAATTTTTCCCTCATCACCTTCATATAACTGCTGGATAATTGGTATTTATCCCTTAACCTATTAACCATAACATAAAGATTACTTTTATATTCCTTACCCGCACTGCCGTTTTTATATAAAGACAAGAAATCCTGGTATAGCATTGGAAATTCCCTTTGGATAAAATTCAAAAATATGGGGCGCGTATTGCCCTTTAAATACAGCGTTCCCGGCAAGACATAATCTACCCCACAGTCCTTGGCATGAGAAAACATTTCATCAAAATTCTTTTCATTATCTGTAATAAAAGGTATTATTGGCATAACATGCAATCCAACACTGGCATTTGTCTTTTTGAATTCCTTCAACACATTAAACCTTTCTGCCGTGCTGGAGGAACCCGGTTCGATTTTCTCCCTTATTTCCTCATCGGTTGTGGTTATTGTTTCAGCTATATTTATATAGGTAATTTTCGATAACTGGTCAATGAGATCAAAGTCCCTTAAAACAAGGCTTGATTTTGTCGAAATAATTGCAGGGGTTTTGTATTTTATCAGGAGCTTTAGGATTTGAGGCATTAATTGATACTTTGTTTCTGCAGGCTGGTAACTGTCGGTGACCCCTCCTATATTTATCACTTCGCGCTTCCAATCCGGCGCCAAAAGCTGCTTTTCAAGTTCATCAACAATATTATTTTTAACATATATCTCTTTGAAAAACTCCCCGGATCCCAAATAACCATGAGAATACATTGCATAGCAGTACCTGCAGCCATGCTCGCATCCCCGGTATATATTAAGATCCCAGCTATAAGGGGTTTTTCTTTTTAACTTTGTTAATGCACTTTGCACCTGAATTTCTTTATAAATCGCTTGCCGGCTCATTGTGGCACCTCATCTAGGCCTTTTTTGATAAAATAAATATGTGAATTTATAATAATAACCATATCTTTTACAAAGGGGATTTACTATGCATGATAATAAATGCAGGCTTTGTAATTATGAGGGGATTCTTATTGAAGAAATACCGGAACCTGTCTATTACAAATGCCCAAAATGTGATCTCATATATATTGACGATGCATATATCTTAAGCCCTGAGCAGGAAAAGAAAAGGTATACTCTACATAATAACAGCAGGAACAATGAAGGTTATGTATCAATGCTCAAGGATTTTGCCGGCAAAGCTGTTAAGCCCTTTATCCCTACAATAAAAACAGGCCTCGATTTTGGCTGCGGGCCAAGCCCGGTATTGGCAGAAATCTTATCGGGCATGAATATTGATATGGATATTTACGACCCTTTTTTTTATAATGATTCAAGCTTTATGAACAAGAAATATGACCTAATAACTGCCACCGAGGTTTTGGAACATCTCAGGGAACCACAAAATGTTTTAAATTTGTTAGTTTCGCTGCTGCATGAAAACGGATACCTTTCAGTAATGACACTTTTTCATGACAACTGCGATTTTAAATCCTGGTGGTACAGGCAGGATTCTACTCATATATGTTTTTTCAGTTCAGCAACCTGCAGCTGGATTGCCCAAAAGTATTCTTTAAAGATTAAATATATAAACGAGAAAAATATTTGTGTCTGGCAAAAATAATATGCTTTTATACGACTAGGAAAGCTACTTTCTAATCCTGGCTACCATTCCTTTATTCGCTTTTAATAAATCCCGGCTTTTCATGCGTACCAGGGAATGGGTAGAACCTCCTCCGGAAAAAATTATTTCTTTCCCGGTAACTTTGTCATCTATAATAAATGTTGCTTTATAGCCAAATGAGGGCACGCCGCCGCATGGGAATCCGGTTTTTTCAAGAATCTCTTCCGGTTGGGCAATTCTCGGGGCGTCAATATTTAAAGCTTTCCCTACCCTTTTTGTGCTCACCCTGTCCTCGCCGCTTACAATGGCAACTATTAAATTACCCTCTTTATCAAGCATGCATATATTCTTAACCAGATCCCCAGGCAGTGCGTTCACAGCTTCTGCTGCCTCTTGGACAGAATGGCAGGATTGCTCAAACAACAGCTGCTCTGCAGGTATATTGTTCTTTAAAATATATTGTTTTACTTTTTCTTCATACTCACGCATAGTTTTCTCCTTTTGATTTTCGTTTTGGCATAATGGCAAGTAAACTTAGCGCTGTAATAATGCTCATTACTATCCCGGCAACTAAAAACCAGAGAGAAACACCGTAACCCTCAGCTACTGGCCCTGCAATCAAAAGGCCGATAGGCATAGTAATTGAAAACAAGCTGCCCATAAGAGAGAAGGCACGGCCTTGTGCCTCTTGAGGTATATTTTCCTGCATGTAAGCAATATACGGGATATTATATAAATTGACACTGGAACCCATTGTCAAGCACAATAAAGCAAAAATCCAAAAACCGGATATACTTTGCGGCAGTGTCCCGCAAAATAGAGAAGATAAACCAAGTACAAAAAGCCCAATGTGCGCAGCTGCAAGCTTGTTCTTAATCTTACCCAGGCTGCCGGCAATAATCGCACCAAGCATCATGCCTACCGAATAACCAACCTGGGTAATGCTTGCGTGCCAAGCTGTGGTTTTAAAATAATCGCTAGCCATCAATAAGTAAAATGATGATAACGGCATAAAAAAGACCATACATAAAGCTGTAGCTATGGTTACAATGCTGAGCTTTTTATCGCTTAAAAAAATTGTAACCCCTTCCTTGATCTCACCGGTAATATTAACACCGGTTTGCCTTAAGTGTTTAAGTTCAGGTATTTCAACAACAGCAGTTGCTATACTGGCAACAACAGCCCCCACCAGATCTGACAGCAAGATAACAGGCAGTGGCAATGCAGCATACATGGCTGCACCTAAAACAGGGCCAAAGATAAATGCCCCGGACTGCATAAACTGCTGCCAGCCGTTTGCACGAATTAGTTCATCCTTTGGAACAATCATTGGTACAGCAGCTTGAATTGCCGGCAGGTGAAAAACAGTACCTACAGAGCGCACGCCAAGCACTACACATGCCAGCCAGTAAGGAGGGCTTAAAAAAAGGAATGATAATGCAAAACCGGCGGAAACAAAACCGATAAACAAGTCGGACCAAATAATTACTGTTTTGCGGCTTAACCTGTCTACCCAAGCCCCCGCAAAGGGGCCAAGCAGCACTTGCGGTAAAAATGCAAACATCCCGGCCAATGACATTATCAACGGTGAACCGGTTTCACTGGCCAGCCACCATACTGAAAATTGCACCGCACTGCTGCCAACAAGTGATACTGTTTGCCCGCTTGCTAATGTAAGAAAACCTTTCTTCCATCCTTTACTGCCTAATTGATTATCGTCAATGCATTCTATGGTTTTAACCCCCAATAGTTAGTTTGTTTGCTGAATATTATTCACCCGGAAAATCCTTGGATTTGCGATGACTTCCATCACAAAAAGGGTGATTGCCTGAAAGCCCGCAACTGCATAGGGCTATGCGGCTGCCCTTTCTTATAATTTCACCGTCGGAATTAACGATTTCTGTTGGGCCTTCAACAAACAATGGGCCTTTGCCTGTAACCTTGATTTTTACAATCGCCGGATTAAATTTGTCATAATCCATATTACCTGCTCCACAAATCTTATTATCTATTTTAGAGTTTTCTGGCAGCGAATACCTTAAAGCACCTGATGGGCACTGGTCTATAACCTTAATTATCTCCTGGGGCTTGGCGGCATCAACATTAACCCAAGGGCGTTGATTTAAGTTAAAGACTTCAGGTAAAAGCCGCAAGCAAATACCCGGATGCGCACATAACTCAGGAAACCAGTATACAGTAATATAGTCATTATAGTATTTTTTCATTTAAATCAAATCCCTATCTATTATTAAGGGCAGGACCGTACCCTGCTTTCTTTCTAACTAATAATATAAAATCCTGTAATATAGTGCAAGGACTGCTTCAACTGCAATAAATTTAAGGTGGCATTAATGCCACCTTAAAATGTTTATTTAATTAAAGCTTAACGATTGTTAAGGTAAGCTTCAATACCCTTAACCAAGGCCTGGGCTATTTTATCCTGGAATGCAGGGCTTGCCAGCAAACTCTCCTCTTCAGGATTGGAAATAAATGCAATTTCCGCAAGAGCAGCGGGTATCCATGAATTCTTTAAGACCACAAAGTCGGCTTGTTGAACTCCCCGGTCTGCTCTCTTAATTGTCCCGACTAAAGCGGACTGTAAATGTTTGGCAAGAGCCACCCCTTGAGCCCTTATCTCATACATGCCTTCAATTTGAGAACGCAAGTGATAAACACTGGTTCCGGCAGCAGAACTGCTGGTATAAGAATTGCAGTGAATGCTTAAGAATACATCAGCCCCGTTTTGATTAGCTATTTCCGGCCGTTCATATAAACCTACATATGTATCATTCGACCTGGTCATAATGACCTTTGCCCCCTGGTTTCTAAGATACTGGGCAGTTTTTAGCGCAATGGCCAGGTTTACATCCTTTTCTTTTACACCGGAAGGTCCTATAGCACCCGGGTCACTGCCGCCATGCCCGGGATCCAGCACTATAACCGCTCCTGACAGGGAATTGCCTCTTTCCCTTACAACAATCCGCAGTTTTTTGGAATTATCTAAAGTTGTACTGCTGTATTGAACCCTGTCATTCAGGTCCAAAACTACTCTTGTTATATCCGGGTTTTTGCTGAACCACCCCACTCTGATACCCTTAATCAACGATGAAGAAAAGCTGATTTTTTCGGGCACCCGGCCCGGTGCAATTCCTTCAAGGTCAATAACCAGGCGATCGGGATTATATAACGGAAAAATTTTATATTTTAACGGATCCTTTTCACTTTGAATGGTTATAACCGAGGTGTTATTATCCACCTCCCCTGATATTGACTCAAGCACAGACCCGGGTATAGTTTCATCATCCTGGTTTGGATCCGGTGAAGAATCTTTGGAACATATATATACAGCCTGTTCCTTTTCATTAAAATCAACTACAAAACCAAGTGCTTCAGCAACATACCGTGCAGGCAGGTAAATCCTTCCCTCGATCAACAAAGGTACAATATCCATCTGCACTTTTTTATAATTTGAAGCCTGCTGCGGGTTGTCCGATACAAGAAGGACAGGGTCACCCACTTTAATTTTTACCGTATTGGCTCCGCCGGTATTTTGAGTCAAGGTGGCTGTTTTGGTACCATAATCCCAAGTAACCCCATTATCATCCAGCCCACAGGCATAAGCCAGATACCGCACCGGGACATAGGTGCGATCGTTTTTAATAAATGGGGCGGCGTCCATATTATATTTAATATTATTAACTGTATACTTGTTTGAACCTATGTAAAATTCAGCTTTATGGTCTGGTTTTGTTGATGCCAAAGCACCGGCGGCAAAAAGAAAAATTAATAGTGTTGCCAATAAAAAAGATGCCAGTTTTCTCATTGTCCCTTATTACCTCAATTCTGCAGATAATTTGTTGTCTAATAATAGGGACGACATTAAGCGACAAAAGTTCCCTATTTTTACTAAAATTAAATCTTAAAAGAAGATGGAAATTAAAAAAAAGAAGCGGGAGAATTGTTCCCCCTGCTTCCCTATTTCTTCTTCACCTTATTTTAATCCAGCAGGAAATTGATAATCATATCCCAAACAGCGGGATCGAAGTACCAATCACCATGGCCGGATTCTAAAAGTTCATAGCGTGACCCTGGTATTTGATCTGCCATCGCTTTGGTTATATCCGGCGGGCAGCTGGCGTCATAACGCCCACCAAAAACAAGAGTAGGCGCTTTTATTTGTGGAAGGCGATCAAATGCATCATGTTCAAGCACTGCTTTTACCTGGTTATTATAGCCACGTAGATGGGCTGGATTTGCATGCAATTTTTCCATGGCAATCCTTGCTCGTTCTTCGGTTAACTTGATAATCTCAGGGTTTTCAGCTGCCCACGCTTCGTTTTTCCTAAGATCAGACAATCTAAGCTTTTCAAGAGTTGACATTTTATCAAGTTTATCTACTACTCTTGGCCCGGAATTATGGGCTCCACCCCCACAT
>CAYUXS010000050.1:0-9150 GCA_964448915.1 uncultured Peptococcaceae bacterium
CGCGGTTGAGCATTTGTAAATCTTTATTGCCTACCCAATGCTGGTAATGCAGAAAATTAAAAACGCCGGGGGGATCTACCTGGGGCATTATACGCCTCTCAGCACCGGCTGTTTCGGCTCCGGCCCCAACCATGTGCTGCCCACCGGGCGCAAGGCAGTGGTTTCCGGGGGCTTAAGGACTGCCGAGTTCTATAAAGCTGTTACCTTTGAGTACTTCTCCAAAGAAGGTCTGGCCAACTTAAAGGACGCTATGGTCAAGCTGGCCGACTATGAAGGGTTCCCAGCCCACGGCAATGCGATACTTGAACGCTTTGCCCAGGACAACAAGTGAGGTGTTTAAAATGTTGTCGGTACGTTTTCACGGCATAGGCGACATCCGGGTTGAGGAAACCCCCAAACCCCAATGCAGTTCTGGAGAAGTATTGATCAAAGTTGCCTATGCGGGAATATGCGGATCCGACTTGCATATTGTACGGAAGGGCATGTTTATAACCAATATACCTGAAATCATGGGTCATGAATTTTCAGGGGTGGTGGAAGAGGTCGGGCCTGGAGTAACAGGTGTTTCACCGGGTGAGCAGGTTGTAGGCGACCCCAGGGTTTCCTGCGGCAGCTGCCCTTGGTGCCTGGAAGGCCGCTATAACCTTTGCCCACAGCTTGGTTTTATAGGGGAAGTAGCCCCGGGCTGCTTTGCCCAGTATATAGTAATGAAAGCGGATCGTTTGATTAAAGTGCCTAAAAGCATTGACTTAAAGACCGCTGCCCTGGTGGAACCCCTGGCAGTGGCCATGCATATTGCCACAACCGGTTCTTTTTCAGCCGGTGACCGGATAGGCATCATTGGGGCCGGCCCCATCGGGCTTTTAACTCTAATGGTTGCCAAAGCCATGAATGTGGAACATGTTACCGTGGTTGATATTTCCGAAGCCAGGCTGGATATTGCCAGGAAACTTGGAGCGGATTCAGCACTGAAAACCATTCCCAGTGACCCCGGGGATGGAGTTGATGCAATAGTTGAGGCTGTTGGACTGGAGGTTACCCTAAAGGGCTCTCTGGATTGGCTGAAACCCGCGGGCAGGCTGGTTATGGCCGGTATATACGAGCAGGAGGTGCTGCTGGATCCAAACCCGATCATAGCCAAAGAAATAAAGGCAGCCGGGATACATGCTTACGGCACCAAAAACCTACTGCAAGCTGTGAATATGCTGTCTGAAGGGAAACTCAAGGATATCGATGTCGTGATATCCCATGTGCTACCTTTAAAAGAAACACCGGCGGCTTTTGAGCAATTAATGTCCATGGGTAATACTGCCTCAAAAATTCTTCTAAACCCCTGGGCTTAAGAAGGTAGATAAGATGAATACAGCGCTTAAGTTAAGCAATGTTTCTAAAATATATCCCGGTACAGTAGCCTTGCGAAAGGTTAATTTTGAAGTAGGCTGGGGTGAAGTCCACGGCATAATCGGCAAAAACGGTGCCGGCAAATCTACCCTGGTGGGTATTATTGCCGGCATGGTTACTCCTACCGAAGGTGAAATCCAGGTGGGAGACACCAAGTACAAATGCCTGTCGAGAATGTCCTCCAAGAAAATAAAAATATCCATTGTGCCCCAAGAACCCCAGGTGGTACTGGATTTTTCCGTGGCTGAAAACCTTTTTATGGCGGACTATATAAGACACGGCTGTTTTGTTGACTGGAAGAAGCTTTATGACCGGGCGGAGCAAATTGTCAAGAGCGTTAACCTGGATATCGATGTCCGGGCTAAGGCCGGTGACCTGTCGGTCAGTGAACAGCAGCTCCTTTTGGTCCTTAAAGCATGCTATGTTGAAAACGCCAGAATCATCATCCTGGATGAAGCTTCTGCATCTCTTACCCAGGAAGATGAACAGGTTCTTTTTGATATTGTCCGGGAACAGAAAAAGAAGGGAAACACAGTTTTATATATTTCCCACCGGACTGACGAACTATTGAAAATTTGCGATCGCCTTACCGTACTCCGGGACGGCAGGTCAATAAAAACCTTAAACAGCAATGAGCTGGACCGTGACAGCCTGTCTGCTTTAATTGTAGGCCAAGAAGCGGCGGTTAACAATGGGGCTGTTTCCAATGATGCTGCCCGGCAGCTCTCTGAAGAAACCATACTGTCGGTTGAGGGTATCACCCTGGTCGGGTCTTACCACAATATCAGCTTTAAATTGAGAAAAGGTGAGATTTTAGGACTGGCCGGCCTGCGGGGAAGCGGGCGCACTGAAATCCTCAAAGGGATTGCCGGGGTAGACCCCGTGGAACGGGGCAAAATCAAAACCGGTAATTTTGAGGGAAGGTTTTCGACCCCTGCCCAGGCTTTAAAGCACGGTATTGTTTACCTGCCGGAAGACAGGGAACGTGAAGGGCTGATAAATTCCCACAGCATTAAAGAAAACCTGGCTGTTAATTCCCTGCCGGGAATCAGCAGGGCAGGCATAATTAATAAAAGGAAAGAAAAACAGTTGGTTGAAAAGCTGATTGAGGACTTTGACATCAAGGTGGCTTCCCTGGAGCAGGAGGTAAACCAGTTAAGCGGCGGGAACAAACAAAAGGTCGTGGTCGGTCGGATATCGGCAGCCAACCCCAAGGTGTTCCTGTTGGATGAACCTACCCGCGGGGTAGACATTGCCGCCAAAGCCGGGATCCTTAAAGCCATTAAAAACAGGCTGAGCAAAAATGCCGGCGTGATTATAACATCCCCGGGAATAGACGATTTAATGGAAGTATGCCACCGGATTTTAATTATTTACAAAGGTGAAATAAAAGGTGAGTTCTCAAAAGAGAATTTTTCTGAAATAGATATATACACGGCCATGCAGGGCCATTAATAAAAATTGATTTAAAGGAGATTATTGCAGTGCCCAGGAAATTGCAAATTCAACTGTTCCTTTTAGATAACTTGATTTGGGTAATTATAGCTTTCTTTTTTATACTTAATGCCTTGATTACACCAAATTTTGCAACTTACACCAATTTCTTAAATATTCTTAACCACTCTACAATATTAAGCATGCTGGTGCTGGCCCAAGGGCTGGTTATGGTAATCGGCAAGCTGGATCTTTCCATTGAGTCAACCCTGGCCTTTGCTCCTGGCGTGGCAATGCTTCTGGCAACAAAGTGGATTGCCGGTGGGTTAAGCCCGGTAACTTGTATAATTTTAACCATTGTCATCGGAGCGTTGGTGGGCCTTTTTAACGGTTTCTGCATAGCTAAAATCAAGGTGGACCACTTCCTGCAGAGCCTGTCGATGTTAATTATCTTAAGGGGTATGGTGCTTTTTTTGGTACCCTTTTCTATTTTCCCGCTGCCTGATACCTATACTTATGCAGGACAGGCCAAGATGGCCGGAAATATTCCTGTGGCTGTATTTATAACCCTGTTAATCTATTTGATCTTCCACTTGTTGTTCCAGTACACCACCTTTGGCCGGAATTTCTTGTCTACCGGGGGCAACCCTAAGGCAAGCTACATCGCCGGTATTAACACCAACCGCATGATCATGATGGCTTTTGTCCTTAGCGGTGCGTTGGCTGCGGTAGCCGGGCTTCTGGCAGCAGGGCGGCAAGGCTCGGTTTCAAACTCTATGGGTGAAGGTATGGTCATGCTGTCCTTTGCCGGTGCCATCCTTGGAGGGGTAACCCTGACTGGGGGCAAAGGCACACCGGTAGGCATGCTGGGAGGAGCCCTGCTGCTGGGAATGTTTTCGAACTCCCTGAACTTGCTGGGAGTCGGGGTAAACCTGGTTTATGCGGCAACCGGGGGATTGATCTTCTTGTCCATTATCATCGATCGTCTCCGGGAAAGACTGCGTTCTTACCTCCTGCACAGGGAACAAGTCAATAAGCTTCTCCTTGAAGAAAAAGCGAGCATGCAGGCTTCAGGGTAGTTTTTAATAAGTATTTTCACAGTTTGGAGGTGTTAAATTACAAAAAAATCTCTCTTTTGGTTACCAAAAGTATAAGGAGGATATCAATGAAAAAGAGTTTAGCTATCTTGGCGGTATTACTGCTGTCAATATCGCTGCTGGCAGGCTGCGGCGGGCAGGAACCGGCCGGCAATGAACAAATGACTATAGGCATGGTAGTTAAAGACCCTACTGCCCCGTTTATCCAAGCGTTTATAAAGGGAGCTGAGAAAAAGGCCCAGGAACTGAACATAAAGCTGGACGTTAAAGACGGGCAAGCCGATTCTCTAAAAATCATGGAGTTAATGGATAACTTTATCCTGCAAAAAGTTGACGGCTTTATCATGGCCGGCGCCGTTGACCTGAAGTCCATTGTGCCCGGTGTGAAAAGGCTGAATGAAGCGAATATACCCATTATTGCCCTGGATACTTCCCCAGAGGGCGGAAAAGTGGATATGTTTATTAACTTTGACATCGAACAATCAAGTAAGAAAGCAGCCGAGGCTTTTGTCCAGGGAATCAAGGACAGGAACGGCGGCAAGGTGCCGGCAGGTGTGGTTGTTGAAATAACCGGTTCTCTCGAAGATATGTTTACCCAGGCATGTTCAAAGGGATTCCGTTCGGTTATCGACCAGTATCCGCAGCTGAAGATTGTACAGGGTGAAGGCAAATGGAACAACGAAGATGCCAACAAGAGAACCAGTGACCTAATCACCCGCTATGGCGATCAAATTTTAGGAATCTATGTCCAAACCCCCGACATTATGGGTCCCGGTACTGTTGCCGCTATTGAAGCAGCCGGATTGGATCCCAAAAACTTTGGCATTACAGGCATTTGCATGGGTCCGGAAGGTTTGGATTTAATCGAACAAGGCAAGATTTTGGCCATTGTAAGCCAGCCGGCTATGGATTCAGCTGAATTGGCTGTGCAATACTTATATGATATTAAAATGGGTAAAGAAATTCCCAAGGTTGGAGATACCGTAACTGTGGACGGGGCCATTTGGTCACCTGCAAAGGTAGTCAAAAACCCCTGGGCTGAAGAAGGTGTTTACATGATCCTGCAAGGCCCGCTGGTCCCCACCGAAGTTGGTACCGATGATCCCCGTTTGTGGGAGAATAAATTGGCAGATTTGTGGAAGAAATAAGGCTTGTTGGTATTCCTGACAGGTCAGAATTTAGAAGACAGGAGACAGGAGATAGTATACTTAAGGGTCTGGCTTTTAGCTGTCAGCTGTCAGCTAAAAGCCTTCCTGCCATGGGGACGGTTCGTGGCAGGTGAAGTAGAAAACGCCGGAGCGGGCGGCTCTGTCCGCCTGCGGGAACATAGTGGCGGCCATTGGCCGCCATATCCCATTAATTAATGTATTGGTCTTTGATCTTTTAGCCGGCAGCTGGAAGCTCGCGGCCGGCAATTATAAGAAAGGCGAATAAAAATGTACAGAGACGGTTTAGAGTTAATTACTGCTTATATCCCCGGAAAGCCGGTGGAAGAAGTCAGGCGGGAGTTGGGAATTACCGGTAGAATTATTAAAATGGCTTCCAATGAAAACCCCTTGGGCCCTTCTCCCAGGGTAATTCAAAAAATGGCTGAAGCACTGCAAGAAGCCAACCTGTACCCTGAGGGGGATTGCCCCCAGTTAAGGGAGGTTATTGCAAAAAAATACTGCCTCCCTGAAAATCATTTTATTTTCGGTACCGGTGTGGACAACCTGATTCCCATGGTGATAAATACATTTGTTAACAGCGGCGATGAAGTTATAATACCCGCTCCCAGTTTTGCTGCATACCGTACCGGCACTATAGCCGCAGGCGGCATCCCGGTAATGGTCCCCCTAAAGGACTTCACTGTGGATCTTAAAGCGATGCTTAAGGCAGTAACCCCTAAAACCAAAATGGTTTTTATCTGCAATCCCAATAACCCCACCGGCACTATTGTGCATGGAGGCGAATTGACTGCATTTTTGGAGGCTTTGCCTGAAAATTTAGTCACTGTATTGGATGAAGCCTATTGTGAGTATGTAGAAGATAAGGATTATCCTGACAGCTTGAAATATGTGAAAGAAAATAAAAATGTCGTTGTTTTCAGGACATTTTCTAAAATATATGGTTTAGCCGGACTCCGGGTAGGATACGGGATAACCAGGCCGGAATTTGTTTTTAATATGAACAAATTAAGGGAGCCATTTAATGTAAACCGGCCTGCCCAGGCCGGGGCTATCGAAGCTTTGTCCGACGATGAATTTGTGGAAAAGGGCCGCTTAATCAACCGCCGGGGCAAGCAGATTATTTATAAAGGGCTTGATAAGCTCGGCTTAAAATATATCCCTACCGAAGCAAATTTTATTTTTGCGGATCTTGGTATCGATATGGAAGTCCTTTTCCCTAAACTGCTGAAAAAAGGAATAATTATAAGGCCTGCAGCGCCCTGGGGCTATCCCAGCTGGGCCAGGATAACCATCGGGCTGCCGGAAGAGTGTGAGGAGTTTATTAAGGTGCTGGGGGAAGTTCTTGCTGAAAACGAGTAGCAAGGCCGTCAGATGTATGCTGTCAGCTATAGCAAACAGTTATTAGCTATACCTGTCAGTTTATAGAAAACTCTGCGGTAAAGAGTTTTCTTTTTATTATTGGAGTATTTTTGCATTTCTTATAAGGATTAAAAGCCTTATTACCCACGGCTCTTTTTTCCGTGTACATAGACTAAAATGCACATGGCAATTATAATGACAGCGGTAATAATGTACAGAAACCCGGCAGGAGAACCATTGTTTTTCAGGCTCAGCAGTCCTGCCCAGATCATGCCTATACCGAAAAAAACACAGCCTATTACCAGGAAAACCAGCCTTATTTTCTCCATTTTTACTCCCTTCCTGTCACCTTCTTGAGTCAAATTAGAGTATCTTTATAAGAAGACTATGTAATTATATAATATATTTTCATTATTTTTTACTTTTTTCATATAATGAATATTATTTTTATCATCCAAGGGGTTTACAAAATAAGTTTTCTTATTATAGACTAAAAAAAATATCCCGGAAGGAGCAGGCAAATGACATCTGAATTAGAATTAAGCCTTAGGCTGGTAATTGCAGCTGTCTTAGGCGGAATATTCGGCTTCGAAAGAGAAACAAGGCATAAGCCCGCCGGTTTGCGAACTCATACCTTAGTCTGCTTGGGTGCTGCTATTTTCACCATTGCTGGGATATATGGTTTTCCCGTTGTTTTCGGAGCAGATAGTATAATTAAAAATACCGACCCCGCCAGGGTTGCCGCACAGATAGTCACCGGAGTAGGTTTTATTGGCGGGGGTATTATTTTTAAGGAAAAAGACCATATTGCAGGCATAACAACAGCCGCCAGCATCTGGCTAACAGCCGGGCTGGGTGTGGCCATTGGTTCAGGCCTATATATACTAACCTTTGTAACCGCGCTATTGGGTTTAGCCTGTCTGGAATTAGACCGTTTCCTGGCAAAGGTTGAAAGCCATAGGTGTAAAGATAAAGATAAGCTATAAGACCGGCGGCCTATGGCCGCCTCTTGGCTTCTAGAGCCGGCCGCCGGCAGCCGGCTTTTAAGAATCCCCTAAGGCAACTATGTCCCCTACAAATATTATTAAGCAGGTCAACAGCCTCCCGCCCTCGTATATGGTATCCACATCCTTGTCAAAGATATCAGGTGAGGAATATGCCTTTATACAAGCATCTATTTCATGCAGCTGTGCAGCCAGGTAATCCCTTTTGCTGCCGGTAGCGGAATGGTTAATAAAGTTTTCAAGCCGCTCAAGGTAATTGCCTTCAGGCACCTGCAATGCCTGTTTAGCCACAATCCGGCCGGACAGTTTTTCAAGGAGATTGCGGCCAGCTATTGAAGCCTTAGATAAACCCTGGGGGCTTTCCAAGCTTTCAAATTCTATAAAGGTATCGTTCATTAATTCATACAAATCGGGAGCAACTTGAATCAGCCTTAGCATTAACTGATCAGCCAACAGGTTCAAATGGTCATAAAGCATGCTGGACAGGTTGGCAACTCTGGAGGCATGCTCAAAGCTGCTGTAGTCATCCAAAATAGTATGGGTAACTGATACTTCCTCAAACTCAATGGATTCAAAAGGAAAATCATTTTTTAAGTTGGCTATCACTGCCCTGTCCCACTCAAACTCTTGCCCGATAGCATATAACAGGCTTAATTTTTTGCCGTTAATCCTAAACATTGGTACAACCGAGGCACCATATAACACCCAATGCACCGGGTTGGCCTCATGTATTTGCTGGGCCCCCAAATATGTATCATCATTTAAAAGCGTGTTGTGCAGGCTGTCCCTGAGTTTTGAACTGATTCCCTCGAATGCCACCACAAAAATCTTATTGTCAAACAAATAATCAATAAAATTAGGATTTAACGCCTGCCAAACCGGGCGCGGAGGTAAAAAAATGCCCTTTTGGATTTCTTCACGGCTATTTTTTGCCTTGAGATAATCCAGGGCATCGATATTGCCGGTAAAAATCTTTAAATATATATCTGTAGGTTCCTGAAGCAATTTATCAAATATCTCTTTGATTACCGGTATCCCGTCATACCTATCAAACCGTTCATGGTCGGCATCAAAATGAAAAGCAACCTTCACTATCAACACCTGCTTCACTGATATTTTGGGTTTAATTCTTCACTGGGATTTATTTTTCCTGCGGTTTTTTTTGTCCCAGTCTTCCAAATAATCCATGTATTCAGAAAGCTTTTCTTTCCCTTCAGGAGATAATTTAGCTACTCTTATAAGCAGTTCTTCATCCTTGCCAACCCGGTATTCATAATTGCTTTCAGACATCAGGTAGCCTGCCGCCCTTAGCAACTCCTCATAAGGGACACATAAGGGCACCGATAGTTTCCTAAGAATATCCGGCGTTGGGGGCCCGGATGCCCCGGCACACATTTTTGAAATATAAGTATGGTTCACACCGGAAAGGGCGCCCAACTTACGATATGAATACCCTCTCTCTTTAATTAAATTCTTTAGATAAGCAGAAAACCTCAATCTATTGCCCCCCTGTGGAGATTATACTCCCAGTGGTGACAATTGGCAACAAGCAATAAAAAGGTTAAAATGTGTAGACATTATGAAACACAAATGTTATTATTATGATTAATATTATATCCAATAAGGGAGGCCGGTGCCATGCCCAAATATATTTTGGACACAGAATTATTGGCTGTGCTTATTAAC
>CAYUXS010000051.1:0-7939 GCA_964448915.1 uncultured Peptococcaceae bacterium
GATGCAATCAAGCCAAGCAGTATCAACGACCTATAACCAAAACGGTCGGAAAGTGATCCCCAGACAGGCTGTATGGCAGAGAAAATCATACTGTACACACCAAAAAACAAACCTATGCCCCTACTGTCTAAATTAAACTCCCTGCTTAAGCGAAGAGGAAGCAATGGTTCCAATAATCCAAAACTAAAACTGACCACCACAGATAGAGAAAGGGCCAACAGCACTTTCCCCTCCAACACCGGGCAACTGTTGCTTATCGATGGAGCAATCCCGGGCTTTATTGATTTTTCTTGCACCGGCAACATAAACAAAAGAGCTGCGATCGGTATTATAATTAAAGCTACCCCCAAAAAAGGCGCCTTATATCCAAAATATTTAAATGCGATCCCGCTGAAAAATGGCCCGGCAATTGTTCCCAGCCCGGTAAGGGACATCATCAGCCCCAGCTTACCGCCCCTTTCATGGGAAGGTACTATTACTGCAGCCTCCGCCAGACTGGCCGTCCAAATAGACGCCCCGGCGGCACCTTGGATAAACCTTGAGACAACCAGCAATAACTTATTCCCGGCAAAAGCAAAGCAAATTGTAGAAACAAACAATATAACCAACCCGGCCAGCGTGACCTGCCGGAAACCAAAAAAATTGCATAATTTTCCAGCCAATAAACTTACCAGTAACAGGGCCAATGAATATACAGCAAAAATAAATCCCAGCTCACTGGGGCTTAGTCCAAACACTGAGCTGTAATATGGAACTAAAGGAGTAAGCAAACCATATTCCAAAGACTCTACAAACAATGCCGCACTTAAAACAATGAATATTGCATTTCTCAAAGGACAACAACCCTTTTCCTTTGACATAAATCATATCTACCAATAAACTGCCAGGTGGAATATTGCTCAATTATGACCCGGACTATTGGCTGTAACAGCCGGAACACTTTTATTGACGTAATCACCCAACCATGCTAACATATATAGTGCCATATGGGCAACCGTGCATGGCAGTATAACTTATTCAAGCGGGCGTGGCGGAATGGCAGACGCGCTGGACTTAGGATCCAGTGGGGTAACTCCCGTGAAGGTTCAAGTCCTTTCGCCCGCACCAATAAAATTCAAGGCTTCCGGGTTTTTGAAAATCCCGGCAGTGCTTATATAACAGTATTAGTAATACAGTTCTAATGCAATAAGAAAAAAATAGCAGGGATACATCCCTGCTATTATAAATTAAAGTTAATTTCCTGTTTTTCGCCTTGCGTCTTGGCATGGCTTTTTTAGGCCTGGCAAGCAATATAAATAAAGCAGGAAGTTGTTTAAATTTTGCAGAATAATAACCCATCCATAATTAACAAAAGGAGGAAATAAATTATGGATGAGCTTCTTAAAGCCAAAAAAGACTTTACGCCTCATGAACTTAATCTTTTTTCTATAGAATACGAAAAGAAAAAAATATCTAAACTCGTTACTTGGATCCTATGGTTATTTTCAGGAATCATTGGCGGTCATCGTTATTATCTTGGCCATGTAGGCAAAGGAGTAGCCATGACACTAACTCTTGGCGGTCTCGGAATCTGGGCTATTATTAATGCTATTTTTATTAACAAGTGGGTGGATCAGCATAACGAATCTGTTGAAAAGGAAATAATTAACAACATATACGCTTTGCGCAATAATTCTTCACCCACAGTTCCGCCAACCACTTAGCCTTTACATCAACTTTATGCCTGTTCCAATGCCAAAAGCCCAGGTATTTGAACCTGGACTTTTCGGTTTAGTAATAATGGCGTTGCATTGAAAAAACAAGAAGAATCAGGATCAAAAAAAGGATGAAACTATTGTCTTGGTAACCACCATAATTACCCATCTATTTTTTCCTCCTTAAATTTTTAAATGTACTACATCTTATTCAAACAGGCATAATTTGGTTCTGCATAAAAAAGCCCGGTAATGAACCGGGCATTTTATAAACAAAAAAAACCCTCTTTGTCTAAGAGGGATAGAGAAAAAGTGTTATTACTAGATAAGTATCTTATACTATACATAAACTATTAAATAGATTAAATAGATTTTACTTAAATTGAGATTAACTAAGCCCAAAAAGCATATAACAATGCCTAAAAAATACACTGTATGAAAACTTCTCCATTATGAGAAAACCCGGGCACTTTGGCCCAGGCTTCCAAACATATAATTAATAAAATTATTATTTACCACCGTAGTAGCCGCCATAAGGCATAGAGAATACCAACAGGATCAGGACCAGGAAAAGGATAAAGCTTCCGTCAAAACCTCCACCACTGTAACCACCCATTTATTAAAACCTCCTTAATTATTAGATTATATTACAGGATATTCAAATTTAATAAAAAGGTTCTTTAGTCATACCTTTTCTAAATTATTATCACTTAAAAAAGATAATTTTACCCAGGTAAATGAACTAAAAACCAGCAGGTTGATCATAAAACTGGCAATCCAGTGCCAATGCTCGTAACTGGCACTTCCTACCAGTATGATAGATATCTCCATCATTATGTAAATCACAGAAAAAACAATAATATTTATTAATTGCATCCACTTGTCCGAGGGGACAAGTTGAACAAATAAAACTCCCATGGTAAAAACCGGGCCCAGTTTATAAAAGATCGAGCATGTGCCCCATGCAATTATAATGTTATGAAACTGGTATAAATCCAGCCAGTGGCCGCCCCAGTCTACTATTGAAGCCAAAGCCACTGCCAATATACCCCCAAAAACATTATATTTAATAGTTTTTAAATCCACGAAAACAAAGAACAATATCCAAGACAAGCAAAATACTATTACCCAAGGCACAATTTGCACTCCCTCCATTAATATCATTAATATAATGCTCAAACAATTCATAACCTAAACAAAAAAGCCCTTATTGGGCTATAAATCTTACGGGGTGAATTCGACATTAACTGTTGTCCCATTTTCCCCGGTATCAATATATATTTCAGCGTTATGCCTGGAAGCTATCCCGTAACAAATACATAAACCAAGCCCTACTCCTTTTTCCTTAGTTGTAAAAAAAGGTTTGCCAATATTTTTCATAGCTTCCGGGTTTATTCCACAACCTTCATCCTGTATTGAGAGTATTACTTTCCGGTCCTTTACATACGTCCTGATTATTAGTGAACCTCCGGCAGTCATAGCCTCCAAGCCATTCCTGCATAAATTAAGGATTAATTGTCTTATCTCTTTAATATTTAAGTCAAGATCAGGCAAATCACTTGTTTCTATAATGACTCTTTTGCCTTGACTGGCAGCATCCGCCTGTATTAAAGGTTCAAGGGACGATAAGACTAAATTGAGGTTATATTTTTCGGTTACTGAATGGTTGCTATTGCTGCCAATAGATAAAAACTCACTTATAATGGTATTCACCCGGTGCAGTTCTTCAATCATTAAATCATAATAATGCCGGTATTTTGAACAATCATCTTTTGCCCTTAGTATTTGCAAAAATCCTTTTATAGTAGTCATTGGGTTTCTGATTTCATGACTGACCCCGACGGCTATTTCACCGATAATATTTAATCTGTCCATACGGATAATCTCTTCCAGCATTTTCTTCCTATCCGTCATATCTTTGATAAAAGCAATTAAGAACTTTTCACCAGTCTGTTCATTACAAGCCACAACTGTGTTTAACAGTCCCCAAAAATACCGGCGGCCTTTCTTTTTAAACCTAATTTCCAGTTCATAACTGTCAATTTCCTTATTTATTAGTTTACTTAAAGAACTTTGATTTTTATCAATATCATCAGGATGAATTATATTTGAAAAATCAATACCAAGGCATTCTTCTTTTGAATAACCAAACATTTCCTGAGAAGCCTGGTTGGCATCCAGCACTACAGCTTTGTCTGACATTGTTATTATGCCCAACATGGCTTTGTCAAAAATGGTTTTTAAATAGGCTTCACTTAACTTGCGCTGGGCAACCTCTTTCTTTAAGGCCTTTAAGGCAGCTATCCTTTCCGTTACGTCATTAAGTGTTAATATTAATAAAAAAACTTCGCCGTTGCCATCAGCGATTGGCTCAAGGGACCAATCCCAATATGTTATCCCTCTTGCGGGATTATTCGCGTAAATAAATGGTTTTGCGGAGACTACAAATGGTTTTTTGGTTTCTAAAACTTTCTTAAATATTGCTTCATTCTCTTCCGATGGATACAGGTTAAAATGGTTTTGCCCTACAAATTCATCTGGTTGGCGGTTGTCTGCTAAAGCGTAGGCTTTATTGACCCGGATAAAATCAAAATTTTTATCCAATATAGCAATTGGCAAAATACTATTATCAAAAATTTTTTCGATCAGTTCGATGTATTCTTCTTTTTTATAGTTTCTAACAATGTTCTTCCTTCCATTATAAATTCTTATAATCATATTTTAAACAAAAACTCATAAAAAAGCCCTCCGTATACGGAGGGTCACATATAGTATTTACTTGCTTATAGGCAAAGGGAGAGTAGGATATGACTTTAATCTACTACATCCAAGTATTTCCATGCGCATTTGGTATAACATATAGTCATACGAAGTTTCTGAGGGTAAACAAGCCTCCATCCACCTTTAACTGATTCCGATGATTCATAATACACCAATAAACTGTCTGTCATAGCCCTCACCTTCCCCACTAATTTTTAAAATAAAATTCTAATGATAAAACATAATACCTCTCTCCGTTGTTTCAAAAGTTCTTTTCCTATTATAAAAAGTTCACCTGAATGCATGAAAGGATCAAAAGACAAAAGATGCCCCCCTAAAAGGGAACATCTTTTGCAAGTTGAAGGGGGTCTTTAATATGACCCTCTCCTTCTGGCTCTTTCTTGACGGTTATTTTCGCGATTCATATCATCACGCATTACACCTTCAGAAACACCAGGGATTTGGGCTTCGTGTAAATCTCTACGATTACGATGACTCATTATTAAAACCCCCCTTCAATATTCTTTTATAGTGTAACCTTCAAGCCCGGTTTTATAGCAAAATCTTTTTGCCAAGCGTGGAAATAGATTCGAATTAAGGCTCGAATTATGGCTACATATGTTGATATATTTGGATTTTTTTGTGGAGGAATAAGGTTCATGATGTCAAAATAATGCAAGGCCAAGCATTTTATCTGAGAGGAGCAAGAACTTGCACGAACTACAAATAATATTGGAAAATATTAGAAACCAGCTTACTGTTATTAAGGGTTTTGCCCAATTACAAAAAAATACCGACCCCCTGTTGAAAGAATTGGTCTTTAACCCCGCTAACAATGCCGATGCATTAACAGAAGAAGCCATCCAAATAATTAAACTGTCTAAAATAGTTTAGGAATTAAAGCAAAATTAACTGCTTCCACATCCTTTCTTCTATAACCACTATATTGAAAATCACCCCACGTTGTTAAAAATGCCAATGATAGTTATAATATTATCATTGTATCAAGAATAACAATGCGACAAGGGTGATTTAGCATGACCATAAAGAAAGACATTATTGCTGCCTTAGTCGGCATAGTAATTACCATCATACTTTTTGGTTCATTATATACAGTAAAAATACCTGCCCCCGGCAATGCCGTAGTTTATGTGGATAATGATTCAAAAACATATTATGCCCCGCCTTATATTGATAATACAAAACCAGGTAAACTGCAAATTGATGTTAATAAACTCAAGCCCTCAACTTTAGAACAGGTTAGAAAATTAAATTATACACCTGACAAATACAGTTTGGATAACGGCTACTTCCAGCAGAGATACCGGCCTTTAACCAGCTATCTATTGGAAAAAATAGGGCTAAGAGAACCTTTGCCACGGAGATGGACACCGGACGGCCAATGGAACTGGTAAACAACACCTGCCTTGGAGAAAGTCCCTTTGGCTGGTACTGAAAAGAAAAACACCCCCATAGACGTTGGGGTGTTTTTTATTGATTGCCTGCCATAGGGACTGTCCCTTTGGCTGCTCTTAACCCGCCACGGGTACTATACCGTGGCAGATTTTATTTGGTGCCCTGGTAAACCCTTGATTTGGAAAGTTCAAACATGTGCTCGCGGACATTTAAACTCTTGGACATTACAATCATTTCACCGTCTTCAAGAGGCAAGCCATCTTTGGGGTTCGGCCCTATCTGTTCTACCATCCATTCTTTTAATAACTGTAAACCTCCCAGGTTTTCAGGGAAGCCTCCCCAGAGATCCCAAACCCTGAAGTAGACAATGAAATGCAGCCTATATACATTGGCAATCCTGTCTTTTCTGATCTTTACATCAATAAGTCTCAAGCACGGCTGGGATTTGCCGTCAACCAAGTCTTCAGGCCTGGCAATTTCGATGCAAGACTTAACATGGCCGAAACCATGTTCCTTAAAGCTGTTTATAACATGTTCAACCTGCAGGCATATGCGCTCGCCGTAGGTATACTTCTGTCCTTCTTCTTTTCCCGGGCCTAATATATAAGTCTGAAAATATTCCTCAATTCTATCTATTGTAGTAGGCGGAGCAATGCTTAACCCCGGCGGTATTTCATCGCATAGGGGCCTTAAACCCGGATGCCTTATCCTGCAGCAAACAAAATCAAATTCCCGCCTAAGTTGGCCGGGATAGCTTCCCCATTCCACAGGGTATTCATATGCATCTATTTCCCATAGTTTTTTTTGCAACTGGAACCAGGCATCAGGAAGGTTGTGTGCATCTATAAAGATTGGATTAAGATATTCAATGCCAGCCATTATTAAACATTCCCCCGATACTCATCTTTTCTACAATATTTTTCGATGGAATATTAAGGTTATCCTTCTTAAATTTAAAAATAATAAATACATTAATATTAAAACATTTCTGTCTTGATATTAAGTATCTCTACAGTACCCTGATGCTCAATGAATTTAATTACAGTTGAAAGCATTTGGTGGGCATGGGAAACATCATTTGTGATACATGCCATTCCAATCACAGAATGCTTCCATTGATCTTGCTTGCCTATTTCAGCAACTGCCAGGTTAAACCTGAATTTAACTTTATCCAAAAGGCTTTTTAGTATTTTGCGTTTGCATTTTAAGGATGATGACTCGGATAAAAACAATTCCAGGGTCAAAACACCAATAACCATATATACACACCCACCTTTTGCCTTGTTATAATAATTAAAAGATTAGTCTATTACCTAAAAATTATGGAAGGAGTGTCCTCTTTTGGCAAGGCAAATTAAGCGCTTGTACCGTTCCCGATCAAACCGCATGATCGCCGGCGTTTGTGGAGGCATAGCCGAATATTTTAACATAGATACTTCATTGGTTAGGATAATATATGTTATTATATCTGTTTTCTCAGCTGCTTTTCCAGGCATACTGATATATATTGCCGCTTGGCTTATTATACCTGAGGAATACTGATAAAAAGAGGGCTCTCTTATTAAGTAAGAAAGCCCCTTTTTTATAGTTATGGAAATTACCGGTTATCATTTCTTTCGGTTCTTGCCCTTCTATCATTACGGTTTCTTCTTGCTTCCTGGTTATCCTTCCTATTGGCAACACTTGCACCAACACCGGGGATAAAACTATTGGTAAATTTTTCTTCTCCTGCCATTATGCCCCCCCTTTCTTAATGATTTAT
The DNA here is from genome assembly GCA_964448915.1 of uncultured Peptococcaceae bacterium. Taxonomy (GTDB): domain Bacteria; phylum Bacillota; class Desulfotomaculia; order Desulfotomaculales; family Desulfocucumaceae; genus JAAXTT01. The sequence continues at coordinate 7,633 of CAYUXS010000051.1, forward strand.
GCTAGTATTCTTCTTAATACAGATTTATATAAGTGTTTATTCCGGATTCATATAATATCTAATAATGCCTTCTACTATCTTTTTTGCTAACAACTGCTGGTAACTTCTATTAATTAGATTTTTTCTTTCAACTGGGTTGCTTAGATAACCCAACTCTATCAATATGGAATCGCAAGATGAATTTAATAATACATAATAGTCACTTGGCTTAGCCGATCTTTGGCCAATACCCGGTATCGCCAGCAATTCCTCCTGTACCAGTTCAGCCAGCTTTTTGCTGTTTTTATTTTTGGGGTTGTAAAAAACC
>CAYUXS010000051.1:7949-8946 GCA_964448915.1 uncultured Peptococcaceae bacterium
CTGTTTACATGAATGCTGATAAATAAATCAGCTTTATTTATTTCAGCTATATCCAGCCTTTTTTTAAGCTCGGTTTTTTGGCATCCATTGCTTTTTTTATAATCAACAAGGGATCTATCGGTTTTTCTGGTTAAAATAACTTTTGCCCCGTGATCTTCAAGTAAATCTTTTATTTTATTACCAACCAGCAAATTTATTCTTTTCTCGGCAATCCCGTTTTTTACAGTGCCCGGATCATAACCCCCATGTCCCGGATCCACTACAATTACCAGGTTATTTATACTGCTTTGGGCTGCGGCCGTGTAACCGGGTTTGACGCAAATAAGCATTATTCCCAAAAGAAACAGAGTTGTAAACTTTTTCATCTCTTCCCCTTTCATTTCCATATCCAGCGAATTTGAGCACCTTTTAGTATCTCTATAAAGAGCTTGATCATAAGAGGAAAATTTTTAAATAAAAAAAGGCACTTAAAGTGCCTTTTTGCACACCAGAAAACCTGGAAAACATCCAGGCTTCCGGCGGAGGATTTAGATGGCATTCTACTAAAATTATATGAATAAAAAGTTAAAATAATTACGTTAAAAGAAATTTTCTATATATTTTATTTTATAAATATATAAACAAAAGCGTCATAACCGCACAAATGCCTGTAATAACAATTGAGATATAAAAAGCGGTTTTAATTACTTTACTTTCAATCCCGGTGGCATCTATTGTTGCTGCAGCATTTTGCAGCTTGGCCGGCGATATAACACTGGCCAGGCCGCCTCCGATTGCAGTTGCGGCTATGACAATTAACGGATTGATCAACAAGTTATTTGAAGTCAAAATATGATATTTTGTGAACATGGCAATGGTTGACGCTTCACTACCGCTGATAAAGCCGCCAAAAAGCCCAAGAAAACTGCTGACCAATGGATACAGTGAACCAAAAGCTGTTGCAGACGCATCGGCCAAAACCCGGATCATATTTGAATCAGGCTGGATTATTTTCCAA
>CAYUXS010000052.1:0-8365 GCA_964448915.1 uncultured Peptococcaceae bacterium
CTCCCCAAGGGAGCGGCTTATCGCCATCATCACCAATAACTTTGTCCCCTGCAACGGCCGGTTCCCAACTCTTATTGCCTTGGCCGGCCTACTTCTTTTCGGCATGGGATCAACTTTTAGTGTAACCTTGATAGTATTGGGGGTTGTTTTATTTGGTATTGCCATGACCTTACTGGTATCCTGGCTGCTCTCAAAAACAATATTAAAAGGAATTCCATCTTCTTTTGCGTTGGAACTGCCACCATACCGGAAGCCAAAAATAGGGCAAGTAATTATCAGATCTGTCTTTGACCGTATTTTATTTGTTTTGGGACGCGCTGTCTTTATGGCCGCACCGGCTGGTGCTGTGACATGGCTGCTGGCCAATATTAAACTTGAAGGAACAAGCATCCTTACTTATCTTGCCAACTCACTAAACGGCTTTGGCCAAATGATAGGCCTTGACGGGTTTATTTTGATGGCCTTTATCCTTGGCCTGCCTGCAAATGAAATAGTGCTGCCAATTCTGATTATGAGTTATATGGCAACCGGGTCAATGGTTGAATTGGACAATATTGAGGCTTTACACAAACTGTTTGTTGTTGAGCATAATTGGACTTGGCTGACGGTAGTCTGTACAATGCTTTTTTCTTTATTACATTATCCTTGCAGCAGGACCTTATGGAAAGAATCTCACAGTAAAAAGTGGGCCATTCTTGGAGCCATAATTCCTCTTGGCATAGCCTGCACAGTATGTTTTGCTTTGGCTCAGGCTGCCCGGTTTCTTGGCTCGGTTTAATTAAGAGAGCTGACTCTCTTTTTTTATTGCTGGATGAAACAGCTATAATAAAAGCATTACTGTAAACGCTATTGTTTTTATGTATAATAGAAGAAAGTAGTATTAATTATAATGGAGCTGATCCCATTGGCCAGGCCAACCAAGTGGAGAAAAATTGAGAATATTCCCGCCATACCTTTTTTTATCCCGTCCGAGTCAGAAGTTGGCATTATTCCAAAAAACACCCTTAAAGTTGAAGAATTGGAAGCTATACGATTGAAAGACCTGGAAGGACTTGAACAGGAAGAATGTGCCGTGCGGATGGAAGTATCCAGGCCCACCTTTCAAAGGATACTAATATCTGCAAGAGAAAAAATTGCCGACAGCCTGGTCAACGGAAAAGCCATCCATATCGAAGGCGGCAATTTTACGCTTAATATTTGCCCGGTTAAATGTGCCAGTTGTGATAAAGAATGGTTGGAAAGCTATGAGAATTTTAAAGTAATAAAAACCGGAAAATATTTATGCCCCACTTGTGGGTCAAGTAATGTTATCTGTAAAAAAAGCCACCAGGACAGGTTTTGCCGGGAACACTGCCGGCAGCATGGCAGAAATGATTAAAAAATATTATTTAAAAATAACCTGTGGTAAAACCAAGTTGGATTAAGTTAAAAATAAAAACAGTGTTCGATTTATCGAGCACTGTTTTTTTGTTAAAGGTAAATGGCCTCAAGGTATTCCTTACAAAATTAATGTCAATACTATAAGGAAGTATAAATTGACCGCCAGGGGGGAGCATATGCCTGTTAAAGTCGGAATACCCAGAGCCCTTCTTTATTATTCATTTTACCCGCTTTGGAAAACTTTTTTTGAAGAAATCGGCTGTGAAGTAATATCCTCCGGGCAAACAACTAAAGCTGAGCTCCAAGAAGGAGTGAAGCTTTGTGTGGATGAGGCTTGCCTGCCTGTTAAAGTCTTTTTTGGACATATTGTTTCTCTAAAAAATAAAGTAGATTATATTTTTCTCCCAAGGTTGGTAAGTGTTTCACCAAAAGAATATATTTGCCCTAAATTTTTAGGTCTACCGGATATGGTGAGCAGGTGCATAAAAGACCTGCCCAAGATCATTGATACAAAGATTGATCTTTATCACCGGGAAAACGACCTTTATAAACAATTTCAAGAGGCGGCCAGGCCTATCTGCGCTAATTCTTCTAAAATCTCCTCCGCCTTTAAAAAAGCAATGGTTGAATACAAGCTTTTTGTAAAAAGGGTAGAATCCGGCGTGCTGCCTGAAAAAGCTTTTAAAAACACAACTGAAAATTATTTTAACCCAAAAGAAAAAAACGGTGTTATTGCCCTATTGGGCCATCCTTATTGTATTTATGACAAGTTCATTAATATGAACTTGATAAGTAAGTTGGAAAAAGCCAACTATCAAGTGCTTACCTCGGATAACGTCCCATCTTACCTGGTTGATGAATATACAAATACTTTAAATAAAAGGCTTTTCTGGACCATTGGGCGTAGGATGATTGGCTCCGCTTATTATTATCTGGATAACCCGGCAATAGACGGGATCATACATGTTTCCTCCTTTGCTTGCGGGCCGGACTCTATGACCGGCGAGCTGATAGAAAGAAGAGCCCGGCAGTTGGGAAATAAACCGTTTTTAAACCTGGTCCTGGATGAACATACCGGAGAAGCGGGCATAGTAACCAGAATAGAAGCTTTTTTGGATATGCTGGGCATGAAAAAGGCCCCGGCAAAATTAAAAATCACTGTATAGTCCTATTTTAGTTTGAAAGGAGTTTTTTCATGAAAGTTACTTTTCCACATATGGGATATATGTGGATTTGCCTGAAAGGAATGTTGGAATATTTGGAGATAGAAACCATAGTGCCCCCTCCTTGCAGCAAGAAAACCATTTCTCTGGGTTCACAGCATGCACCGGAATTTGCCTGTATGCCGTTAAAATTAAATCTTGGTAATTTTATGGAAGCATATGAATTGGGCGCCGATACCATCATCATGGCCGGAGGCTGCGGGCCCTGCAGGTTTGGTTATTACGCTCAGGTAGAACATAAAATTCTTTGTGATTTGGGATACCGTTATGATTTGGTGGTGATAGAGCCGCCGGAGAAACGAATTAATGAACTTCTTTCCAAAATTCGCCGTATTGCCGGGAATAAGAGCTGGATGGAAATAATCCGGGCAGTAAAGTTTGGTTACCGGAAATCACGCCTTGTTGATGAACTTGAAATGAAAGCAATGAAACTTCGCCCTAGGGAAACAAACAAAGGTGCTACAGATATTTGTCTCAAGCAGGCAATTGCAGAGATAGACCGGGCCTCAACCCCTGATGATTTGATAATTGCTTCTAAAAGAGCAAACGAGTTGATGGAAAGTGTATCCACAGAAGATCGCCCGGTAATAAAAATTGGCTTGGTAGGGGAAATATATACTTTATTGGAACCATTTGCCAATTTGGACATTGATAAAAAGCTGGGAAGTTTGGGAGTTGAAATTGATCGCTCCATATTCCTAAGTGAATGGATTAACGACCATCTTTTTATGGGGTTGGTCAAGGGAATACGCAGTTCCAAAATTTATAAGAAAAATGCTTTTCCTTATTTAAAACATTTTGTGGGAGGCCATGGGCAAGAAACTGTTGGCTCCGCCATTTATTACCATAAACTTGGATATGATGGGGTTATACAAGTACTTCCTTTTACTTGCATGCCGGAAATTGTGGCCCAAAGTATTCTCCCGAGCATTAGCCAGGATACCGGCATGCCGGTTATGACCCTTATCGTTGACGAACAATCAGGAGATGCGGGTATTACTACAAGATTGGAAGCCTTTGTTGATTTACTGGCTGAAAATAATTATCAAGATAAAGTGAGGTTTGCATAATGTACGGTTTTTTAGGGCTTGATGTAGGTTCTGTCAGCACTAACCTGGTTTTTATAAATGAAGAGGGGGAAGTCCTGGAAACTATCTACCTGCGCACCAACGGACAGCCGATACCTACAGTCCAAAAGGGCTTAAAGATTTTGCAAAGCAATCTTCCTCCCAAAACAATTATCCGCGGAGCGGGAACAACCGGAAGTGGCAGGTATTTGGCGGGAATAATTATTGGTGCAGATGTGGTTAAAAATGAGATTACCTCTCATGCAACAGCAGCAACCAGGCTTATTCCTGAAGTCAGGACAATACTTGAAATTGGTGGACAAGACTCAAAAATTATTCTTTTGAAAGACGGGGTTGTCAGTGATTTTGCCATGAATACCGTTTGTGCGGCCGGAACCGGATCTTTTTTGGATCAACAAGCCGCCAGGTTAAACATACCCATTGAAGACTTTGGAAAAATTGCTCTTGAATCCAAAGCCCCGGTGAGGATTGCCGGCAGGTGCGCTGTATTTGCAGAATCCGACATGATCCACAAACAACAAATTGGGTGCCGGCTCCCGGATATCCTGGCAGGACTTTGTGAAGCACTGGTAAGAAATTTTCTAAATAACCTGGGAAAAGGAAAAAATTTGGAAGGCCCTTTTGTTTTTCAAGGTGGTGTAGCGGCTAACCAGGGAATGAAAGCTGCATTTGAAAAGGAATTGAACACTGAGGTAATAATACCCAAGTATTATGATGTTATGGGTGCGGTAGGTGCCGCCTTGCTGGCCAGAGAATATATTGCCAGGGGCATGCCCACAAGATTTAAAGGATTTAATGCCTCTGAAACAGTGTTTAGCACTGCCAACTTTGAATGCAACGGCTGCCCAAATCTTTGTGAAGTCATTGAGATAAAAGAAGCAGGGACAGTTATTGCCCGGTGGGGAGACCGCTGTGGAAAATGGTCCAATGTTATTGCCAAAGAAAAAATAAGCTGATTTAACTATTGCAGAAAAACGTGCCATCAGATAAAATAGCTTTACTATGTTTAAGAAAGACGAGAAGAGAGGAGTGTAGTATGAGATGAGTGAAGTCAAGATACTGCTGACTGAAAAAGAAATGCCCACTCACTGGTATAACATCCAGGCGGATATGCCGGAATTACCGGATGCGCCACTTAACCCCAGCACAAAACAACCTTTAGGCCCGGAGGACCTGACCCCAATCTTTCCCATGGAACTGATTAAACAAGAGGTATCTAGAGAGCGCTGGATTGAGATACCGGAAGAGGTCCGTGACATCTACAGGATCTGGAGGCCGTCACCCCTTTATCGTGCCCGCCGGCTGGAAAAGGCATTGGATACACCGGCCAGGATATTTTATAAGTACGAAGGTGTAAGCCCTGCGGGCAGCCATAAGCTTAACACTGCAGTCCCCCAGGCATATTACAATAAAGCGGAAGGTGTTAAGAGGCTTGCCACTGAAACAGGTGCCGGGCAGTGGGGCATTGCCTTATCACAAGCTTGTAATTTCTTCGATATGGAATGTACTGTTTATATGGTTAAGGTTAGCTATAACCAAAAACCCTACAGGAAATCATTAATGGAGATATTTGGCTCAAAGGTTATTGCATCTCCCAGCAATTTAACTGAGTCAGGCAGGAGAATCCTGGCTGAAAATCCTGATTCTCCCGGCAGCTTGGGCATTGCCATAAGTGAAGCTGTGGAAGATGCGGCACAAAATGACGATACCAATTATGCATTGGGAAGTGTTTTAAACCATGTTTGTATTCATCAGAGTATAATCGGCCTGGAAGCAAAAGAACAAATGGCCAAAGCCGGATATTATCCTGATGTGGTTATCGGCTGCAGCGGCGGGGGCAGCAATTTTGCCGGGATAGCTTTCCCATTTGTCCATGATAAAATTGTCAACAATTCAAAAGTCAAGCTGGTAGCCGTTGAGCCTATTTCTTGCCCAACTCTTACAAGAGGTCAATATGAATATGATTATGGAGACGTTGCAGGATTGGCCCCTATTATAAAAATGCATACACTGGGTGCCTCTTATATGCCGCCAGGCATTCATGCCGGGGGGTTGCGTTACCATGGCGTATCTCCTTTAGTCAGCAAGTTGCTTAAAGATGGTTTTATTGAAGCAATAGCATTGGGCCAGACTTCAATATTCAAAGGCGCAATACTATTTGCCAAATGCGAAGGGCTAATTCCGGCACCTGAGTCGGCACATGCCGTACAAGCAGCTATTGAAGAAGCGTTAGATGCCAAAGAAGCCGGCGAGGCCCGTACCATCCTGTTTAATATGAGCGGACATGGTTTACTCGATTTGCCTTCTTACGATTTGTTCCTGTCCGGTAAGCTGGAGGACTACCCCTTGCCGGAAGACGAACTAAGCAAGGCATTGGAGAAATTACCTCTAGCCAGATAAGGGAGAGTAAATGATTCACAGCGGTGGTTGGGCTCTATTGCCAACCACCGTTTTTGGCTTTAAGAGGATTCTATAAATTCTATAAATAGTCATGAGATATACCATTAGACCTCCAACTGCATAAGACATATCCCTGCCCGGAATAGAAACCGGCAACACGTTGGCAGTGTTTTGCACCGGGCTTATAATTAGACAAGGTCAATGAACTGCAACCGGATCCCGAACCTGCCATGATATTGGTTAATGAAGGTAATCTTTTGACTTAATTAAAAGATAAAGCTTAGGGGGATTTAATCAGGAATGATATAATCCCCGGACATTTGATAAAATAAAACTGATGACTAAATGCTGCCGCTTTTTTTATACCGGCATTTATGTTATAATGACCGGAAATTTCAATAAGGTGGGAGCCTTATGGAGGTTATTACCACCCATACAAATACCGATTTTGACGGCCTGGCCTCAATAATTGCTTGCGGAAAGCTTTATCCGGATGCAGTGATGGTTTTTCCGGGCAAGCTTTCAAAAAATGTTGAGGAATTTATGTCCTTGCATAAGGACATTTTTAATATAGTAAAACCGAAAGACATCAACTTAAAAAATGTTACCAAGGTTATCCTTGTAGATACAAAAAACCCGCAGAGAACCGGCGATTTAGAAGAAGTATTCAATTATCCCCAACTGGATATCCATATTTACGATCATCATCCCTGGGCTGAAGGCGATGTTCGCGGATCCCTGGAAATAGTAGAAATGATCGGCTCAACTACGACTATTTTGGTTGAGAGGTTAATCAAGCGGCATATTGATATCACTCCTTTAGAAGCCACCGTGATGGCTTTGGGCATATACAGCGACACCGGTTCCTTGTTATTTACCAATACCACGTCCAGGGATATAGCTGCAGCCGCCCACCTTTTAGAAAAGGGCGCCAACTTGGCGGTAGTATCTGAATTTATTGACCGGCCATTCACCAAAGAACAAGACAGGCTTTTGAAAAAACTTTTAATATCCAATCAAAAAATTACCGTTCATGGATTAAAGGTTTTTATTGCCTGGGCTGAAACAGGCGAATATGTTGAGGGCCTTTCTTTCCTTACCCATACAATATCGGACATCGAAAAATCAGATGCCATTTTTACTATTGTAAAAATGGCAGATCGTGTCCAAGTTGTTGCCAGGAGCAAAACTCCTCAAATAAATGTGGCAGAAATATTATATCTTTTTAACGGTGCCGGGCATCCAACCGCGGCATCGGCTGCAGTTAAAAATGGCAAGCTTGATGTAATTACAAAGAAAATCATTAATGCTATACGCAAGGAAGTAAAGCCGGCCCTATTGGCCTCAGATATAATGTCCACCCCGGTAAAAACAGTTTTTCAGGATACTACCATATATGAAGCCCATAGAGTCATGATGCGCTACGGGCATACCGGCCTGCCTGTAATTGAAGGCTCTCAACTTAAAGGCATAATTTCGCATAGAGATGTTGAGAAAGCATTAAAACATGGGTTGGGGCATGCCCCGGTAAAGGGTTTTATTCGCAGCAACGTGTTTACTGTGGCACCCAATGCACCAATTACAACAATCCGTAAAATGCTGGTAACCAATGATATTGGCAGGGTCCCGGTGGTTGAAGACGGACGCTTGTTGGGAATAGTATCAAGAACCGACATATTGATGACATTGCATGGCGACACTCAAAAAAAGCACCTGGAAATGTACGGGCACAGCTCAAATCAAATGTTGGAAAAAGATTTATATGATGCCATGCAAAAAAAACTGTTGCCAACTGCATTATCTGTACTGCAACAAGCCGGCCATATAGCGAAAGACATGAATTATAAAGCATACGCTGCCGGGGGAGTGGTCAGGGACCTTATTCTGGATTATGATAATATAGATGTCGATATAGTTATAGAAGGAGATGGAATCGCTGTAGCGGCTTCTTTAGCCGAGCAACTTGGTGCCAGGCTGAAAATACACGAGAGGTTCGGTACTGCCGAACTCATTTTTACCGACGGGTTTAGAGTCGACATTGCCACAGCCAGGGTTGAATACTATGAATACCCTGCCGCTTTGCCGCAAGTTGAAAGCGCAACTTTAAGGCAGGATTTGTATCGCAGGGATTTCACTATAAATGCTATGGCCGTATCGATCAATGAAGGAAATTTCGGCGAAATTATTGATTATTTTGGGGGTCGTGAGGATTTACAACTCGGTTATATTAGAATATTATATAATCTTAGTTTTATCGAAGATCCCATCAGGATT
>CAYUXS010000052.1:8375-8888 GCA_964448915.1 uncultured Peptococcaceae bacterium
TGAAAATAGAACCCCAAACATTAAAACTGCTTAATATGGCTGTACGCAAGAAAGTCTTAGACGAAGTTTCAAATGACAGGCTTTGGGATGAAATAAGAAATATTATGTTGGAACCCCTTGCAGATAAAATGTTCTACAGGTTGGAGCATCTCAAAGTATGGGAGCAAATTTTCCCCAATATTAATTATTGGACAGTACAGCCGGTCATTCAAAACATAAAGAAAGCACAAACAAAACTTGACAATTGGGGTTTTGGCAATTATACCAATAGATGGCTGCCAATGATGATAGCAATATTATATTTATCTGCTCCCAAAGTTGCCAATGATATTTGCAAAAAATATAATTTAAACAAAAAACAAACAAGCAAAATAATGGACTGCATTAATAAATGGCAAGAAACCTTGACTTTACTGGAGAAAAATACAAATGTACGGCCCAGTGATATCGCTGAAAAACTAAACGAACTTCCGGTTGAATCTTACCCATTAATCTATACATTATTGGATGGGG
>CAYUXS010000053.1:0-3583 GCA_964448915.1 uncultured Peptococcaceae bacterium
CAGTTCCCGCAGTGCCGGCCTCATATCATCAACAAGTACAACTTTAATCATCAATCTTCCTCCTGTTAATTTATCGGGATATACCATACTACTTCAGTTCCCACACCCGGAATACTGTTTATTTGAAGCCCTTTTCCATAAAGCTTTTTTAACCTGTTATCAATATTTTGCAAACCTATCCCACTGCCCTTCCGGTTTAGTACTTTTTTCAGTTTTTCCGGTTCCATACCCACACCATTGTCTTTAACTGAAAACTTAAGCCTTTTTTCTTCCTTTTCAATTGACACATCAATGCGTCCTCCTTCCCTTTTTGCTAAAACACCATGAACCACTGCATTTTCAACCAGCGGCTGGAGTATTAAAATAGGGACTTTTACTTCAAAATCATCACAGGTTACAAAATTTACCTCAAGCCTTTCTTCAAACTGTACTTTTTCTATATCAAGATAGGACCTGACTAATTCTATTTCTTTTTTTAAAGGCACATACTGGCTTATACCCCTGAAGTCAAAGCTATGCCTTAGGTAATTGCCAAAGTCTATTAAAAGCTTTCTGGCTTGCTCAACATCATAGCGGGAAATGGATACTACAGTATTTAACACGTTGTATATAAAATGAGGTTTAATCTGTGATTGTAAAAAAGCCAGTTCTGAAGAAATCGATCTCTCAACCGATTGTTTCAGTTGTATTAGAGTCTTTACTCTCGCCAATAGTTCATTGGAATCAAAAGGCTTTGCAAGATAATCATTAGCACCGGCTTCCATGCCCATAACGATATCATTTGTTGCCGTTCTTGCTGTTAATATAAGGATAGGCATTTCAGACAAAGAGAAAGTTTTACGAATTTCACGGCAGATATCATAACCCGACAAACCCGGCAGCATAACATCAAGTATGACTAGGGACACATCGCTGTTGCCTTTGAATTGCTCAAAGAATTCCTCGCTTGAAGTAACCGCCGTAATGGAGTAATTTTCAAGTTTAAGGATGGCAGCCAATGATAAAAGGTTTGATCTATTATCATCCACCAGGATGATATGGGGGCCGTCCCCTTCATACCTGTAAGGAAATATTTGCAGGTAGTCATCTCTATATAAACCGGCAGCTATTTCTGTTTCTGTTGTTTTATCTTCCCGTTCTATTTTTCTGGATGCACCAGTATAAAGAGGAATTGAAAAATGGAATTTTGAACCGCCCCCTAAATTGGACTCAACCCATATTTTCCCGCCGTGTGCCTCAACCAGGTATTTAGTTAATGAAAGCCCCAGGCCGGTGCCTCCGACCCTACGGGTAAGAGAATCTTCTAATTGGTGGAAGGAATCAAATATCTCTTCAAGCTTATCTTCAGGAATACCTAATCCAGTATCCTCAACACATATTTCAGCATATTCCCCTGTACTTGCAGCCGAGATCTTAATATATCCGGTCTTTGTGAATTTCAAGGAATTACCTACAAGGTTATATAATATTTGAAGCAGCCTGTTTTCATCTGCATAGATATACGGAAAATCATCCGGTATGTCAACAAAAATTTGGACTTCCGCAGGTTTTAAACTTATAAGTGAACCTACAACACTATCAACAGTACGTTTTAAATTTACGGCTTCAAAGTTCATCTTTAAGTTGAAATATTTTAATTTGGAATAATCCTGGATATCATTTATCAGGTTGGCAAGTCGTTTACCGCTGCTTGTAATCATAGCTAGGCTTGCTTTTTGTTCCTGGTTAACTTTGCCATGGGCACCTCTTGCAATGCCGTCGGCAATATTGATCATTGCATTTAGAGGTGTCCTTATTTCATGTGAAGTATTGGCAAGAAACTGGTCCTTTAATTTATCAAACTCAATCAGTTTTTCAGACAACGTTTTTACTTCTGCAAAAGCCTCTGAGTATCGCCTGGCCAGGATAATTGCGTATAAGAATAAAAATACCAGGAAGCCCAAGGCTGAGAATTCCCCCATAACGGACAATATTACGATGTTATGATAAAGAATATCATGTAGACCCCCCAATGCTGCGGTCAGCATTCCTGCCATTACCAATAAAGAATCCTTTTTTCTTGCGATGTATGCCCTGACAACGCAGGAAAATGCATAAGCCACCATGGTTAAAGTCACAGTTTGAAAAGCAGCTGTAAACTTTGTATAAATATGAATGGGGAAAAGTATGAAAAACAGGGACATTAAAGCAGCATAAATTAAAAACAATTTATTAAGCTTTGGAGAATTCTGTTCAGTAAACAGTTCTCCAAGGAGCAATACCATTAGTACTGGCGACCAAATCGTTGTCAGGTAATCAAGAAATACAGTCACTGGATAACCTGCCCAGGGAAATATTAAGTTAATTATATAATCACCATAAATGATAGTTCTAATTATGGCTGCCAGGGAAAGCAAGACAAAATACAAACAGCCACTCTCTTTTCGAAATACTAAAATGCATAAATAATAAAGAGCCATTATAAAAAAAGCTCCAACCAAAAACAAATCCTTATAGCCGATAGTTTTATCGTATTCATGCATAATTTGTGCAGAACCCAAAAAAATCGGATACCATACTCCACCACGGGCATAGGAATAGTTTGACACCTGCAGGATTATATCAAAATCCTCTGATGGAGTTATAAATTCAGCCAAAACAGGACGGTACTCCGGCAGGTGTTTATTTTGATCCATGCTGACTATTCCGTTAGAGGCAATCAACTTTTCATTGATAAAAAGGTTGTACGCAGTTGCAACCGTAGGTATTCTAATAGCCAGTTCTTCTCCAGCCTTTACATTCATTACCCTAAGGCGATAAGTTGCCGACCCAAAACCCGGTAAATTACGGTTATCAAGTTCATAACGATTCCATACTCTGGGCACTTTGCCCAACAAATCGGGCTTTATGTTATGATCATTTAAATCATTATATGAGAGAAGCTTTTGCCAGTAAAATTCCCAATCTCCGTTAAGATTAATATACTTGCTCTGTGCAGGTTCCCATTGAGACAGGTCAAGGACTCCCTGATGCGGCGATATTTTTTCAAACTTATTCTTTGTATGATTGGCCAATCCCAAGGCAAAGATTATAGCAGCGGCAATGACAACCGAAAGCAGTATATTTAATGAATGTTTGTGTTTTATCATTTTTCCAACCTCAAACAGTTAAAAGATAAACACTTTCCTTGCTTCCATTTTATGCACTATTCGACATATTTTCTCATTGCACCTTCAATCTTTTTACCATACATTGTTATATGATAAGGGAACTTTATTACTTATCAAACGTCTTAAATTTAGAATTACTGATTGGGGGTTCCCGCAATGAAAAAATTCACCCGGAAAGTCATTATTATTGCAGTTTTAGGATGCTTTATTTTTGGCATAAGCAATGCAGCAGCGGCAAACCAACCGGTGAACTTATTTGTAAACGGAAAAGCCGTAAGCAGTGAACAACAGGCATTCCTTGAGGAAGGAGTTACCTATGTTCCGCTAAGGGCAGTTGCAGAATCTTTAGGTGTGAAAGTCTCCTGGGATGGCAATTCGCAAACCATCACTGTTGAAGGAAAAGAGAAAATTATTAAACTAAAAATAAACAGCAA
>CAYUXS010000053.1:3593-8810 GCA_964448915.1 uncultured Peptococcaceae bacterium
AGCAATATCATTCTTGAGAATGGGATAGAAGCCAGTATTTCAGCACCAGTGAGATTACCCGATGATACCGGCAGAAGTGTGGTTCCGGTAAATTTCTTTTCAGATCATTTGGATTGTGCAGTTAAAGCAAGTGCCACAGCCGGCATTGGAATTTTTGATGAACAACACCCTGATTATGCTCAGCTTATAAAGTAAGCTATATTTAAGATAACCATATCTTATCTTGCTAAGATATGGTTATCTTTGTTTGATTCACCATTTAATTCGCTGCCATTGCCAGCTGAATAAATAGCCTTATAGGCAAAGAAGCATTCGCCAATAGTTCTCCCTATATAAGAAATACGGAACTACTTCTAATTATATCCAGCAAGTCAAGTATTTTGCTTATTTATTTTACCGGTTCTTTTTTTCAATACAGTATCATTTACCATGCAGTACATTTCCTTAATTCCTGTTTTTGAGGCTTCAAAATCAAATACGTTATTTGTGTTGATTCCAAGCCTATCTGCCTCCTTTGCAGTATCTATATTTGCACCAAGAAAAATAAAATCCCAGCCATACATCTCCTGATGATATTTTATTAAGCTTTTTACTACGTTATAGGTGAACTCCCGGCTGGCATTTTCCAATCCATCTGTAGTAATAACGAAAATTACTTTATCCGGCCTTTCCTCTTTTTTTGTTTTGGATATTCTAACACTTACCTCCAAAATAGTTTTTCCCACCGCATCCAGCAAAGCCGTATACCCTCTTACAAAATATTCTTTATCAGTAAGCTTTGCTTCACCGGCTTTAATGCCATTCCATAATATTTCATACTTATCATCAAAAAGGACAGCAGTTACAATTGTTTCTTCTTCCAATTTGCATTGCTCTTCAATGAATGCATTAAAACCCCTTATGGTATCGCTTTCAAGCCCTCCCATAGAACCGCTCCGGTCAAGCAGGAACACTATCTCAGTTAAGTTAGCACTCATATATACCATTCCTTTCAATGTGTAATCATTGGTATAATTTTACTTCTGTTAATACATTGTTTGGTCGCTTAACAAGCGACATTTTAAACCATGGAATTTCCTCATTGCTTCTAGCTTCCATATATGCTAACTTAAACTTGACCACTTTAGTAACATTTGCAAATGAAACAATTTCTGCCCGTTTTACGAATAGCTAAAAACAAGGCCTGAATGTTTATGGACAAACCTTTGTTGGATTAACTCACCGCTTGGCACAGTTATTGTCCCTAAAATGACAAAACAATTTTCCGGCATTTTCCTGGAGGTGTTATATTGAGAGGCTTTGAGAATAAAATTATCGGATATTTACTTGAAGAGCAATTAGTCCCTTACATCTTTAAAGGTAATTTTGGCCTGGAAAAAGAAATCGTTAGAGTGGACGAAATGGGAATGTTAGCTTTAACACCACATCCCGTTGAATTTGGCTGCAAACTAAAAAACCCCTATATAACAACAGACTTCTCAGAGTCCCAGATAGAGATAAGAACACCCGTCTGCAGCAGTATCCAGGAAGCTTATCAATTCCTTGATAATTTACAGGATATTGTTGCCTTAACTCTAAAAAATGAGTATTTATGGCCTCAAAGCAACCCTCCAATCTTGCCGGGCGATAAACATATACCGATAGCGGATTTTGGAGAAGAAGGGCTTGAAAAAACTAAATACAGGGAAAGAATGGCTAAAAAATATGGAAGCCAAAAATGTTTGCTTTGCGGTATTCATTACAACTTTTCTTTTAGTGAAGATCTGCTCCTAATTTTATACAAAAAGCTTGGTGATAAACAGCCTTATTTTGATTTTAGAAATAATATTTATTTAAAGATAGCCAAATATTTTCTTAAATACCGGTGGTTGCTGATTTATTTAACAGGCGCCAGCCCCATAGCCCACAACACATATAAAATAAATCCGGGACTTCGCGAAAAAATTGCCTGCGATGGTTACTGCTGTAAAAATTTATGTTCGATTAGAAACAGCAATTATGGGTTTAAGAATAAGGAGAATTTTATCATCAGCTATGAAACTATAGAAGAACATGTAAGGGATATTAACTTATTGATCGCCCAGGGAAAGATTGAGGCCGCCAGTGAACTATACAGCCCGGTTCGCTTAAAAACAAGCTGTAAAGAAGACCTTTTAAACCAATTAAAAAGTGACGGGGTAGGTCATCTGGAATTCAGGATTTTTGATCTAAATCCTTTTGATAAGAATGGCATAGCAATCGAAGATTTATATCTGGTTCATCTATTTATTATATATTTTCTCATGAAACCGGATTTTGTCTTTGCAAAAAACCAGCAGAAAATTGCAAACTTCAACCATGCTTTAGCAAACCTTACATGGGTGGATAACAGCGATGAAATCTACAATGATCTGGGACATCCTGTTCCCTTTAAGGAGCAGGCATTGAGTATCTTTGGAGAGTTGGAGGATCTAATCAATACTTTAGATTTTAATAAAGAGCTCTTTAACGGTATTATCAAAACTGCAAAAGAAAAAGTAATTAACCCGGAACAAACTTACGCATCGAAACTAATCAAAGAGGTAAAAGAACATACTTATATAGGTTTTCATTTGCAAAAGGCTAAAGAATATTTAAAAGAAAGTGCAGCAAAAACAAATCTAACCAGCCGCCAAAAATTTGATTGGTCATCTCCAATCTTAATTCAAGATAACAACAATGGAGAAAAAATACGTTATCAGACAGATGGTTTATGATCCCAACATAAACCATTTGTCTTACTATGGCCACGCTTGCAAACGCAGCATCTTTTCAAATCTTTAATCATATTACAATTAAAATATTGGCAACTGTCCTGGGATATTGAGGGGTTTTAAATATGCTGGACAAAAAACTGTTAATAGAATTAAAAGAATATATTGAAAAACACACTGACCCGCTTGAAACATCCCTTCTTGAGTTTCCTGCGGCTCAAGACAGTGTATTTGAAAACGTACCTCATTACGAATTGGAGGATTTTATAAATAATACCCGCAAACCAACCTTTAGCCAAGTTTTATTTAACTTTATTGATAAAAAAGGTTTAAATGACTCAGAAATATATAAAAAAGCCGGAATTGATCGCAGGCATTTTTCCAAAATCCGCTCCAAACATAATTACCGGCCTGGTAAGAGTTCTGTTATTGCTTTGGCTATGGCCCTTGAGCTGGATAAGAAAGAAACCTGTGAACTCTTAAACGCTGCAGGTTATTCATTGTCTGATAGCGACACCTTTGATTTAGTTATCAGGTTCTTCCTGGAGAAAAGAATATATGATTTATATGCAGTTAATCAAGCATTGCATTATCTTAACCTGAAACCGTTATCAGGCGTACTGGAATGACTAATCTTTTGGTAAAAGCTTTTTAAACCGGCCTTGTCCTCCGGTGACAAATGATGCCATCTAATACCTTGAATGGCTCCTTCCAAAGCATACAGCACATTAATGCAGGTACTTTCATCAATAAGCTTCATTCTAAAAAATGTTTCCTTACTACCTAACTCAATTAATTCCCGGGGTGTCTTGATACCTGCCTTTATTAGCCTGCTTTCAAGCTCTTTGCCTATGTTGGGCATATCACTCAATTTCATAATATCCTTCCTTTTCCTAAAAAATCGGATAACCTTATTGTGAAGCTGCCAGTACACAAAGGCCACTTTGAAGTGGCTCTAGTGCAACAGCCTTCTTTTTCATGCTGCTAATTGGAATAGTCACCTTGCTTAATGACCTACTTTGTCTTATTTTTATTTTTGATATACCTCTGGGCTTCTTTCATAGCTCCAATACTTCCAAACATTTTATTAATTTTTTCTCTCTCCAACTGTCTTGAGTTTAGCAGGCTATACTTCAATTCTCTTTGTAGTTTTTTAAAGCTTTCCAAACGTTGGATATCCAGCCGGCCTTCTTCTATAGCCTCTTTAACAGCACATTTTGGCTCATTTTCATGGCGGCAATCCGAAAACCTGCACCTTTTAGCTAATTCCTCTATGTCGCTAAAAGATTTGTCTAAATCGGCACTTATTATCCCTAATTCTCTCATTCCCGGGGTATCAATAACGACTCCCCCACCAAGAACCAATCAACTCCCTGTGAGTAGTCGTATGCCTTCCTTTACCGTCAGTCCTTAAACTATTTGTTTTAAGAAGTTTATCTCCTACCAGCAGGTTAATGAGGGATGACTTGCCCACTCCCGATGAACCAATAAAAGCTACTGTCTCTCCATTTTTAATATATTTTTTAACTGCCAGATACCCATTCTCCGATATAGTGTTGGTTACCAGTATATCTATGCCAATGGCAACAGACCCGGCTTCCAAGATCTTGCTTTCAACATCACTGCATAAGTCGGATTTTGTTAACACTACCACCGGCATCGCCATGCTGCTCCAGGCTATTGAAATATATCGTTCCAACCTGCGTTGATTAAAATCATTGTTTAGGGACATACATATAAAGACTGTATCAATGTTGGCTGCAACTATTTGGCTTTCCATTCTGGTACCGGAGATTTTTCTTTCAAAAAAACTTTTTCTATGAAGTATATAATGGATAATCCCGATACCATTACTGTCATCCATTCTATCCAGTAAAACCCAATCTCCGACTGCAGGATAGTTCATTGCAGAATTTGATAAATAACCCAGCTTCCCGGAGATTTTCGCTGTCATTTCCCCATTTTCAGTGATAACCTTATACATGTCTTTATATTGTGCAGACACTCTTGCAATGTATAGTTCTCCTTTATACTGTTGGGCTTCTTCAATGTATTCTTCAGTAAGGCCCAAATCATAGAGATTTATTTTGTTCAATTTAACTCCTCCCATATTTATGGCAACTCGCTACCGTAGGGAGGTGTTGGCCTGTTATTCAACAATCACCTCCCCTTTTATTACAATATCTGATGTTAGTAATCTACAAACCAATAACACAAAACACCATTCCTCTCATATTTGCCAAGCTACATTCATCATACCATTTTTTTACGTTTTTCCGATCTATTTCAGGTATTTAGCTTCAAACTTATGAAGAAGTTCATGTAATTTTTCGTGTACTCCTTTTCCCATGACCTCTTCTTCAAATTCCTCAAACCGGTTTAGTAGCTGCTTTTGTTCACCGATCGGTATCATTTTATCTCCTAATGGAAATAGGACTGTGTTTTCTTTATCAATATGTGCACGCATTAAGTTGATATAGCTTGT
>CAYUXS010000054.1:0-4855 GCA_964448915.1 uncultured Peptococcaceae bacterium
TAGAAACAAACGGGATAAAGGCTTATATATTTGATGAGTCTTTGGGGACTTATTTGACCGCCATGTCGGTAGGCGGGATAAGATTGGTTGTAAAGGAGAACGATTTGGCAAAGGCTTTTGAAATTATTAAAAGTAATGAGTAACTCTTAAAACTAAACAATTCTGTTATAATCTATAATGATGGAAAGATGGCAGGATATGCTATCATTAAAGGACAGTGGTTGAATGTTGGATAAAAGGATAGGTATCAGCACTACGGTGCCTTCTGAGATAATATATGCTGCCGGGTTAATACCGGTTGATTTAAACAATGTATTTATCCAGGCAAAAAATCCGGGAAGGCTGGTGGATGAGGCGGAAATGGCCGGTTACCCGAGAAATGTATGTGCTTGGATAAAGGGGATATACACTACCGTATTGGAAACCGGCATAAAGAGAGTAATTGCGGTTACTCAAGGGGACTGCAGTAATACCCACGCCCTGATGGAAACTTTACAGCTGGAAAATATTGAGTGCCTGCCTTTTGCGTTTCCTTTTGACCGGGACTATGATTTACTAAAGCTCCAATTGGAAAAACTAATGGAGTATTTGGGTGTTGAATGGGCGGAAGTTAATAAGACAAAAGCCAGGCTTGATGAAATCCGAGCCAAAGTGCACAAGTTGGATTACCTTACCTGGCATGATAACCTTGTTAGCAGTTGGGAAAACCATTTGTTCCAGATATCTTGCAGTGATTTTGAAGGCGATCCGGAAAAATTTAACATTAAGGTCGAAGAAAAAATTATGGAAGTACAGGCAAGATCACCAAAGGATGGTTATTTGCGTCTCGGATATATAGGCGTGCCGCCTATTATGGATGATCTTTACAATTATTTGGAGGAAAAAGGTGCAAGGGTAGTATATAACGAGGTTCAGCGCCAGTTCTCCATGCCTTTTCAGGTATCATGCTTAACCGAGCAATATAGGCTTTATTCATACCCTTACGGGATCTTTTACCGGTTGGAGGACATTTGCAGGGAAATTGACAGGCGGCGTATTGATGGAGTAATCCACTACGCCCAAAGCTTTTGTTACAGGCAAATTGAAGATATGATTATAAGGAAAAAAATTGATTTGCCGGTATTGACCCTGGAAGGGGATCGTCCCAATAAACTTGATGCCAGGACTAAAATAAGAATTGATTCATTTTTAGAGATGCTTGGAGCTTAGCTTATTGGTATTCCTTAAATGCCGGAAGCCGGAAGTCAGAATTCAGGAGACATCGGGTATTTCTTTTGGGTCAGCTGCCAGCTACCAGCTTTTTTATATGCAGTGAACAACATATATAATGCTGTTTGGAGGTATGAAAATGAGAATAACCGTTCTTGGTTGCTGGGCTCCTTATCCCAGGGCTGGTGGAGCTTGCTCAGGTTATGTAGTGCAGGACGGCAACGCTAATGTGGTAATAGATATGGGACACGGGGCTTTTAGCAAGATGTGCAAGCTTTTTGATTTCCGCGCTATTAAGGCAATAGTGCTGACACATCTCCACCCGGACCATATTGCTGATTTGGATTGTTTCAGGCATGCAATTGAAGGGGCAATCAGTGACGGCAGCAGGGCGCTGGGGCCGGTTACCTTGCTGCTTCCCAGCGAGCCAAAAGAAACTGCAACCAGGCTTGCAGGGCTTAATAAAGCTTTTAAAGCTGTATATATTGAGGATTTACCATGGGAAAAAGTACCCCCCGGCATAATGGCGAGAGTTTTTGAATTAGGCAACGTCCGGTACTACTTTTTACCTGCGAAGCATACGGTGCCTTCCTATGCGGTTGGGGTCGACGGTTCAGGTTATTTTGTTTATTCAGGGGACACGGCGCCTTTCGATGAATTGGCTTTATTTGCGCAAAAAGCGGATATCATAATGTGTGAGGCCAGTGGAATGGACAAGGATGCGGAAAAAGTAAGAGGGCATCACATGACCGCCAGGCAGGCGGGTTTATTGGCAAGGAAGGCAAAAGCAGAGCAGTTGATATTAACCCATTTTTGGCCCGAGTATAATCTTGAAGAAATAAAAAAAGAAGCTGAAGAAGGGTATGGCAATTACGTGGATATTGCTGTGGAAGGTGATACGTATTTTGTATATTAACAATTCCCGGCGATATAAATGGAGGTTAAATTGTGGTTAGAGCAGATGGCAGGAGTCCAAATCAATTAAGGGCGGTTAAAATTACAAGGGATTATAACAAATATGCCGAGGGATCGGCGTTGGTAGAGGTAGGAGATACCAGGGTTATCTGTACGGCTTCAATAGAGGACAGGCTTCCTCCTTTTAGGAAGTTGGAATGCCTCAACGGTTGGGTTACTGCCGAG
This sequence comes from uncultured Peptococcaceae bacterium, assembly GCA_964448915.1. Taxonomy (GTDB): domain Bacteria; phylum Bacillota; class Desulfotomaculia; order Desulfotomaculales; family Desulfocucumaceae; genus JAAXTT01. The sequence continues at coordinate 2,350 of CAYUXS010000054.1, forward strand.
TATGGGATGCTGCCAAGGGCTACCGAAGTCCGTACGGCAAGGGAGGCATCAAGAGGCAAGCTGGCCGGGAGGACCTATGAGATTCAAAGGCTAATTGGGAGAAGCCTTAGGGCCGTGGTAGATCTTGAAGTCCTTGGCGAAAGAACTGTTACCCTTGACTGCGATGTCATTCAAGCTGACGGCGGCACCAGGACAGCATCGATAACCGGGGCTTTTGTAGCATTGGCAATAGCCCTTAACACCCTGGTTGAAAAACAGGCTATCCCTGTTCTTCCTATTAAAGATTTTTTGGCTGCTGTCAGTGTAGGCCTAATCGGTGACGAACCGATGATAGATTTGTGTTATTCTGAAGATTGTGTTGCCGATGTAGACATGAATGTAGTAATGACCGGTGCCGGTAAGTATGTGGAAATCCAGGGCACAGGTGAAGAGGCCACTTTCAGCAAAGGGCAAATGGATCAAATGTTGAGCTTGGCAGGCGAGGGGATTAAATACTTAATAAACTGCCAGAAAGAAGTGCTGGGAAGCATTGCAGCGAAAATAGGAGAGGATTAAATGCACATTGTCTTGGCCAGTGCAAACCGGGGTAAACTGCTGGAATTGACTGAACTGCTGAGCCCCTTAGGTGTTAAATTGTCATATTTAGGGGATTATCCGGAAGTACCTGATATCATTGAAGATGGCAAAACTTTCACTGAAAATGCTGTTAAAAAGGCAAAGACGGTATGTGAGGCTTTGGGTGAAGCAGCGTTGGCCGATGATTCGGGGCTTGAGGTTGATTATTTAAACGGTGCTCCCGGGGTTTTTTCCGCGCGCTTTGCCGGTGAGGATAGCAATGACCAAAGAAATAATGAGAAGCTGTTAAAGTTGATGAAGGGAGTGCCAAGAAAAAAAAGGGGTGCCGGTTTCAGGTGTGTTATAGCTTTGGCACTTCCCGGGGGCCAGGTTTTTACAGCCGAAGGTGTCTGCCGGGGTGTAATCAGTGAAACTGTCCAAGGCGATGGGGGTTTTGGTTACGATCCTTTATTTGAAATTCCGGAATTGGGAAAAACCTTTGCACAGTTGGATTCAAAGACAAAAAACAGTATCAGCCACAGGGGGAAGGCATTGGCGTTAATCAAGGAAATAATATCAGGGCTTATTAATGAAGGAAAAGTATAATTCAAAAGTAAAAATACCGGTGGTTAAATGAGAATAGGTTTGATTAGTGATACACACGGTTCAATAGCTGGCGCTATTAAAGCCATAAATAAAATGGGCACTGTTGATATGCTTATCCATGCCGGGGATCATTACCGGGATGCCGCAGCAATAGAATCCCAGGTAGGAATACCGGTTAAAGCTGTTGTAGGCAATTGCGATCCTTTTATTGAGGGCCCGGAAGAGCTGCTGTTGGATTTGGAAGGCTGCCTTGTTTATATAACCCACGGCCACCGGTATCAAGTCAAGTTGTCCCGCTACAAACTCCAATGCAGGGCTTTTGAGCTTGAAGCCAGGGTGGCTGTTTATGGGCACACCCATATACCTGATTTAATTGAAACAGGCATTTCTGAGGGTTCAGAAGGCAAAGGACTGCTGCTTATCAATCCGGGAAGCTTGGCCAGACCAAGGTATGGGAACAAACCCAGTTATGGTATCCTTGAGATAAACGACGGCACGGTTAAAGCACAGATATTTTATTTATAATTTGACGGCAACAAATAATTCAATAATGTCTTTGACTAATAGTATGTTTTTATGTAAAATAAATGTGTTGCCGGTTTAACATGTTACTTGCGGGTGTAGCTCAGTGGTAGAGCACCGGCCTTCCAAGCCGGCTACGTGGGTTCGATTCCCATCACCCGCTCCAGTATTAAAAGCATTGGCTTGCTGCGAGAGCAAGCTAATGCTTTTTTTATCCGGGTATCTTATTTATAATTACCGCTAATCCACAAGTACAAGTCATCATAAACAGAGCGGATTTTTGGCTCAATGCTTCGAGCCGCCATGAGCAATGTTTTCTTAACGTGTCCTGCGTAATAGGCATTGTTTAGTTTGTCCAAACCCAATTCTTTGCCTCTTTTTAATTGGCTGTAAAATATATTGTAGAAATCTTCATTGGTGAATACAGCTTCATCCAGTTCTATTTCAATACCCATATTATACTTGCCGGCTATTTTTGCGGCAGCGTCCATGCGTTCCAGCGGGGGTTTGTTGATGGAAAAATAATTTGGTTGTAGAAACACTTTGGTAAATCCATAGGAACGCCAGTTTTCATAACCTTTAACCCCGTAATAGGGAATCCAATAAAAGCCAAGATTGTCATTTCTGATTATACGGGCAGTATTAAGTAATAATTCTTTTTCTCCGGGGTACTTTTCTATAGATTCCCCGTACCAATATATGCCCACAAGATCTAAGTTCTTAAAACCGGCACTATTCCATTTGTTGGTTATTGTGTCATAATACCATTTAACGATGGCAAAGCGATCTTGGGTTGGCCCCAAAAGCTCCCGGTTAATATCAG
>CAYUXS010000054.1:4865-8718 GCA_964448915.1 uncultured Peptococcaceae bacterium
AAGTATAACTTTTTCTCTTATATTTAGATCTGAATAAGTGTTAACCCAATCTACCGCTTTGTCTAGGGCATGAAGCTGCTTATCGGGTGCAAACAGGTCTTCTACATATAAAGACCATATATTTTTGTCGGCGGGCATCCCATAGTAAGGAAGGAATAGGATGGTGTCAAACATCCGGCCTTTTATTTTCCCGCTCCGCTCCTGATAGGTAATTAAGGGAGTAAAGTCATGGGTTTTAAAGGTTTGGTTGATACTGTTGTCGCCGGTATATACCAGTAAAATATCATCGCCGCTTACTGCCTGGCTTGAATCGCCTGCTGAAAGGCTTTTAATCAATCCGGAAACCGGCAGTATGGCGGGCGTTTCCGGCGCTGCAGAACTTTTAACCGTCAAGTGCCGGGCAAAAACCCATATATCCACAGGGAAACTTAATTTTATATAACGGGTATTTACCGGGGAGAAGGTTAAGGTTAACTTTGCCTGTTTAGTTTCTTCACCTGAAGGGTTAATCCCAGGGTAAACATATCCCAAATGCTGCCAGGCTGAACCGTCTAAAGACAGTTCGGCTTTTAGGTATTCCGGAAACCAGACTCCCCAGGAGGGGTTTTGCAAAAATTCAAGGGAAACACCGTTGATTGAAGTAGTTTTTTGCAGATCGACCAGGATGTCACGGCCCTGTTGGCGTAAAAAACCGGTCCAAGTGTCGCTTTGGGATGTTAAACCATCCACAGGGCCGGGATTGGTTTTTTCCTCCAGATTTTTAAAAGATGCATCGGGTGCTTGCTGGGTAACCGTGTAGCTAAAATCGATTTCGGTGCCAAAATCTTTCTTTCCGGTTACAGCCACTCCCGGCTTTGAGGCTTTTACCGACATATTGACCCGGAAGGAATTGTACCCGGTATTAACGGTAATTGTGCTGTTGCCGGCTTGTAGACCTGTAAACACCCCGTCGTAACCGATATCACAGATATCAGGGTTGTCGGTACCGAATACCGCTGTAAAAGGTAAGGATACCCCGGCAGTTTCAAACTCAATTTTACCGGTTTCTCCCGCTGTTATGCTTTTTTCCCGGGAAGATACGGTTGGTATGGCGGTAAGTGCTTCCGACTTCCTGCTGTTTAATAATTTTGCCAGTAAAGCCGCTGCTTCAGCCCTTGTCATTGGCTGCGAGGGATGAAAATATTGATTATAACCGCTCATCCAGCCTTTATGGGTTACAAAGGCAACGCTGTTGGAAGCATAAGAAGATATTTGCTCTTTATCCTTGTAGTTGGTGCCGGCAGGAAAATATCCGGACCTTTTACCGGCAACCTGGTAGATCATGACGGCGGCATCTTGGCGGGTAACCGGTTTATCTGGCATAAAATTTAATCTAGTTGTGCCTTTAATGGCACCCAGTGATACAAGGCTTTCAATATAGCCTGCTTCCGGCTTGTTTGAAGGTATATCTTGAAAAGAGCTTTCCTGGGGATAAATTGGGCTTATGCCCATGGTTTTGGCAAGCCATAGGGCAAATTGGGCTCTGGTTATTGGCTCATTTGGTCTGAACTCATTTGGGCTTAGCCCTTCTACGATTCCTAAAGCCGATAGTCTTTTCACCGGCTCTTCAGCAAAGGAATTTTTAAGATCCGGGTAGTAAACCGGCAAAGCTAAAGCGGCTTTGCCGGCAGCCAATAAACCTATTATAAGCAAGAAGGCTGCATAGCATTTGATTTTCATGTGGTTCCTCATGGGTAAAAAGATATATAACATCAATATAACTTTAATTTAGACAAATAACACGGTAACCCTCCCTATACCGGCAAATATTTAAAAAATGTGGCAGTCCCATTTACCGGCTAATTTTTTTGAAATATTTTTTTGGTTTTAGCCAAGAAGCTCGTTCCTATTCGAATCCAGTCTATATTTGTATTGTAAATTATTCTTTTTAGCGGTGGTATTGATATGGCTTTTAAAAGAATATCAAGATGTTTGTTTTCGGCCTTGTTTAATTCATTTCTTAACATTATGGAATGTTCCATATCCTTTTTTAACTGGAACAGCAGATCTTCATACTTTTGGTTGTAAACTATGGACCTGGCTGCCAGTATACCGCTTTTGACAGATGCAGATAAGCCAAAACCAAGGAATGGTTCCTGGAATCCCCCGGCTATACCAACGAATAATATATTTCCTACTTGATGAGGGTATACAAAACTGGCAATATGTTCAACAACTATTTCATTTACCTGATCATAAGGGTGTTGTTCGATATCCCAAAATAATTTCCACTTTTCCCTGGCTTCCTCAAAAGTGCTGTCATTAACCACCAAGCCCAGGAAAGCCCGTTTTTCCTCGATGGGGCACATATAGGCATAGCATTTTTTTGCGTACCGGTTGTCAACCCACATGCTTAAAGTGTTGACATCAAAGCGTCCAATTACTATGCCTCCAATAAGCATCGTTTGTATAATGGGTGTGCTGATTCCTTCCCGTTTGCTGGCATCATTGCTGCCATTAGCTACAATGACATAATCATAGCTCTGAGCCAACTGGCTGTATTGTACCCTGGTATTTGTAATTACCGGTGTTTGCAGTTTTTTGTACAACTGTGATTCTACTGAAGCTGGATCATGGCCCCTTAAGAAAAAATAACCCAGGTTTTTTCCTCTAACTGTTACTTTTTTTTGGGGGGATTTCATTTCTATAGCTTTTATAACCGCAATTGGATTTATTGATATATTAAATTCCTCTTGCAGGTTTTTAATAGGATCTTTTGGCCTGGTAAAGATCTCAAGAACACCGGCACAATGGTCAAACATGTCCCCCGGCCGGTGCCGTTGTTCATATATATCAGGAAAAATGCCATGCCTCTCCAATTCATAAGCACAAGCCATTCCAGCCACTCCGGCTCCGATTATGGCAATTTTCACAAGCATTCCTCCATAGTATTAGTTTGCTTGGTGTTATGTTGCCACAAATATACTCAAGTTATAAGGTAGCCGCAAAATAATGAGGCTTTTTTATTTTGATCCTATAATAGACAATATACGACATCTGTTTACAGATAAATTCCTTATATGTTATTATTTAAGAGGTTAATAATCAAACTTTATAATTATTTGGAATAAATTACTGAAAGGTAAAATATAATGAAAAAGTTTTTAATTGTTGGCATAAGTTTATTCTTGCTAACTAGTTATGTAGTATCAGAAGCAAAAACGGTGGAAACTGTGATTTCGAGCAAGCAGGTAGTCAACGAAACAGAAAAGGGTATGGCAAAAGGAGAAGGAGAGGCCCTGACCGGAAATTTTGCCAGTTTAGATAGAAACGTTATATTGGATATGGTTAAACCTTCACCGGTAATAGCTGTTATAAAGAGCGGGACCAACGTGTACCGCCATTATAATGGCATACAGGAGGTAGGATACTTACCGCAGGGAACTCAAGTTCAAATAATTAAGGACAGGGCTTATAAGTGGTATAAGGTGGAAAATAATGACGGGGTGACCGGGTGGGTGCCGGCCGGTGCGCTTATTATTCCTCCCGATCCGGAAACGATAACCGAGAAGATGACTAAAGAACAGGTTGAGGCTTTTGTTAACCTTAAAGGCTTTGAAAGTAAGGAACCATATATGGTCTGGGTTGATATAGCCCGCCAGCAAACTCATATTTTCACAGGCAAAAAAGGGAACTGGAAACTAGTTAAAACTTTTGATTGCTCAACCGGCAAAAACATTTCGCCTACTCTACGCGGTGAGTTTACGATCAAGGATAGGGGCACCTGGTTTTACTCCCCCGAGTTTAAGAGTGGGGCCAAGTATTGGGTTCGATACAGCGATACATACTTATTCCATTCTATAGCTATGGATGA
>CAYUXS010000055.1:0-4591 GCA_964448915.1 uncultured Peptococcaceae bacterium
TTAAATTTAACACAAAAGCCCCTGCTTTAGTGCAGGGGCTTTTGTGTTACCAACCACAAGAACCGTCCATGTGGCTGGTTCTTTGTCATATGTTCCAGGTTACCTGCTAAAAATTTCCTTAGCCAGGGCGTCCCAGGCAGGAAGCGAGTTTTCAATGATTTTTTTGTCTATGCAGTAAGTTAACCTGAAGTATCCGGGCTGCCCGAAACCGCTGCCGGGTACGATCAGGATATTATGTTTTTGAGCCATCCTGACGAGTTCAATATCATCGGCAATTGGAGATTTCGGGAAAAGGTAGAATGCCCCTTGGGGTTTGACTACTTCAAACCCTAATTTAACAAGATGGTTATATAATAAATCTCTTTTTTCTTTGTATGAATTCAAATCTACTTTTTCGTGCTGCAGTTTTCTTACCAGGCGCTGCATTAAAGCAGGTGCGTTAACAAATCCCAGGGTCCGGTTGCAGAACACAAGACCTTCAACTAATAAATCCAAAGATACGATATCCGGGTTTACTGCAATATAACCGATACGCTCTCCCGGAAGGGCCAAATCTTTACTGTGGGAGGTGACAACTATGCTGTTTTGGTAAGATAAAAAGACACTGGGCACCTTATCAATATCGTATACCAGTTTGGAATACGGTTCGTCTGAGATAAGGTAAATTGCCTTATCCAGTTCTTTTTCCTTTTGAGATAAAACTTCACCTAAATTATCCAGTACATCTTTACTGTAAACTACGCCGGTGGGGTTGTTGGGTGAATTAATTATAATGGCTTTGGTTTTTTTGTTTATAGCTTGAGACAATGCTTCAAGATCAGGCATGAAATCAGGCTTGGTGGGAACGATAACTGTTTTGCCGTTATGGTTGTCAATATAAAAGGTGTATTCAACAAAGAAGGGCTTAAAGACAATTACCTCATCGCCATCGTCCAGCAAGGTTTTTAATACGACATTCAGGGCACCTCCAGCCCCTACTGTCATAACAATGTGGTTGGCATTAAAAGGCAAGCCCGTGTCTTCTTTAAGAGCGGACGCAATAGCATCTCTGGTTTCCCAGTATCCGGCATTGCTCATATACCGGTGCATTCCTGGAACCGGGTTTTTAGCCAGTTCCAACAACTCTTCGTGAAATTTCTTTGGTGGCTCAATATCAGGGTTGCCGAGAGTAAAATCATAAACTTTATCGGCACCATGGATTGCACGAAGTTTTTCGCCTTCCTCAAACATTTTCCTAATCCAGGACGCAGAAGACAAGTAACCTTCTATCTTTTTGCTGATTGACATCTGTATACACTCCTTACATATGTTCACAATAATATACCATATTCTTGAGCCAAACAGGAACTCCTTTAGTTTGGCATATCGCTTTGCTTAAGTATGATAAAATATGAATAGTTTGCAAATACAGTAAGATGGAGTGCGTTTATGAATACTAACGAAACGACAGTGCTTTTTGATTTGGACGGGACTTTGGTGAATTCACTGCCATTAATCAAACACACATATTTCAAGGTTTTTAAGGACATGGGCATAAACTGGGGCAATGATGATGTAATGAAGTGGATAGGCAGGACTTTGAAAGACATTGCTGTTCATTTTGCCGGTGAAGAACAAGCAGAACAATTTATTGAAAACTACCAAAGGCATTATTATTGTGAGCACGACAAGTACATAACCCTTTTCCCGGGAACTTCAGCCATGCTGGATAGGTTAAAAAGAAAGGGTATCAAGATTGGGGTGGTTACTTCAAAAGGGCGCCCGGGCACTATGAAAGCCCTGGAGTTTACCGGGATTGCCAAATATATGGATGTTGTTGTAACAGCCCAGGATGTGATTAAACATAAACCCTTCCCGGAACCGGTTTTAAAAGCTCTGGAGATATTGGGCGCCGGACGTTCGGGAGCATTTTATATCGGCGACAGCGGTTTTGATATTGAGGCGGGCAATGCAGCCGGGGTACGGAGCCTGGGAGTAACCTGGGGAATATGCACAGCCGATGAGTTGATTGCCTATAAACCCTTTGGGATATTGGATAAATGGGCTGATCTGGAGAATTATCTATAAGTTTATGCATGCCGGATGAATCACTTTTGCAAAATGGAAAATAATAAGCTGGTAACAGACATTATTAAAAGTGGGGGATGATTAGTGGACTACAGCAGAGCAATGCAAATTTTCCAATCCAAAGAAAATATAAGGGTGCTTCACCGGAACAAACCGGTATGGATTGAAAGCTTAAGCCCGGGCAATGAGACTGCCAATGTATCATCGGATGAGGGGAACTATAACGTTCCAGTACGGGAGTTGGTTGAAGGTTAGCCAAAAGATATAAAACTGCCTTTAAGGCAGTTTTTATATTTTTCTTAAAAAAATTAAACAAGCAGGATAATCAAGTAATTAAAGCGAAAAGGTTTATTGCAATTCCTAGAAAGGAAGTTTTGATATGCGTTTGATTAATGTTGCTGAAATTGTCCTTTTTTCAATGCTGGATGGAGCTATAAAGCAATATAATACTTGCGGTTGTGAAAGATGCAAGCTGGATATTGCAGCTATCACTTTAAACAGCTTGCCGCCTTCCTATGTGGTGTCTACCGAGGGCGAGGTAATGAAATCAATCAGTCCCCAGCTGAAGGTTGATGTCCGAAAGCAGTTGGACCTGGCTATGCAAATAGTTAAACATTATCCCCATCATGAGCGGGTATAATTATAGATTTTTAGAGATTATACTAAGTAGGGGGGGATTGGTCATTTTTAATACAGTAAGATGGCTTGGCCATGCTGCTTGTCAAATTACAACCAGCAGGGGAAAGAATATCTTAATCGACCCTTGGATAACCGGAAACCCTGCTTGCCCTGTCAAAAAAGAAGAGATCGACAAGTGTGATATTATACTGGTTACCCATGACCACAGGGACCATTTGGGTACCGATGTTCCTTATTTGGTTGAGGCAACCGGTGCGGTGGTTGTAGTCCAGCCGGAGCTGGCAGATTTACTGAAAAAAGAAGGTTTAAACAATAAAAACATTATAAATGGGATTGGTATGAATATTGGCGGTTCGGTTACCGTAGACGGGATAAAAATAACCATGACCCAGGCTTTCCATTCGTCTTCGGCCGGCAGCCCCGCAGGTTTTATTGTTACTTTGGAAGACGGTAAAAATATATACCATGCCGGGGATACAGGGATTTTCTCAGATATGGCCATATTGGGCAGGCTTTATAATATTGACCTTGCACTTCTTCCTATTGGTAGTGTTTTTGTCATGGATCCCCTGCAGGCAGCTTTCAGCTTGACCATGCTTAAACCCAAAATAGCGGTACCGATACACTACAGGACTTTTCCCATTTTGGTCCAGGATGCGGGAGAATTTGAGAAATTAGCCCGGGAAAACGCACCCGGAGTTGAAGTAGTGGTGTTAAATCCCGGAGAAAAAATTGAGATTTAAGTGATGAAGGATATTTAAGTCCAGACACAATTATAATGCTGTCTGGATTAATTGTTTGAACTGGAGTGAAATGAAAGTGCCCGAAACTGTAATTATTGCCCTGGCCCAACCGGAGGTTATTCCCGGGCGTCCGGATTTAAATACTGATGTGATGCTTAAAATGATCTCAGAGGCCCGGCAAGCAGGGGCTCACTTGGTAGTGTTCCCTGAAATGGCTGTGACCGGTTATATGTTGGGGGATGATTGGGAATACCTTTCTTTTTTAAAGGATTGCGAAGAATACGGCAAACGTATAATCAAGGCTTCTGAAGGCATAGGCGTGCTTTTTGGCAATGTGGCGGTTGATTGGGGCAAAACAGGTGATGATGGGAGAGTACGGAAGTATAATGCCATTTTTGCAGCAAAGGACGGCAGGTTGTTGGGAGGGGAAATTTTCCCGTATCCTTTTAGGGTAAAGGCTGGTGTGCCATGCGGCCACTTTTACAGCCTTGAGAAACTTGCCCGGGAAAACAACACAAGTTTGCAGGAAATGTGCCCGCCGGTTATATTTGATATTGACGGCCGGCCGTTGAAAGTTGGTTTCCCAGGTGGCTTAAACGGCATGCCATTGGACTTAATAGTTGATATGTCCTGCTTACCTTATGTTTTCGGGCAGGATGACAAAAAAGCATATGCAGGTTTGGCTAAAAATAATAGTACCCCGTTAGTGTATATAAACAATGTTGGCGTTCAAAATAACGGCAAAACGGTTTATGTTTTCGACGGCTGCAGTGTGCTGTTCAGCAAAAATGGCGATATTGTGGCTGTGTGCCCAGCTTTTGAGCCGGGCCTGAAGATAGTGCCGCTGGATTTAAATGCCGGGGGCACTGACCTGGCTGTTGTTGAACCGGACACAAGGCAGGATGTTTCTTCACTTTATAAAGCAATTGTATATGGCATTAAAGGTTTTTTAAAAACTATCAAGATGGACAGGGTAGTTATCGGCGCTTCCGGTGGAATTGATTCTGCCTTAAGTGCGGCGCTATACAGCATAGTTCTTGGTTCCGATAATGTTTTACTGGTTAACATGCCCGGCCCTTATACTTCGGCAACAACCAAAAGCCTGGCGGAGCAATTGGCTCAAAATCTTGGCTGCCTGTATG
>CAYUXS010000055.1:4601-8506 GCA_964448915.1 uncultured Peptococcaceae bacterium
ATCCGTTAAGCATACTATTGAGCAAATCAGCAGTTTAATTGTCACCAGGCTTAAGGATAACTGCCGGGTAAAGTTAGAACTGTCTCCCATAATGCAGGAAAATATTCAAGCCAGGGATCGTTCCGCCCGGGTCCTGGCCGCTGCCGCTGCTGCCTTTGGGGGTGGTTTTACCTGCAATGCCAATAAAAGTGAGGTTACGGTCGGATATTCCACTTTTTACGGTGATCAGGCAGGTTTTTTTGCCGCTTTGGCGGATTTGTGGAAACATCAGGTTTATACCCTGGCAGAATACGTAAATGAACATATCTATCAACGCCCTGTAATCCCCAAAGGTACGTTTAAAATTGTGCCCAGTGCGGAACTGTCTTCCCAGCAGGCTGTAGAACAGGGAAAAGGAGACCCTTTTATATATCCTTATCATGATTATCTTTTCAGGGCTTTTGTGGAGCGTCAGGATCGGGCTGCCCCGGAAGATATTTTAGACTGGTATATTCGAGGTGTCCTTGAGAAAGAAATCGGCTGCGAGCCGGGTTTGGTCAATAAGTTATTTAACAACCCCAGGGAATTTATCACCGATCTGGAGTGCTGGTGGGAAGCATATACAGGTTTATCTGTGGCAAAAAGAATTCAGTCCCCGCCTGTCCTGGCTGTAAGCAGGAGGGCATTTGGCCCCGAACTTGGCCAAAGCCAGAAATCCCCTTATTACACATTAAGATATAAAGAGCTAAAAAACAAACTGCTTTCAGGATTGAAATAATGCAGTTATAATCAATAAGTTATAGGTAGTATGTTTTTTCTTAACGGGCTGTTTAACCTGGAACTTAAAACTATAACTGTTTTTTTGTAGGTTGGTTATTCTTTTTAGTGCCGGTGGGTGGCTGTAGCTAAACCACTCTATGAAAGCCGGAGGGGAAACATCGGCAAGGTTTTTTGCCGCCAAATCCACCTGCAGGCTTATTGCCGCCCGGTATTTTCCGGTTAAAGCAACAGCAACGCTGTCGGCTTCGGTTTCCATACTTCTCGAAATACTGTTTTCCAGCGGAGAGGCTGCAAAAGAGGAGAGAAAAAAGAAAAGGACTAATAACGCCCACAATTGTGGTGGTGGGTTAGCCGGGGAGTAATGCATACTTCTTTTAACAGCATAAAACAAAATGCCCCAAAGAAGAAAGGTGCCGTTTATACCTAAAGTTAAACTCTTATAGATATGCCCCTGCTTCCAATGAGCCATTTCATGAGCTATCACGGCTTCGACTTGTTCCGGGGAATAACTTGAGATTAAAGTATCATACAGGACAATTCGTTTGGTGGGCCCAATCCCGGCAAAATACGCATTGGCTTTTGTGGTCCTGGAACTGGCGTCCATTATTAATATTTCATTTACCTCAATCCCTGCATTTTTTGACAATTCCTGTACCATTGCAACCAGTTCCGGATCCGAGGCGGGTGTAAAACGGTTAAACAAAGGCGAAATAACTACCGGCCAGATTAAACTCTGGATCACTAGCCAGGCTGAAAAAAGGGATGCACATAACAACCACCATTTTTTAGGTGATGATTTAATTATCTTGAAGACAACAAGTACACCCAGGGCGGAAAACACAAAATCCAGCAGCAGGTTCTTAAGGAAATCAATCCACCAGGAAAATAGGGTTTGAGTAGAAAAACCCCACTGGTGCTGCAGGAAATAATCACTGTATAAATTAAAAGGCAGTCTTAATAACTGAAGTGAAAACCATAAAAAGATAAAGAAAAACAGTACCCTGCCATAGTAACTGCCGCCGCTAAAGCTTACTACCTGCCGGCAAAATGAGCTTCCCCGGGCACTGAACACCAGCCAGATTAAAAATAAGGCTTCGGTAAAGAAACCGCCGGTAAACAACAACCGGGAGGCAGTACTGTATGCCCTGCCGTCATTTATCTGTTTTGTACTAAAATATTGTGTTGCTTCCTGGGGGTAATCACCTGGAAAAAGAGTATAAAAAAGAAATATTAAACCGGAAATAAAGGATATTAATATTAAACCTGTCCAAAAAAAGTTCAGTTTCGGGCGCAAAATAACCCTCCTAATTTTAACTGCCTTACCATTAATTTTATGGTTACGATTTGTTTTATATGTTAATCAACGCAGATTTCTACTTTTGTTTTGCCTTCACCGGGATCATCAATATCAATATCCATAAGTTTTTCTTCTACTAGACCATTTTCAACCATCTTAACCAGTTCTTCAAAATCAAGGTTGGAAAAATCGATCCCCCGTTTTTGCATTTCCAGGCGGACTTGTTCAGGAAGGAAACTCATTCCCAAAACAGGCAGTTTGGAAAAAACTTTCAGCAGGCGCAAAGGGATTTTTATGTTAATTGTTTTTAAGCTGTCACTGCGGACTAGGAAGCGTAAATGTTTTCCGGTTCCTTTGCCGTTACAGTTATTGTTATCATCAAAGGCTTTGAGCAGCTTTAACCCCTCGGCAGGCGTTATTTTGCCTTCTTGAATCATCTCCAGTATTTTTAACTTTTCTTTATTCATGTTGCAGCCCCTTTCCCATCTTCCCAACTAAAAAATATTTATTCGGTATGCCTCCATAAAATATATTATTTTATTTAAAGATTAATCTCCAAAGAGTACTATGACGTTGGATTAATTGATTTCCTGCGTTAACTTGGATTGGTTAAAAAGTAAAAAAATATAAAAATAATACTGGATGAAGTATAATGTATTATGAGGGATGTTTATAAGTGTGTTGATAATCCCAGGGACATAATGGGAGGTGATAAAAAGTGGACAGGAAAATTTTTGAGCCGTTTTATATCGGTAAAATAAAGCTGTCTAACCGTATTGTAGCCTTACCTTTTTATACTGCCTACGGCAGCTTGGGAGGGCATGTTACTAGAGCGGTACTCCAGCATTATGATGAGATTGCATCCAGCGGTGTGGCTATGGTAATAACTGAAAACTTTACTGTTAATAAAAAGCAATCACACTTCGGCCATATTTTAAGAGCTGACAGTGATTTATTTTTGCCCGGGCTTAAAGAACTTGCTGAAACGATAAATAAACATGGAGTTGTATCCTGCTGCCAGATAAACCATGCCGGGAGATTTGCCCAAGTGGAGCACCCGGTGTCGGCTTCTCCTGTCCCGCTAATCAGCGGGGGTGCCGTACCGCATGCATTGACTGTGGAGGAGATTAAACAAGTATACCAGGACTATGCAATGGCTGCCCGCAGGGTTAAAGAAGCAGGGTTTCATATGGTGGAAATACATGGGGGAACCGGGTATCTTCCTGTCCAGTTTTTATCACCTCGAACCAATAAGCGCAATGATGATTATGGCGGGAAACTGGAAAATAGAATACGGTTTTTCCTTGAATTGTTGAAAAGTATTAAGGATGCAGTAGGGGATTTCCCTGTAGGTTGCAGGTTGTTGGCCGATGAGTGGGTGCAGGACGGGTTTGTCCCGGAAGAGGCAAAAGTATTGGCGCGGAAACTGGAGGAAAATGGAGCAGCTTACTTATCGGTTACTGCAGGAACTTATGAATCGATGTTTAGGAAAGACATGATTGAAATATCCCAAAAAGAAGGTTATATGCTTGACTTGGCTCAAATGATTAAAAAGGAAGTGAATATACCGGTTATAGGCTGCGGCCGAATAGCGTCTCCCGAGCTTGCCGAAAAAGCGGTGCAGGAGGGAATGGCGGACTTGATTGGCTTGGGCAGGGTTATTTTTGTTGATCATCTTTGGGTGAAAAAAGCCCTGAGCGGTGAACCTATAAAACGTTGCAAACCCAATTGTGATGCATGCCTGCAAATGGTAATGCGCCAAAAACCGGTTATTTGCGTAAACTGGGATCCAAGGCGAAAAATAAAGTATCAAAATATGACCAGGGATATAGAAACCCCGTTGATTGTG
>CAYUXS010000056.1:0-3458 GCA_964448915.1 uncultured Peptococcaceae bacterium
TACTTTAACCACATCGTCCATAACGTGGCCGATACTTTCTACAATTGCCTTGATGTTCTTTAAGCACTGCTCTGTCTGCTCTTTTATACCGCCGGCTACCTTCTCGCCATTGGGAGTTAAAGGTAATTGGGCTGAAATATGATTGTAATGAGAAAAAGCTACAGTTTGTGTGGATAGAGGATCTATTGGTGCATTATTTGTATTATTTGCTTTAATAACGATTCCATGCCTGTCTTCAATAGCCTGCGGGGGTGTGCCATCTCCATGTGACACTACTGCTTCAATTTGTACCAATGCGTTCATAGGTAAAGCTGCAACTTCAACTACTGTCCGTGCAGGTAGATAGCCCACGGCCCTGGCAATAGCCGAGTCCGGGAAAAATGTTGTATAAACTTCGTTAACGGCATCAATATCCGAGAGGTTTTTAAGGAAAATAGTGATTTTAACAATATCGTCAAGAGGAACGTCCATGCCTTCCAGAATTGCCTTGATGTTCTCCAGGCACTGTCTTGCCTGCCCTTTCACATCTTCGGCTACGATTCTGCCATATTTTGGATTGATGGGTAATTGTGCTGAAATATTATTATAATGGGAAAAAGCTACAGCTTGGGTAGAAAGATTGCATATTGGCGCATTTGCTGTGTTATATGTAAGTTTTACAAGATCGCCTGCTTGCGGCGCATTTGGAATAGTACCTTCACCGTTTGAAATGAGCGCTTCAACCTGAACCAAAGCATCCATGGGCAAAGCTGCAACTGCGGCAACCGTCCGGGTAGGAACATAACTTGGGAAGAATGTTTTATAAACTTCATCCACAGCGTCAAGATCTCTGATATCCTTAACGAACACACTGATTCTAACGACATCGTTCATACTATGACCAATGCTTTCTACGACTGCTTTAATATTTTTAAAGCATTGCTCAGCCTGCTCCTTTACGCCGCCAGGTACCAGTTTGCCGGTCTGCGGATCAATGGGCAATTGAGCTGAAAGATTGTTGTAATGAGAGAAAGCTACAGTTTGTGAGTATGGGCCGATACCTTTTGGAGCATTTTCCGTGTTTCTTGCTAATACTGCGTTATAACCGCTCATGATAGGATTCTCCTTTTTAATAAATTTACTAATAGATTGATAATTAATCTATTAATATGAAAAGAATAGTAATCCACCCCGGTGTAATTGTCAACTAATTTAATAGAAAAATTTCCTCAGCATATTGAAATGACAAAACCGTTCTAGGTAAATAACAGCAAGCTAACGGCCATAACCATCATCCCGGCAACAAGGCCATATATTGACAGGTGATGTTCGCCATATTCCCTGGCTGAGGGGAGCAGTTCATCCAAAGAAATAAATACCATGATACCGGCTACAAGAGCAAAAATGATCCCCATTAAAGAATCACTTAGAAACGGCATTAAGACAAGGTAACCTATCAGAGCGCCAACAGGTTCGGAAAACCCCGATAAAAAGGAATAGAAAAAAGCATTCTTTCTTTTTCCGGTAGCATAATAAATAGGAACGGAAACCGCTATCCCTTCAGGTATGTTATGAATCGCAATGGCAATGGCAATTGGAACGGCAATTTGAAGTTCCTGAAGAGCTGCAATAAAAGTGGCCAGGCCCTCGGGGAAATTGTGGATGGCAATTGCCAGAGCCGTAAACAGGCCCATACGCAAAAGCTTCTGATTTTTTTGAGCTTCTTCCCGCTTTTTGATCTGTTCGATATGATGGTTTGGAGCCTCATTAAGCTCTTCAATAGAATGGAGCTCATGAGGGTTTTCGGAGGAGGGTATCAATTTATCAATTATACCCATTAAGAACATACCACAAAAAAAAGCAATAACTGTTATCCATGACCCCTTTTCAAGGCCAAATTCATTAATTAGTTTACTTTGAGCCTTAAAGAAAATTTCAACCATGGACACATAAATCATAACCCCTGCAGAAAAACCCAAACTGACTGATAAAAATTTAGGATTGCTTTTATTGGTGAAAAATGCGAGTATACTGCCTATACCCGTACTTAGACCGGCAAATAAAGTAAGAGCAAAAGCAAACAAAATATTCTCCATTTGTCACCCTCCTTTTGTTCGCCTATACTTCTAAAGACTAATTTGACAAATAATACCTGTCAAGATTTATTTTATGCCTCTGCTAAAACAAAAATAGAGCCTGCCACTATTTGGGCAAACTCTACCGGCTTAATGAACTTGGCAAAAACCTATGGCTTTACCTTCTTTATAATATTTAGTGCCACAGCTAACACAAACCACTTGGCAGCAGGCTCATCAGGATTATGTTCACCTGTAATAAGCCCTGCTTCCCTAGCCTCTTGAATAATCTTTAATTTCCAATCATCTTTTCCAGTTTTTTGTTCCGGCATCCCAATACCAAAATAGTCACATATCCCCTGAGCAGTTGCCAGGGCGGCATTGTCTTGAAAATCCGGGTTTATAAGCAGGGCCTCTTCTGCCGGATTGGATATAAAGGCAAGCTCAACCAGGCAGGCAGGCATTATTGTTTGTTTCAGCACTGCAAAATTTGCAGTCTTCACACCCCTGTCTTTTAAGTTAATAGCTGGAATAAGCCTGCGATGAATGGATTTGGCCAGTTGCTCTCCATCTCCACCAAGGTTATAACAAAAAACCTCGGTACCGTTTGCATTACTTTTATCTGATGAGTTGCAATGAATAGACACAAATAAATCCGCCTTCAAACTGTTGGCCAAATCAGATCTGGCCTGCAAATCCTGGCTTACCGTTTGGCCCAAGGCAATATCCTTCTCCCTGGTTAAGCGGACATCACATGCTTGCTTAAGGTATTGTTGAATTTTTTTTGCAACTTGCAAAGTTATAACCTTTTCCTGGACACCTTTAGGCCCAACTGCTCCGGGGTCCGGACCGCCATGGCCCGGATCCAGTATAACCTTAATCATTTTTTTCCTCTCCCAATAGTTCCAGGCACTTTTTTCGCACAAAGCCCCGCAGCAATTATCCAAACATATTATACAAGCTTTAGGGGACGGTCATGCCTGCTTATTTACATATTTTATATATATTGCCAATGTCTTCCATATGTGAAAAAACAACTCTTTATGGAACAAAAAATAATTCCTGCCGTCTATACAGGCAAATAAATAATTAAGGAGATAACCATATGATTGCCAAGAAACTAAAAAAGCTGCTTCCTGTACTTTTCGCAGTGATGCTCCTGACTGTTGTTGCAGTAGGCTGTACAAACTCCAAAGCAATACCGCTGTCTGCGGGAGAATTGGCGTATTTTAACGGCGAAGAATTTTTCAACGGGGAAGAGATGAATATCCGCAACCAGCTCTTAAGCTCCCTCTATGACGCACCCGGCAAAGTCGACCTGTTTCAACTTTTCTATAACGGCAGCGGATTGGAAGAAACTGTCACCGGAGCAGAAAAAGCCGCTGTCATCGCCTATAACGGTTG
>CAYUXS010000056.1:3468-8434 GCA_964448915.1 uncultured Peptococcaceae bacterium
AAACATAGGCATGGCCCTGGATGATACCGAAAAAATAGGGTTGGAAAATTTTACTTATTTAGAGGAATATGATGCCTTTTACTATTACCACGGTGACACAAACTACCGTATGGCAATATCCTTTACCGGCGGGGAGCGAGAGGGCAATATCATCAGGCTTTACTATAACGACCAGTTTATGGGTGACGGGGAAAAGGTGCTCACATTGAAAGAACAGGGCGGCAGCTATCTCTTTGTATCTAATAAAAAAACCCGGGCATAGGAACTATTATGACATTAATTTGATGCATATTAAATATTGTTATGTTATAAATAAGATATGATAAGTGATAATTTAGAAATGCAGGTGCAACCTGCTGTCAATTCAAAACCTGAGGTTACCATCTTCTATTATACAGGTACGGGCAATTCTCTATGGATAGCCCGGACCCTGGCCCGGGAATTGGGCAACGCTGAAGTATTGTCTTTGGTCGGCTGGATGAAAAACCCTTACCGTATTGACTCAAAAATTATCGGCCTGGTTTTTCCAGTACATATATGGGGTGTTCCCCGTAGGATTTTAAATTTTCTTGCCGGGTTGAAAACCATGTCGCCGGAATATATTTTTGCCATCGCCAACAACGCGGGCCAGGTATCAAATACTTTGGTCCAGCTGCAAAAAGCAATGTCATCCGAAGGATTGACTTTATCCGGCGGATGGTCGGTGATTATGCCCAGTAATTATATTCCCTGGGGCGGCCCCGGGCCCCTGGAAAAACAAAATCAACAGTTTGCAGCTGCCCGCACCAAGCTCAAGAACATCTCACAAGAGATTAAAAATCGCAGGATAAACAAAGTTGAAAAAGGGCCGCTCTGGCAAAGAATAATATTTACCCGGTTATATAACCTTAGTTTCCCTTATGTTCATGAGATGGACAAAAAATTCTGGGCTGATGAACGGTGCAATAAATGCGGGCTCTGCATGAAAGTCTGTCCCAGTCTCAACATTTTCTTGGATAACGGTAAACTAACCTGGAAAAATCAATGCGAACAATGCCTGGCCTGCATCCAATGGTGCCCGCAAGAAGCCTTGCAGTACGGCAAGAAGACGCCTGCATACCCGCGCTATCACCATCCAGAAGTAAATATCAAGGATTTATTTACACATTAATCTCTGTTTTCATAGGCATGTCAAGTGAGATCCCCGCCTGCAATCTTTTCGGCATTAATGCGCAAATCCAATATTGGCTTAATTATCTTTCTCTGCAAATATTTCAAGATTAATAACAGTACCACCAGGTAAATACCAAGACCGGTATATATCATACTCATACTTTTTCTAATTGATTGAGCACTGGACGTTTCATACATTCCTGCGATGATATCAAATTTTGATAAAATATTTTTTGATATCTCATTTAATTCAGACACTTCTTCACTGGTAAACCGGTTTTTATTCTCGACAGAAATATATAAAGGCTTCACTTGCTGCCAATAGCTCAATGCTTCGTCCAATTTAGCCAAAATTTCTTCGTCCCGGGTGGGTTTTACTATAACATTCCGGCCGCTAACCTCCAATTCTCCCCCTGTTTTTAGTGCTTTTAAAGATGCTTCAAAGGTGGTAATTGTTTTTGCCTGTTCTTGGAGGTGAGCTTCATCTTGACTTAGGATGTAGTTTACGGTTTCCTTTGTCATTTTCTGGCTTAAAGCACGTTGCCTGCCTGCCACATTGACTTTAACGGCATCTTCCTGTTGTATCCGATTCATATTGATAACCAAATACACCTGCAATAACATGATCACAATGACTAAACTCATTGGAATTAAGATTTTCCATCTAATACTAAGACCTGAAATAATTCCCATGTATTTATTCTCTCCCTTATCAAAAATCTTATATTTTAAAACGGGAAGCCATTTCATTCAACTTTTTAGACATTAATGACAGGCCTGCAATATTGGCTGAAGTTTCTTGCAGGGTAGCACTCTGTTCCTGGGTAGAGGCGGCAATGTTTTGAACGGCCTCCGATACTTCTAAGGTTGCTGAAGCTACGTCATTAATTTGGGAATCCACTTCCAATACCTCGGACAGGATTCTATCAAAAGCAGCAGCTGCCTCGAAAGTTACCTCTATTCCTTTATTGGCTTCATCTACCGTAGCCTTCATGAGATCCACAATCTCATTGATACTTGTCCTTATTTGATCAATCAAGAAGCCTATTTCCTTGGTTGAATCCGCTGACTGTTCAGAAAGGCGCCTTATTTCTTCCGCCACCACAGCAAACCCCCGGCCATGCTCACCCGCCCGGGCTGCCTCTATAGCGGCATTCAGTGCCAATAAATTGGTTTGTTCGGCAACCCCCGTGATTATATTTAATATCTCGTCAATCTGCTCGGAAGCTTCTGAAAATTTCAAAACTTTATCCGTAGCTTGAAGGGCAATATCGTTAATCGTCTGTATCTGCTGGCTCACCTGGTTTAGATTTTCTTTGCCTGATTCGGCCATCTTTGCGGCATTATCAGCGGTGGTTCTTACCGTTTGAACTTTACCGGCAACCTCATCCATACTGGATGAAATCTCTGCAGTTGCGCTGGCATTCTGGGTGGCTCCTTGAGACAGTTGCTCACTGATGCTCGACAGCTGCTCTGCAGTATTAGATGCCTCCCGGGCCTTTTCACTTAATTCTCCAATCAGATTTCTTAAATTCTCTTTCATCTGCTGGAAAGCTTGTTTTAAGTCGCCAATTTCATCATGACGCAAATAAATCCCTCCCAACCCTTTGATTACAGCAATATGGCATATCCTGTTAATTTGATATTTATTCTAATCGGTTTTTTTTGTTTTGAAATAAAGACCAAAAAACATAGATTTATTGACTGCTCGTAACCAATATTTGTTTTTGATATAAAAAAGCCCCCCGCGATATTATTGGAGGACTTTTCTATTCTCAACACCGGTAATCAAAATGTTGTCTAAATCATATTGTACTCAACACCGGTTACCTTAAATTGATACCAGGTAAAATCTCCAGAATCCAACTTCCAGGTAACTTCTCCTTCAGTGGGTATCTTAAACCCGCTCATTTCTTTATGGCCGGTCATATCCACCGACCAGGTCTTCATTAAGTATTGGCCGCCAAATTCACCATATCTTTCTGCTGTGAAATTAATTACCTCGCCTTTTTCATTAAACTTAAATACCCCGGAAGCGCTTACCCCTCCGTAACTCATAGTTGCTTTGGCGGTATTGCTGTCAATTTCCTCCCATTCTATATAGTTGTTCAAAGCAGCCGTCGGGAACCAAACCATTTCAGCCAGGTAACGTAACATAGCTCCCTGATCTACTTCTTTGCCTTTGGCATCGGCAACTTTTATCAATGAAAGCACCTTGATAAGCATGTGCCCCCTGCCATCTTTATATGTATCCCTGCCTGAAAAATATAAAAAAGTAGCGGCTTTAACTTTGGCTTTCCATAAAAAACCCGGTTTATCTGCTGTAAAATATTGTTCAGCCCTTGCAGGCATCCATCCACTTTCCGGCTTTAACCTGAGCATGGCGTTTTGTTTTAAATAAACTGTTCTAATTTTTTCTTTACCGGCCACTTTTGAATTCATTAGCCATTTTTGCACAGGCAAAGGCAATCCCTGTAAGTTTTCATTTGAGATGATTTCTTTTTCTGTTTCTATATTACTGAAAAGATCTTGCACTTCATTTTCTGTTGCCTGGTTAAAAATAATATTTGACACAAAGGAAGCTGTTACCACCAAAAATAAAATTACCAGCAATATTATTGCTACTATCAATATCACTTTAAGCATTTAATCAACTACTTTCCTAATTAATTAATACTCTTGCACTAATTATATATAATAAGCTAATTTTTGGCATTGGTAAAGTTATCTTTAGAAAAGAAATAAGTAGGGCTGCGGGAAACATCCCCACAGCCCATTTATTATGCGCGTGCACGTTCTACTTCAAATGCACACAGTTTTTCAAGGGGTACGATTGCCGTTCTTAACAAGCTCTTTTCAACCACTTTGCCCCAGCTGATAACTTTTAGTATGAGTGATTCACAGGGAACCGGAAGTAATATAGCCACATCACCGAGTATAAATACTTTGGCTATATTTTTTATCTTTTTGCAGCAAGCCCCGCACTCAAATTCAACTGCAAACCTATGGTTATTGTCGCACATTTTGTCAATAATAGTTTGCAAATTCTCTTCTTGATGGTTTTTAGGCCATTCAGGTTTTTCAACCTTTGCCTGGGTCATTACTTCGTTAATATATTGTAGAGTTTTCTCAACGTTACTATCTGTTTGATCAGTAAACACTGCAGAATGCCTCCTTTTTCTTTTTTTACATAATATTCCTGGTATTTATAACTGGTTACTTTTTACTTTAAAAATAAAAAAGACCAGGTAATACCTGATCTAAAAATCCCATGATTAATGTTGTCTTTATATACTTGCACCCGTCATCCCCAATTACACATTTTTTCAAGCCAGTTAATATACTTTAAGGTAAGGGGTGATAAACTTTGTTGTCCCCAAGCCTTGAAGATTATTTGGAAGAAATATACCGCCTGGCCCAAAACAATAAGACCCCGCGGGTAACGGATATTGCATCCTGCCTTAATGTCAGCCTGCCTTCTGTCTCCAACGCCTTAAAAAGGTTAACCAAGCTGGGTTATATTAAGTACTACCCATACAGTGATATTATTTTAACGGATAAAGGAAAAAACCTGGGTATATTCCTGGTAGAACGCAATAGGATAATCCGAGATTTTTTGCTGATCATCAATTCAAAGTGTGACCTTGCCGCCGAAGCAGAGGCAATGGAACACTACCTGTCCATGCCGACTATTGAAGCAATTAACAACTTGGTGAATTTTTGCAGAAACAATCCCAAATGGTATAAGGAGTTAAAAGAGTATACTAATAAACCGGATTCACCGTTAAATAAAATCAAGGCAAAATTTTAAATA
>CAYUXS010000057.1:0-8356 GCA_964448915.1 uncultured Peptococcaceae bacterium
GAATTTTTTCATGAGTAACATCTCCCTACAATTGGACACTCATTGCATAGAGGGTTGTAATGTTTGCAAACTAACGCCCCGAAATCAAGTAGCGCGTAGTTGTAGAATTGAGCATTGTCTACTGGGACTAGCTCTCCGGCGATTTTATAGATAGCTGACCTCTGTATAACTGTTTTTATCGGCCATTCCAAGCCAAAAAAACGACTTAAGACCCGAATAACGTTAGCGTCGACTATAGGTACAGGCTCATTAAATGCGAAACACTGGACAGCAGAGGATATGTAATCACCTATACCTTTTATTTCCTGCAGTTTCTTTTTATTATTGGGCAACCGACCGTTAAATTTCACCACAACGCTACTTGCAATTTCTACCAATAAATTTGCTCTGTAAAGCAGACCAAGCGGCATAATAATCTCTTTGATGTCGTCTGGTTTGGCTAGAGCCAGACTAGAAAACCCTGGGTATGTAGAAATTATTTTTTCATAAACCGGTACTACTTTGCGAGCAAAAGTCTGCACCAACAATATTTCTGAGACTAATACTTTATAACTGTCCTGCTCCCAGCGCCACGGGAACTTTCTAAGGTTCTGCTTGCCCCATGCTATGATATTATTGCAAAAATACAGCTTATTTCCCGCTGTTAAACTTAATCCATTTGTCCCAGTCGATAAACCCATTTTCATCGCAAAACCTTTCGGTAAAATCTCTAGTTAACCTGTTAATTGCTGCGCCGTATGCCTCTTTATAGTCCTTCGCGTGTTCTTGGGGCTTATCTTTCATAAGCCGGGCAATTTTTAAATAGAATTCGGGGTCACCAGTTATTTCTTCCCAAAATGCTTGTCCTGCAATTTCCCGGAAATTCGCCTGGCTTCTAGAAGACTGGCTCTTTTTCCCATAAGC
Organism: uncultured Peptococcaceae bacterium; assembly: GCA_964448915.1. Taxonomy (GTDB): domain Bacteria; phylum Bacillota; class Desulfotomaculia; order Desulfotomaculales; family Desulfocucumaceae; genus JAAXTT01. Next base: position 904 of record CAYUXS010000057.1, read on the forward strand.
ATAACCTACAATTGGGTCGTAATGCTTTCTATATCCAGCTAAGCGTTTCCTCATTTCTTCAAACGCTTGTTGTTGACGCCTCTTGCTTTGGGCATTAAAAACCGATGTGCCAGATTTTACTGCTATAGCTTTTACGCTGTCTTCCGTATGGATGACTATGTCGATAGAATCAGCTAGGGCCTTTTCTCCTCCTGAAGCAGCTAGCGCTACCTCTTCAAAAAAGATATTCCCGAACAGCGTCTCTTCGGACGAAGACATGAAGGCAAGGACTAGTTCTTGCACTACTTCTGCTGCCACCGTAACCCCTTTGCCCCTGAAAAGGTAGGGGTTTTTCCGCTTTAGTAGGTAATTTAAAGAGAGGGTGTTTAACTTCTCAACGCGTCTATCATAAAACTTATCTAGGGCGTTACTGATTGCCTTTTCAATTTGATTCGGCGTAACATTCATAATTTCCACCTTCTTCTCGGACACGCATTCTCTTAGCATTAACAATATATGACCCTTCTGCTACCGCCAATATTGATTTGCCAACTGCTTCTGCAAGACCAACGGGAACCGCATTTCCAATCTGTTTGTATTTTTCGGCCAAAGAACCTGATAAAACGTAGTCATCAGGGAATTGTTGAATTGCAAGGTACTCTCTTACGCTCAGCGGCCTGTCGTATTTGGGGTGACATAAGCAGGTCGACTTGTGGATAGGGCTTGTTACCAAAGTAGGCGAAGGTTCGTCATAAGACAACCTCCTATAAAAGCCTGTTTTCCCTCCGTCTGACTTATAAGCTCCTCCCATAGCTTTTGGTAGAAGCTCTTGTGGTAAGTCTCTCCAATTACCTCCAGGTGGAACTAGCCTCAAATATTTCAACCTATGTTCGGTGAAAGTAGCGCATTCACCCGGTTCGTCTTCTAAATGCTTAATAGCGTCCCCAAGTGTCCTCCACCTATATTGTTTATCTTGGTGAATTTGGAAATGCGTTGGTTTTGGAAGGAATACCCCTTCGTGGTCTCTAGAACCTAAAATAAAAAGCCTCTCCCTAAACTGCGGTACTCCGTAATCTACTGCATTGAGGACACCCCATACTATTTCGTAACCTAATTTCTCGAATTCTTTTAGGACTACCTTGAATGCTGAGCCTTTTTCTTCTTCCGGTAACAAGTCCTTCCGGTTCCTCTCTTCCCAAGGGACATGCTTAATTCGTGCATTAGTTAAGCCGACAACATTTTCCATTATAAAGAAGCGCGGTTGTAGACCCGCAATTAAACGGACATAGTCCATAAATAAGCTCCCTCGAGGGTCTTTTATTGAGAGCCGGAGGCCAGCAGTGCTATAAGGTTGACAAGGGGGGCCACCGCTTACTAAGAATGGCTCTCCTTTTTTAAGCCCGGTTACCGACAATATTTCATCCGCTGTTAAATCTCGAACGTCTTTACAAAAAGTTGGGAGTTCTCTAAAGTTTTGTTTTATGGTATTTACCATAGTTTCGTCAACATCATTCGCAAAGACGACTTTAAAGCCAGCTTTTTCTAAGCCTATGTCTAATCCCATTGCGCCTGAAAACAAAGATATTACATACCGGTCGCTTTGGCTCCTGCTAGAACCATTCACATGTGCGCCCCCTTTCTCAACTGCTTCTGGGCATTACAATTAGAAAAATCGCCGTTCCTCATTTTCTCCAAAAAAAGAGATAGTTCGTCTACTGAGAACCGGCGATGTCCGCCTGCGGTACGATATGCTTTTATTAATCCTGCTTTTTCGTACCTGTAAATGGTGCTCTGTGAAACACCAAGTATTTCAACAGCCTTGCTCAGAGGTACAAAATCGGATTTGGCTGTCAAACAATACTCCACCTTTCCTTTCTAATATTTTCTAATGTTATAATCTTGGTCACAGCCCACTAAATGCTCCAAAACTTGCTAAACCTATTCAAAGCTAGTCTATCATAATAGCCAGTCCACGTCAATACAGTTGTGTAATTTTTCCTGTCGCTGTTATATGGTGCTTGCTCCCACCTTCGGCTTCCTTTGCCGGATAACATGAAAAAACGGCTTCATTCAGCCGTCCTTACTGTGTTAGCGATTTATAACTGTCCGGTTTACTCAAGCAAGTTGAATTACTATAATGAACGGTAACGAATCCAAATTTAAGCGAATCCTAAATACTGAAGGGCATTTACCGTCAACTCCGTGATCATCTTTTCAATCCTCCTGGCTGTAATAGCATCCACATAGGGAGATATTTCTGTTGCAATGCGCCGGCTATACCCAAGCATTGACCTTTTTAAGACAACAAAAAACCGCTTTAGTTCAGCGGTAATTTCATCTTTAAGCACATATTCTCCGCGCTCTATGGCGTTTTTAAATGCTGCCGATTCTGACTGCGCTTGCTTGTACTTTGCCTCATAATATAACTTCTGTTCTCGCAGTGATAGTTTTTCAACATCATTTTCTGTCTGAATACCTGAAGCGTTGACAAGTCCGCGCCACTCCAGCACTTCTCTAATCGGCCACCAACCCCTTGCAGCCTTAGGACAACCATCATCACTCCAGCGTTTCAGTGTTGATTTATTGATATTAAAAGTCTCACACATTGATGCAGTGCTTAGACATATCTTGTCTTCAATAATTTTTACTCTATTTTCCATTCTAATAACACCGACCAAAGTTGCAAAGTTGCGTAATTTTTGGGTTTTATACTGGGTGAAATTTCGGGACTTCGCCGACCCGCATATACCCTACCCCTCAGGAAGGACCCATAATTATTTAAGTAAATAAAAAAGAGCCCTAAGGCTCTAATGTTTTTATATTTAATTAGGGATATTTATCTCCCTTTCCCCTATTTACTTTCCAATGCAGAGGCTGTTTGTTTCTTATGCTATCTGATCCACCTTTACTAACTGGTTTTATGTGGTCGATTTCCCATCCCATTTCACTATGTTTTCCATATGATGGTTTGTAAATTAAATTATTGAATGCGTCTTTTCGATATAGGTCAGGATTCTTGCCTCGTACGATTTTTCCTTTTTCCCAAACCTTATCAATTTCTTTTTGGCTTGGCATGCCGGAATCACCTCCTTTTGTCAATGATTCGACAAAAGGAAGCTTTTTCCTGCAAAAGAAAAGAGCCCGGAGGCTCTTAGTATTTATATTTACCAATCAAATAACCTAATACAGTTGCTATTAATATTTTTAATATATCCCATAGTAAAGCGGTGTAACTTTTTGATTTTTCCTTTTTTAGTGAAGATATTTTACCATCAATAAATATATTTATTTCGTGAATAACATGATTTATAGCGGTGTCCGTTTCATTCTCAATGGTTTCTTTTATTTTACTCCATTTTCCTTTACACTCATCATTTATCCAACTTTTTATTGTATCTGCAAATCTTATTACCTTTTTTTTAATATCTTCCCATTCTTTAATGTCAGGATTAGTTTCTGCAATCTTTGTTAAAAGATTTATAATTTCCTGTTCAAAAGTATCTGCAGCTTTTTTTATATAACCTAAAGCAGCTTGTCCGCAATTGTGCGCTCCCCTGTTAATAAAATCATTTAGTTGTTTGTCGGTCTCTTCTTTTATTCTATCACTTATCCTAGACAATAAATCTTCAAGTGAATAATAAACATTTTTCTTTTCACTCATAAAAATCACCTCGTGCCACAATTCGGCAAAAGGTACACATTTCCTGCAGTTAATACAAAACCTATGATCTAAGGGCTTATCATCGCTCTGTATCTCTGAATTTTTGTTTCATTCGTAACAGATTCTAAAGTTGTTTTTAATTTTTCCGAAATAATTAAAAGGAGGTTTTATACATGGAACAAGCAACAACATATATAACTTTAGCCATATTGCTATCTTTTGTAAGCTTTGGACTATTCAGATATTCTCGTTTCGTATATGGTCTTATGTCAATAATTGCAGCCGGAGTATGCGTTTATTTATATTACAAATCTTTATATGGTCCAATTACACAGCAAATAATTGAGTCAATTAATAATTTATGATTCTTACTAAAATGACACTAGAACACTTTGCATCTAACCAATCATAAGCAAAAATAGCACTCCAGACCACCAACGGTCGAGTGCTATTAAAATTAAAACTGACTCCTAAGTTCGTATTCGTATAACGCCTTTCCTAATTTATACGCAAGATCCTTGATAATGTTGATTTTTTCGGAGTTTTTTGCGTCAAATGATTCCAGCTCCTTTTCGAGCTTTGATTTTAGTAACTCAATCTTTTCCTTATGTCTCATAGTTCCTCCCCCTCCAGCACCATATTTTACGTTATATATGCAGTACGGAAAAGGGGGTAAATATGTAGTTACCTGTCTTGTTGTAGACTTGTTTCAAAAATATACGACACTAAATAGCCCGGACAGCTAAATACCCCCACATTGGCTCCTGCTTTAATAGCTCTAATGGCAGCCTGAGTGGCATTAAGGTCAATAAGATATTCTTCAATAAATCTTTTCTGTTTTGCAGTTAACTTTGCCACTCTCACCACCTCGCTTTCGCATCTCTTACTCTAACCGCCCAAATAGCTGGGATATACTTTCCCTAATCACAAAAACAGAGAAAAAAGCCCGGCATTGCTGCTGGGCCTTTCAAACAAACCAGTTCCTAATTATCTTTCATTAATCCTAATATTATTGGACTAAATTGGGCTATATAACCACAATTATTGCACAGCATTTGTATCATAGGAATAACTTTTCCACCAATATTCATGGCGCCTTTTTCATCAATCCGAACAGCTGTATACATGTCTTCACTAATCCCCCAATTGTTCCTTCCACAAAATGGACATGTGTTTTTTATTCCTCTTTTTTCAAGGCAATGAGGATTTTTTCAAATTCCAACGTTATCTCCCCTTTTTTATTACCACTATTCGGCAAAAGGAGGCATTTTCCTTGACCTAAATTCAAACAAAATTCGACAAAACGATACTTATTAATACCCCATTGTCTTAAGCTCTACCTGTCCGGCTTCCATTATGGCTTGAGTCAGCACCTTTGTTGGCACTGGGATATTGCTGGTTCTATAGCTAGGATTGTGCGCAAAAACTCTGCCATATTCGTGCAACCAATTCCGGTGATTCTTAAGCCATGCACGCTGAAGCAGTAAAAACGGAAATACATAAAGCTTGCCAGTATCCATAAACGCATATGAAACATAGTCTGCATGCATATGTCGCCCAAGCCAGCCAACCTTTTTAGTTTCCCAAACAGAGTATTCCTCCAGCAAAATATCTCCATAATCCTTTCGCCGTTTTTTCTCGTCCAACAATACCACTTTACCATTGGCGAAATGTAATCGCTTATCAATGCCCTTCTTTTGCAGTTCTATATCGTCCACCAGTTCAACATATTTTAGTCCACGAAACATTTGGAAGTACGCACGGTCAAGCATTTCACTGTCCCGATTTTCCAGTGAGTATTGCAAATCGGTTAGGAAGTCATTATATTTCATTACCCCATGCTTCCCAACCCTTTCTAGGTGAACGACAGAACAGCTCCAGGTATCGTCTACCAGGAAACATTTTCTCAATTATTTCATATACAACAGTAGGTTTTGAGCTATGCCCCCCTCTGCGCTCTCTAATAACTGAAGCAAACCTGGCACTCGGTTCTGGGGCAGGCATATTGCCTTTTGTTCCTAGCAGTAAAAGTTCATGTTGACCCCGGAACCAATAACCCATGCCGATAATTTCTTTGTCCCAAACAGCACAAGTTTTATAGGTAAAACCCCAGGCATTAAGGACCTCTAATGCCTCTTCCAGTTTTGGTGCAGTTGCCCATAAAAAAAGTACCGAATCATCTGCACTCGGTACTTTCAAAGCTTTTATATCCTCCAATTCCATTGTTGGATAATGGTTTTCAATCTCCCTTGACTGCGTTTCACTGAATTGATAACGCCAAGGCGGGTCAGCCAGTATTACGTCATACAGTCCTTTCGGCAATTCCCTTTCTGTTAATTTTGCTTCTTTTTCTTTTCGCAATTCTTTGCGCCGAATATCTTGGTATGCTTTATGAATACTAATAGTGCCACGGTCTAACTTCTGCACTAGGTCTTGGGCCAACTCATTCCCCTGTTTAGCCGCTTCCCAAACCTTGACGGCCTTGTCATAGGTACGACCACTGCCAATGCCTATGGCTTCGGCTACTTTGTCGCGGGTCTTACCTTTTTCGCCCTGTGGAAATGTTTCCACAGGGCGCTTACCTTTATTTGTTACGGCAGCACCAACTTTGGCTCCCTCAACTATCCTTCTACTCGCTCGCTCCCTTTCAATAGCCTCTAGTTCTTCCGCTTCTGCCATTTTTTGAGAGAATGTTTTTTCCCGCTGACGGTTAAATTCAATAATAGCCTCTCGTTCGTCTAATTCGTTGTCATAACTGACAACTTCAACAGGGACGGTTTTTAAATCAACGGCCTTAGCCGCCTGCCAACGTCTGTGGCCGCTGATAATGGTGCCGTCCGCTTTGACAGCGAGAGGCACTAATATTCCTTTTTGCCGGACACTTGCCAGAAATGTTTCTGATATTTCCTCCGTTCCGTAAATTTTTTTGTTTAATGGGTGAGGTTTCAACTCATCAACTTTTTTATACACCAACCATTCCTCCTTAATGGTTTTCCTCCAAAGAACAAAACCGCCCTGGCAGAGGTGGAGGTTCCCTTTTCGCCCCTAGGTAAGCTAGCCAGAACGGTTTTTATGAGCAAATACAAAAGCCGCCCTTTTGGACGGCTTCTTTATATCATATTACTACAGTTTGACATTTTCAGGCTTGCAGAAAACTTGCTTTTTTTTATTATTTTTCATTCAACGTTATTTATATAAAACCATATCATGGATTTTTATAAATTTACTGTCAAAAAACTGTCAATTTTTTAAGAACACAAATGCTTTAACTGTCGAGCTATTTATATTTATTCACGATACAATTTTATCACTATTTTTTATATCAAAAGTGCCCACTTTGTGCCCAATTTCTCAGAGTAAAAGTTAAAACCGTCCTCCCGGACGGCTCCCTTTATAGAATAATAACATACTTGACAGGCTGTCAGGCTACATAAATTCTCTAAATAAATTTTTTAATACCAGCCAAGCTTTTCTGCCACTCCATACACAAACCCCGTACGATACGCATAAAACGTACTTTCAGCCATTGAAATAATATCAGCCATTTCACTCGTTCTCATATCAAACCTATTCCGAACTTCCATAAGTACCTGTATTTCTGCAGGAGGCTGCCAGTTTATTGCAAGCCCATACTTAACCCATACAACCCGGCGGCATTCTTCTTTCGCCTGGGCATAAGTATCCTCTATTGCCTTTGTTATGCGTTGCATTTCCCGCAGTAACAGGCTATCAGCTAGTTTTGTAGCCCGCCGCTCAACAACGCTTGTTCCAGTATATCGTTCTCCTACCACTGCTCCGAGTATTTCTTCCCGG
>CAYUXS010000058.1:0-8348 GCA_964448915.1 uncultured Peptococcaceae bacterium
TATCGAACTAATCAACAATAAAACAAATAAGCCTGCCAGTTGAAAACCTATAATTATGGGTGGTATTTCCTGTATTTTGTCCAAAGTGGCGATTGCAGGCACTGCCAAATAAGAAGAGGCCTGCCCGGCTGCTTTAAAAAAGGCTGCTGTGTAAAGGGCTGCTATTAATGCTTGCCCTATCCTAGAAATGATATAAGGTATTACCCGGATATCGGTGTCACTAACCATACTAAATACTTGGGTTTGAGCAGAAAGCCCACTCCAGCCTAAAATGATTGAGGCAATAATTACTTGCTGCATTATTGGGACGGTAGTTTCACTGATCATTTTTGTTCCAATAGTCAATTCAAAAATCCCGCTGGATAATGAGGGTAATACTTCAGGCGAAAAACCAAGAGGCAGGAATGCATACCCGAGGAGTTGGGATATCCTGGCGATAAGACCAACTTCGGTGAACAAGCGAATAATAACTGAAAAGAGTATAATGAAGCCGCCTATATTAATTAGATTGTTAATTGAATTTCGTGTGGCATCACCAAGTATTTTCCCAAGCGGGCGTTTTTCTGCTTCCCACGCATTAACCAATTCCTTAAAGGCCCTGGAGAAAAGGTTGTTAATATTTATTTGCTCCTTTACCGGCCTTTCCGGGTCGTTCCTGCCGTAAAAACGCAGTATAAAACCCATGGTAATGTTTGCCAGGTAATGGGCTCCTGCAATAATCACAGCAAGCTCAGGTCTGCCAAACATGCCTACTGAAACCGCTACCACCAGGAAAAGGGGGCTGGAGTTGCTGGTAAAAGATATAAGCCTTTCGGCTTCGATTCTGGTGCAAAGGCCTTCCAAGCGCAGCCGTCCGGTAATCATGGCACTAACAGGGTAGCCGCTGGTATATCCCACGCAGAAAACAAAAGAACCAATACCCGGGACATTAAAGAGAGGACGCATCACAGGTTCTAAAAGAATTCCCATAAATTTTACCAGGCCAAAACTCATCAATAGTTCCGAAGCAATAAAAAAAGGCAGCAGCGAGGGGAAAACTATAGCCCACCAGGTGTTAAGGCCTTTGGCAGCGCCGTCGAAAACTATTTCAGGCTTTAAGATCATAAAGACAACAAAAATTAAAGCACAAAAAGTCCAAAAAAAACCGGATGTTTTCTTGGTCAGCCTGCAGGTTTTGTTTGCCCTCGAAAAAAGTGACATCATTGACCCCCTAAGTTAAGCCTGGCAAAGATTTCTTAATTGATTTATACTGGAGGAACAAGCCATTTAGACCCTTTCAAAAAATCAATCTCAGCTAAAAATAAATTGGCTTTGTTATCATACAGGCGCAAAGCTCGTCTGACATGAAATCCTTGACAAAGATAGCAGCACTTAATATAATTTCACTGGTAACAATGGAGAGTGGGTCTCTTGATCCTGTTGGATATTGCAAGGGTTATAAGCACACCCGGAGAAGTGCAGAGTATTGAAAAGTATTTTTCATTGGGAGAAATTCAGAGCCAGCTTGGACTGGTAACTTTCGATTCACCAATAATGCTGAAAGGGACTATGTCTAATGAAGCAGGCATTCTTAGTTTGAGTGGATACTTGCTGGGAAGTGCCAATGTAACCTGTGGACGTTGCCTTGAACCGTTTAAGCTGGACTTTAAAGCCAAATTTGAAGAGATCTTTTACAGTAATTTAATCGATGGCCAGGAGCCAAGTGAAGAATGGGTCAAGTTTGAGGGCAGCAAATTGGACATAACTGATGAAGCAATTAAATCTATTTTAGCCGATTTGCCCATGAAAGTTTTATGTGACGAGAATTGCAAGGGCCTTTGCCCTGTCTGCGGGATTAATCGAAATCAAAAAGAATGCAATTGTAAAAATGAAGATATCGACCCCCGCTTGGAAGCATTAAAAAGGTTATTGGATTAAGAATTGGACATTTGGGGTCACGTATAAGGGACTTGGTTTAAAGGGGGTGCGAAAATGGGGGTACCGAAAAGAAGATCATCCAAACAGAGAATTAGACAGCGCCGGGCAGCTAATGTAAACCTGGTTGCGCCTAACCTGGTAGAATGTCCTCAATGTCATGAACTGGTAATACCCCATACAGTTTGTGGTGTATGCGGGTACTATAAAAACAAAGAAGTTTTAAGGACTAAATCATAGTTTTCAATTTAGGCCTGCATAATAATGCAGGCTTTTTACTTTTGCCGGTTACAGTATTTTTAAAAAACAGTTTACATATTATGGATCAAGGAGCTATATTGTTTTATGGTTGCTTTTTTTTTCCAGTCACATTATAATAATTTAGTACCTGGTTCTAATTATCCTCATTGGGTGATATATTATGGCCAGAAATAGTTTAAGCAAAATCAAAAGACGGCAGGTGTTGGAAAGTTATATCAGGAGCAACCCTTTTCTAACCGACAGTGACTTGTCTGAAATACTTGGCGTCAGTATCCAGACCATTCGCTTGGATAGGGCTAAAATGAAGATCCCAGAGATGAGGGCACGGGTAAAGACCATGGCCAGGGGTATTTATGACAAGGTTCGTTCGATTGAAGCCAGCGAACTTACGGGCGATTTAGTTGAGCTTGATGTGGGGTGTTCCGGGGTTTCTTTATTGTCAATCAACGACAAAATGACTTTGAAAAAGTCTAAAGTAGCAAGAGGTTATTATCTTTTTGCACAGGCCAATTCATTAGCGGTGGCTTTAATAAATTCCGATCTGGCTCTAACAGGTACATGCAAAATAAGTTTTAAAAGGCCGGTTTTTAGCGGGGAAAAAGTTGTGGCCCGGGCTCGTATTAGTCGCAAAAGCAGGAATAGGTATATGGTAAGGGTTTCATCCACAGTAAAGGATGAGTTGGTTTTTACCGGAAAGTTCCTTATCATAGCTTTTTCGGAGGAGGCTTGGAAGCGTTGAAAATTGCGGTAGACGCAATGGGTGGAGATCATGCGCCTCATGAAATTGTTCTGGGTGCCTTGGAAGCTTCCCGGGATGGCCATAAAATAGTTTTGGTTGGGGACAAGGAAAAGATATCTGCAGAATTAGACGCTGTTGGCGGCTGTTTTAATATTGAAATTTTACATGCCAATGAGTCCATAGATATGGGTGAGGGCAATCCGGCGGCGGCTGTCCGCAGGAAAAAAGATTCATCCATAGTAAAATCCATCCAGTTATTAAAAGAAGGCCAAGTATCTGCATTTGTATCCGCAGGCAGCACTGGGGCTGTGATGGCTTCCGCGCTGCTTGGCTTGGGCAGGATAAAAGGAATTGAACGACCGGCTATAGCCAGCGTGCTTCCAAGCCAAAAGGGAGGAACAGTATTTCTTGATGTTGGGGCCAATGTAGATTGCAAACCTAAAAATTTAGTCCAATTTGCAATAATGGGAAGCCTTTATGCGGAAAAAGTATTGGGTGTAAGTTACCCAAAAGTGGCTTTGTTAAATGTAGGCGAAGAAGATTGCAAGGGAAATGAGCTTACTCAAGCAACATTCCCTTTGCTTAAAGAAGCTGGAATAAACTTTATCGGTAACATTGAAGGGCGGGATTTGTTTAAAGGCAATGCAAATGTTGTGCTTTGTGATGGTTTTGTAGGCAATATAGTGCTTAAGACCTGTGAAGGCCTGGCCATGAGTTTAATAGACATGATCAAGGAAGAATTGGCGCGTAATTGGCTTTTTAAGGCGGGAACGGCTTTAGCCTTGCCTGCTCTTAAAAATATCGGTAAAAAAATTGATTATCACGAGTATGGAGGAGCCCCGCTGCTGGGTGTTAACGGGGTGGTTGTGGTTAGTCATGGAAGTTCAAATGCATATGCCATAAAAAATGCAGTAAAAGTGGCGGCAGGTGCTGTATCAAGCGGTTTGGTACCCTCCATAGCTGAAAATATCGGCAGCAAACTAGAGAAAAAGGTGGAGTTTAATGATGCCTAAAACCTATATCCAGGCAGGTATACTGGGCATGGGTTCATATGTCCCCGAACGGGTGTTAACAAATTTTGATTTGGAATCTATGGTTGAGACTTCAAATCAGTGGATTTTAGAAAGAAGTGGGATAAGGGAGAGAAGAATAGCGGCACCCGAGCAGGCTACATCAGATTTGGCCGTAGAGGCTGCAAAGCGGGCATTGGAAGACGCAGGTTCAACTCCGGAAGAAGTCGATTTAATAATTGTAGCTACAAATACACCGGACTGCTTATTTCCTGCAACTGCTTGTATCGTTCAGGATTCAATCGGGGCCAATAAAGCGGGCGGGTTTGATTTGCTCTCCGGATGTACTGGGTTTATTTATGCTTTGTCTACTGCAGCCCAATTTGTGTCAGCCGGCACTTATAAGAAAGTACTGGTTATCGGTGCCGAGGTTCTTTCCAAGATAGTGGATTGGGAAGATAGGAAAACCTGCGTCCTTTTCGGTGACGGTGCGGGGGCTGTACTGGTTGGCCAGGTTCCCCAGGGGTATGGCCTGATACATAGCAAACTGGCTTCCGATGGTTCAGGCCAGGATTTATTGTGCCTGCCGGCCAGCGGGTCAAGGCTCCCGGTTTGTAAGAAAGCAATTGAAAAGAAACAGCATTTATTAAAAATGAATGGGCGTGAAGTTTTTAAGTTTGCCGTAAGGACATGCGGTGACGGGACTTTGGAAACTCTTGAGGAAGCCGGTATGACCATGGAAGACATTGATTTTTGGATTCCACACCAGGCAAACAACAGGATAATCGCTGCGGCTGCTAAAAGATTAAATCTTTCTTCTGAAAAAATTGTTATCAACCTGGATCGTTTCGGTAATACATCCACCGCATCTATTCCAATGGCTCTTGAAGAGGCAGTTAAGCAAAACAGGATCAAAGACGGTGACAATGTGGTCATGACTGCTTTTGGAGCGGGCCTAACTTGGGCGGTATCGATTTTAAAGTGGTATGATTACCGGAAAGCCCAGGGGCAGCTTTAATTGCAGAAACAGGGTATAGGGAAATTCCCGATCCCTTTTCTTTTAATTGGAAGGGAGGTTTTTATTATGCGAACAGAATTATGTGAATTACTTAATATTGAGTACCCAATCCTTCAAGGTGGAATGGCATGGGTCTCAACCGCGGAATTAGCGGCTGCAGTCAGTGAAGCGGGAGGACTGGGGATAATAGGATCAGGCCAGGCACCCGGACAGTGGGTCCGTGAACAGATCAGAAAGGCCAAGGAATTAACCAGTAAGCCTTTTGGGGTTAATGTGATGTTATTGTCGCCATTTGTGGATGAAGTAATGGATATCATTATAGAAGAAAGGATTGCCGTGGTGACCACGGGAGCCGGTAACCCGGGGAAATATGTGCCTTCTCTGCAGGAGGCAGGCATTAGGGTAATTCCGGTAGTCCCATCTGTAGCTTTGGCCAAAAGATTAGTTAGATCGGGTGTTGACGCCTTGATTGCTGAGGGAACAGAAAGCGGCGGGCACATAGGTGAACTTACAACTATGGCACTGGTTCCTCAAATTGTTGATGCCGTTGATGTGCCGGTAATAGCTGCAGGAGGCATAGCCGACGGCAGGGGCTTTGTTGCGGCAATGGCCTTGGGAGCATCAGGGGTACAGATGGGCACAAGGTTTATGTGCGCCAAGGAATGTACAATTCATGAAAATGTAAAAAAAATGGTGCTTAATGCCAAGGATAGGGATACTATTGTAACGGGTAGGAGTACCGGTCACCCGGTAAGGGTTTTATACAATAAGCTGGCAAAAAAATTTGTGGATGCGGAAGCCCAGGGTATGCCTCCTGAAGAAATTGAAAAACTGGGGGTTGGAGCCTTAAGGCTGGCTATGGTTGAGGGAGACGTGGAGATGGGTTCGGTCATGGCAGGCCAGATAGCTTCGATGGTCACTAAAATACAACCCGCCAGGGAAATTATTGAAGAAATAATGACTGAAGCAAAGGATTTGTTTTCCAGGCTGGAGGGCAGCTTTAGTGAGTAAAACTGCTTTTGTTTTCCCCGGACAGGGGTCCCAGAAAGTAGGCATGGGACATGAACTTTTTAAAAACCATATAGAGTGCCGGGAAATATTCGACAGGGCAAGTGAAGCCCTTGGTATAAATATGGCGGCTCTTTGTTTTGAAGGCCCTGAGGAAGAGTTAAGAAAAACAGTCAATGCCCAACCGGCTATTCTAACAGTCAGTGTTGCCTGTTATACAGCAATCCGGCAGCAGGGCATTATGCCTGAAGTCTTGGCAGGCCATAGCCTGGGAGAGTATTCCGCATTGGTGGCCGCAGGTTCCATTGATTTTACCGATGCTTTAAAGTTGGTGCAATTAAGGGGCCGGTACATGCAGGAAGCAGTCCCCCTGGGCCAGGGTGGCATGGTGGCAGTTTTAGGCCTTGAAGTCGATAAGGTGATAGAGGTATGCTCTGATATTTCACGATCCGGCGGGACAGTAGAGGCCGTTAACCTGAACTCACCGGGGCAGGTGGTTATTGCCGGTGACAACAAGTCCCTTGATTTGGCAGTTGGGCAACTTGAACTGCTGGGCGCTCGTAAATGCATTTCTCTCCCGGTAAGTGCCCCTTTTCATTCTTCTTTAATGAGGCCTGCAGGCAGCAGGCTTGAACAAGACTTGGCCCTTGTCGAGGTTAGGGAGCCTGAAATACCGGTTCTTTCCAACGTTACTGCCGGTTATCATGGAAAGGGCGAAGATATCAAACGCCTGCTTGTAAAACAGGTATACAGCCCGGTGCGCTGGGAAGAATGTGTCAGGAGAATGATAAGTGATGGGGTAATGCGTATGGTTGAAGTTGGGCCCGGAAAAGTTATATCGGGACTAATCAAAAAAATAGACAACAATGTGCAGGTATTTAACATTGAAGACCAGTCTTCGTTGGAAGATGTATTGGATAAAATAGCATAAACCATAGTGATCATTGCCCCGGTTTTAGCCTGTATGAATAAATATATGCAAAGTTAATGCCTTTGGTAAAATTAGCTTGCTGTTATTGGGGGGGTTCGTTAAAATGTATCTTGATGGCAAAGTAGCCATTGTAACCGGTTCATCAAGAGGTATCGGCCGCGCAATTGCTTTGGCCCTGGCTGAGCAGGGCGCTGATGTCCTGGTAAATTATGCCGGGCGTGAGGCTGAGGCATTGGCTGTGGTTGGCGAAATAAAAGATTTGGGCCGGAAGTCTTTGGCCGTCAGGGCAAACGTAGCAGTAGCGGAAGAAGCAGCCAACCTGGTAAATACCGCACTGGAACATTTTGGGCGGCTTGATATTTTAGTGAATAACGCCGGTATTACAAGGGATAACCTGATTCCCAGGATTAAAGACGAAGATTGGGATCAGGTATTATCAGTAAACCTAAAAGGTGCGTTTAACTGTATTAAAGCAGCTGTGCGGCCAATGTTAAAAGCCAGGTGGGGCAGGATAATTAATATTTCCTCTGTTGTCGGGGTTTTCGGAAATGCAGGGCAGGCGAATTATGCCGCCAGCAAAGCGGGGCTTATTGGTTTAACCAAAGCCACGGCAAAGGAAGTTGGCTCCCGCGGCATTACCGTGAATGCGGTGGCACCGGGTTTTATAACCACAGAGATGACCGATTCATTGCCAGAGGAAGCCAAACAAAAAATGTTGTCCGCAATACCTCTTAACCGGTTGGGAAAACCTGATGAGGTTGCTTCCTTGGTAGCTTTCCTTGCCGGAGAGGGTGCTTCATACATAACAGGCCAGGTTATAATGGTTGATGGCGGGATGGCCATGTAATTTATTTTTTGTTTATTTTTAGTTTGTGGAAGGGGGTGAGTTGATGGCCTTTGATAAAGTAAAAAGAATTATAGCTGAACAGCTTAGTATCGATGAAGAAGATATCACTATGGATTCATCTTTCATTGAAGATTTGGGGGCAGACTCTTTAGATATTGTGGAGTTAGTGATGGCTCTGGAAGAGGAGTTTGATCTGGTTATTCCCGATGAGGATGCAGAGAAAATCAGGACTGTCGGAGATGTAGTTAAATATATTCAAGAACACCAGCAGTAATTCTCCAAGTCCCGCTCCGATAGCGGGACTTTTTTGAATAAATGACATCTAGCTATTAGCGGTTGGTTGGGTCAAAAAATTGTCTAAACCTAATAATTAACCGCCAGTAGCTATGTGCCATTTAGTATTGAAGAACGTGGAGGTGGTCCTTTGTTATCCAGGGTTGTTGTTACTGGTATGAGTGTTGTTTCGCCGCTGGGTATTGGATTGGATAAATTCTGGACAAGCCTTAAAGCTGGTATTTCTGGGGTTGGCCCCATTACCAGGTTTGATACCGAAGGTTATAGTACACGGATTGGGGCTGAAGTTAAAAATTTTAACCCAGAGGATTTTATAGCCAAAAAAG
>CAYUXS010000059.1:0-3651 GCA_964448915.1 uncultured Peptococcaceae bacterium
TTTTCCCGGAAATGTTTTCAGGGCCTTTTGATCACAGTATTATTAAAAGAGCCATGTAAAAATCACTGGTATCCTTTGAATTTATAAATATACGCGATTTTTCTCAAAATAAACACAACACTGTTGATGATATCCCATATGGCGGCGGTGCAGGCATGCTGATGTCACCGCAACCGATATTTGAAGCCGCCGAATGGCTAAAGTCCAGGCGGGGTGGACTTGGCCGCTTTATATACATGAGTCCTGACGGTGAACGCCTTACTCAAGACTTGGCCGGGGAATTGGCTAAAGAAAGCCATTTGGTTATACTCTGCGGCCATTATGAAGGCATAGATGAGAGAGTACGGGAAGCCTTGGTCACCGATGAAATAACCATTGGGGATTATGTGCTTACCGGGGGTGAACTGCCTGCCATGGTTCTGGTGGATACAGTAGTCAGGCTGGTGCCGGGGGTTTTGGGAGAGCCCGCCTCGATCCGGGAGGAATCCTTTAGTGAGGGGTTGCTGGAATATCCTCAATATACCAGGCCGAGAGTATACAGGGGTTTGGAAGTCCCGGAAGTTTTGTTAAACGGGCACCATGAAAAAATAAGGCTTTGGAGGAGAAGGCAGTCACTGCTCCGCACCCTCCAGCGCAGGCCGGAAATGCTATCTGCAGCCAAATTAACCGAAGAAGACAAAATAATCCTTAAACAAGTGGTAATAGAACTGGAAAAGTTAGGCTTGCCGGAGGATTTGGAGAAGAAAAAGAAGAAGAAATAAATTGACGGCAAGACAACAACAAACCGTTATTTGACAGGGTTGCAAGCGATAATATTATATGGTATAATACCATTTGTTGTATTATGGTCGGTCCGCTGTGCCTTAATTAGACGGCATATGAACGACTTGGCGGGAAGGGAGGTACATATTATGAATCTTATTGAAACATTGGAACAGGAACAGGTTAAGTCAAACATACCTAATTTTAAACCTGGGGACACCGTTAAGGTACACGTAAAAGTTATTGAAGGTACCAGGGAAAGAATTCAGGTTTTTGAAGGAGTCGTGCTCCGTCGCAGGGGCACCGGGCTGAGTGAGACTTTTACCGTGCGCAGGATCTCTTACGGTGTAGGCGTAGAAAGAACCTTCCCTCTTCATTCACCGAAAATTGATAAAATAGAGGTTGTCAAACACGGCAGGGTACGCCGGGCAAGGCTTTACTATTTGCGTAGCCTGCGGGGCAAGGCAGCAAGAATTAAGGAGAAGACCAGAAAGTAAAATTAAGCACAAAGGGACTGTAATAACAGTCCCTCTTTTATCAGCACATCTAAATGTTAAAAATTGACATCTCTTTGGAGGATTGTATGACAGGCACCCCAGAGTACTATAATCATCATAATCACCAGCAAAGGAAAGAAAGAAAAAAGAAGCCTTTATACCGGGAAATTCTTGAGTCTATTGTTATTGCTGTAATACTGGCGTTAATCATCAGGACATTTGCTTTTGAACCTTTCTATATCCCTTCGGGGTCTATGGAGCCGACACTTCAGATTAACGATGAAATCCTGGTTAATAAGTTTGGCCACCATATTTGGGAGTTCCAGCGGGGGGACATTTTGGTATTCAAATATCCTGAAAACCCTGAAATTGATTATGTAAAAAGGCTTATTGGCTTGCCCGGTGAAAAGGTTGAATTAAAAGATAGCAAACTTTATATCAATGATCAGGAAGTTGCAGAGGATTACCTGCCTGAAGGCTTAAAATTTGATGATTACGGCCCGGTAGAAGTCCCCGAAGGACATTATTTAATGTTGGGTGACAACCGGAACAACAGTGAAGATAGCCGTTATTGGGGATGCCTGCCTGAGGACAATGTAATCGGCAAGGCGATGTTTATCTTCTGGCCTTTAGATCGTATAAGGGCTTTCTAGTATCCGGTCAAGTGGGTGCTTTAGATCTGGCAATAAGGGTATGATTAAGGTTAAGGGGAGACATTTGCGTTTTCCCTTAATTATTTTTACACTGGGGATTATAACTGGTATAGTTGTCCTTAGGAGGATCTGGCAATGAATATTCAATGGTATCCTGGCCATATGGCTAAAGCCCGGAGAATTCTAAAAGAAGATTTAAAGCTGGTTGATGCCGTAATTGAAGTGGTTGATGCCCGGATCCCTTATAGCAGCAGGAATCCCGATCTTAAGGGGATGATTGGCAGTAAGCCGCTGCTTGTGGTTTTGAATAAAGCTGATCTGGCTGATCCTGATATAACAACCCTTTGGGAAAAACATATAAAGTCAATGGGTTCGGAAGTAATACCTGTGGATTCTGTAAGGGGTGCAGGTGTCTCCAAAATTGTCCCCGCAATAAAGAAAATGGTCCAGCCCAAAACAATTTCCCTGGGTTCGTCAAAGCGATTACCCAGGGCGCCGCGGTGTATGATCGTAGGGATACCCAATGTAGGCAAATCTTATTTAATAAACCGTTTGTCGGGAAGAAAATCTGCCAAAGCTGAAAATAAACCCGGTGTTACCAAGGGACGGCAATGGATACGGGTTACCGAAATTGAATTGCTGGATACCCCGGGAATACTATGGCCCAAGTTTGAGGATCCAAAGGTCGGTTACCACCTGGCCGTAACAGGGGCAGTAAAAGAACAAGTATATGATTTGGAAGCGGTGGCCTGGCAGTTGGCAATATGGCTGCAGAAGAACCATCCAGGCATACTTGAAGAACGGTATGATATTGATCTTCAGGAGAATTGTGAACCTCAAACTATAATGGAGAGCATTGGCAAAAGCAGGGGTTTTGTACTGCAAGGTGGCAAGGTTGATCTTTATAAAGCCGCCGTTTTATTGTTAAAGGAGTTCCGGGGCGGATTGCTTGGCAGGTTTACCTTGGAAGAACCCTAACTGGTAAACAGTTTTTGTCGAATCAGGTCCGATACGGCCCCCGAGAAGCCGTTTATCCCGGATTATGACCGTTAAGAGATATTTTGTTGAGTCGTTATTGCCTGTGGGGTATAATAGTAGCATTAATTTTGAGGATTGGTGTTACGGTGTGGATATTTCCACCATGAGTTTGACTCAAATTAAGCAATACATTTGCGATTTACCCGCACATCAATCAATCCCGGAAGAATTGCGGCAAGCCTTGTCCTGCGATTCAAGACTGGGGGCCAGGGCCCTTTTAAAAGTGTTGGAAAAAAGACACCGCCTTAACCTTGAAGAACAAAAAAGGTTGGAAAAATTATGGTTATTAGAAAATGAGCTTTTATCCCGGGAATTTAACCTGATAGCGGGTGTGGATGAGGTTGGAAGGGGCCCTTTGGCCGGGCCTATAGTTGCGGCGGCAGTAATATTGCCTCAAGGGGTTTTAATTAATAAATTAAATGATTCTAAAAAATTAACACCTTCACTGCGGGGTTCATTGGCTATCGAGATTAAAAAAATTGCCGTCTCATGGTCGGTTGGTTTGGCCACACTGGAAGAAATAAAGGAGTTAAATATTTACCATGCTTCAATGCTGGCTATGAGGAGAGCGGTAGAAGGTTTGGACAAGCAGCCCGGCTTTGTTTTGGCAGACGGTTTCCCCATACCGGATTTGAGGTTGCCTCAAAGAGGAGTTGTGGGCGGCGATAGAAAAAGCGCTTCAATAGCTGCTGCTTCAATTA
>CAYUXS010000059.1:3661-8308 GCA_964448915.1 uncultured Peptococcaceae bacterium
GGATCAAATCCATCTATTGTACCCGCAATACGGTTTCAATAAAAATAAGGGTTACGGGACCAAACAGCATCTTGATGCGCTACGCCGTTTCGGGCCTTGCCATTTTCACCGGCAAGGGTTTGCCCCGGTCAAAGAACATCTAAAAATGTTTTAAACAATTAACCGGTACATATTTGTTAAGTTACACAGCATGAAAATATTGCTTGTCAACTAATTGTTAACTTATTATATAATTATTTAACGCAGTCTATTTTTGTTACCATTTTCACATGATTAAATTGGGTAATTTTTTTTTGTGAAAGAGGGGTGAGTTGCCTGATGTCAGTTTGGGGTGCTGTATTTATTTTTCTGGTTGTAGGCATTTTGTTTGGTATTGGAGGATTAGCGATGGGTTTTATAATTGCTCCCCGGAGGCACAGTGTTGAAAAGTCTGTTCCTTATGAGTGCGGTATGGATACCATCGGGCCTACCTGGGTGCAATTTAGAACCAGCTATTTTCTATATGCGTTGTTATTTGTAATCTTTGATGTGGAAGTCATTTATCTTTACCCGTGGGCTTTAAAATTCCAAAGCCTTGGACTTTTTGCTTTTATTGAAATGTTTATTTTCCTTTCCATACTAATAATCGGACTGTGGTACGCATGGAAGGAGGGAGCATTCGAATGGATTTGACAAAGGAAAAACACCCGGTGGAAAACCTTACAAGCGACCCGGCGGTTGTTGACGAAGTCAAGCGCTTGATATATGTTGCTCCTTTGGAGAAACTCCTTAATATAGCCAGGGGGCATTCACTCTGGCCGTTTGGTTTTGGTTTGGCGTGTTGCGCTATTGAGGGCCTGATGGGGGCAAATATGCCGCGTTTTGACCAGGCTCGTTTTGGCTATGAGGTAATGAGAAGTTCACCCCGCCAGGCGGATGTCATGATGGTTGCAGGAACTGTAACCAAAAAGGCTGCACCCTTTGTATGAACAAATGTCGGAGCCGAAATGGGTAATTGCCTATGGTAACTGTGCCATCTCCGGCGGGGCTTTTGTAGATTCATATTATGTAGTGCCCGGTGTGGATAAAATCATACCGGTAGATGTTTTTGTCCCCGGTTGCCCGCCCAGGCCTGAAGCAGCCATTGAAGCCTTTTTAATGATTAAAGAAAAGCTGTTAAATCCAAAGGTGGTGAACCAGATCCGTGGGTGATCATAAACTGCCTGAAGATTATATCGAAACATTGAAAAAAAAGTTTCCGGGTATAGAGGTTGATGAAAAGCAGCATATTACAGTGCCTGTCAATGATTTAATTCCTTTTATGACAGAATTACAGACAAATTCTGACTACTCTATGGATTATCTGACTAACCTTACGGCGGCAGATTATAATGACGGTTTTGAATTGATATACAACCTTGTTTCATTGACCCATGGCTACACTCTGATGGTTAAGGTCAAATTGCCGGGCCGGGAAAACCCGGAGGCCCCGTCCCTGTCTTCCCTTTGGGGAGGCGCCATTTGGCAGGAACGTGAAGTGTACGATTTAATGGGCATTAATTTTACCGGATTTCCGGGCCATCCCACCAGGATTCTTTTGGATGATGATTTTGAAGGCTACCCCCTGCGCAAGGATTTCCAGTGGGAAGGTGGTCAGAGGGAATAAACTTTTCTATATGGTAAGAGGTGTTCTGGTGAATGAAAACTCAAACTTATAGCCTTAACCTTGGCCCGCAGCACCCAAGTACCCATGGGGTGTTCCGGATTATCCTGGAACTTGACGGCGAATTCGTGGTCAAGGCTACCCCGGTACCGGGTTATTTGCACCGGGGAATTGAAAAATTAGCTGAAGCAAGGACTTATACCCAGGTTATTCCCTATACCGACCGCATGGATTATTTGGCCGGTATGCTTATGAACTGGGGATATGTAATAACTGTGGAAAAGCTTATGAACATTGAGGTTCCGGAAAGAGCAGAGTATATACGGGTTATTGTAGGCGAATTGTCCCGTATTGCCAGCCACATGATGTCCATTGGTTCTTTCGGCGGGGATTTAGGCGCTTTGACAGCCTTTACCTATACTTTCCGGGACAGGGAATATATTATGGATTTGCTGGAAATGACTAGCGGGTCCAGGATGACTTATAACTTTATGAGGATTGGCGGTGTGGCGGATGATTTCCCTGAGGAATTTTATCCTGCAGTGAAAAAATTCCTGTCTATGCTGCCTTCCATGTGTGATGAGTATGATGGTTTGTTAACCGGAAATGAAATATTTAAAGCAAGAACAAAAAATGTCGGTATTATAAAACCTGAAGTTGGTATCAATTACAGCCTCAGCGGGCCGACAATCAGGGGCAGCGGGGTAAACCTGGATCTTAGAAAGACCCGCCCGTACAGTGTTTATGACCGTTTTGATTTTGATGTCCCTCTTGGTACGAATGGCGATTGTTTTGATCGCTTTAGAATAAGAATTGAAGAAATGCGCCAGAGCGGGAAAATAATAGAGCAGGCTCTTGAGCAAATGCCCGGAGGCCCTATTATGGCGAAGGTTCCCAAGCTGATTAAGCCGCCTGCCGGGGAAGCTTACGCAGAAATTGAAAGTTCAAAAGGGATATATGGTTGTTATATTGTCAGTGACGGGAGTGCAAAGCCGTACAGGATACACTTCCGCCGCCCGTCATTTATCAACCTTGGTTACCTTGGCAAGCTGTGTGAAGGGTGGAAACTGGCAGATGTTATTGCAATCCTTGGCAGCATAGATATTGTACTAGGTGAAGTGGATTGTTAATGGGGGAGAAGGATAATATGGTTGAAAGCATTTTTACCGGCCTTGCTGCCTGGCTCAGCTCTCTTTTGAGCGGCCTTGGCGTCCCGGATCTTCTAAATGAAATAATTCTGGTAGTGGTTAAGCTGGCTGCCATATTGCTCTTCATTATTGTCAATGCGTTATGGCTGGTTTATATGGAGAGAAAAATAGCCGCCTTTATACAATCCCGTATAGGGCCGGTGCATACCGGTCCCAAAGGGCTGTTGCAAACCACTGCAGATATATTAAAGCTGATTGGTAAGGAAATTATCCTGCCACAAAGCATTGACCGGGTAGTTTTTCTTTTAATGCCGGCACTTATATTTGTCCCGCCGCTGATGATCTGGGCAGTTATTCCCCTTGGTAAAGATATGGCGGTGGTGGACATGAACCTTGGTGTTTTTTATTTGCTGGCCATTGGCACCCTGTCAACAATTATCTTTTGGGCCGCAGGCTGGGCATCCAATAACAAATATTCCTTAGTGGGCGGCATGAGGGTAGTTGCCCAGATGGTAAGTTATGAATTGCCTTTGGTGCTGGCCCTTTTGGGAGTTGTCATGATTACCGGCACTATGAATTTGGGAGAGATCATCAATGCCCAAAGGAATGTTTGGTTTATTTTTACCCAGCCGGTTGCATTTTTAATTTACCTGATTGCCGGGATTTCTGAAATAAACCGGGCACCCTTTGACTTGGTGGAAGGGGAATCTGAAATTATTGCCGGGCCTTATACCGAGTATTCAGGAATGGGTTTTGCTTTCTTCTTCCTGGCAGAATACGCAAACTTGATGATAATATCCGCCGTCTGCACTATTATGTTCCTGGGCGGGTGGCTCGCTCCTTTCGGGTTGGACTTTATCCCTTCGTGGATATGGTTCTTCCTGAAAATGTACCTGATGATATTCCTGTTAATGTGGATTCGCTGGACATATCCTCGTATCAGGGTTGACCAGCTAATGGCCTTTGGCTGGAAAGTGCTGGTACCTCTTTCATTGGCCAATATTTTTGTTACCGGTGCAGGCATTTACCTTTTCCGGGCGATAGGGTGGTGATGACATGTTTGGCAAGGGCTTGGTAAAAGGCCTAAAAATAACGATGAAACGTATGTTGGGCAAAAAACAAACAGTAAAGTACCCGTATACTAAAATAAAAATGTTTCCCCGCTTTCACGGGCGTTTTCAAATTGACGCCGATAAGTGCATTGCCTGCGGGCTGTGTGTCAATGCCTGCCCAAATAGGGTAATCCAGATGGAGAGGCAGAAGGTTGGGAAAAAACAATATTTGACCAAGTACGTTATGAAGATTGAGTACTGCCTGTTTTGTGGATTATGCGTAGAGGCATGTCCCACTGATGCGCTTAATTTCAGCGATGTTATAGATATGAACCAGTATCGCAGGGAATGGGTCCGCTTGAATTTGGTTGAACGCGAGGCACCGGAAACATTGAATGACCTTGAGGGTAACTCAGAAGATGCTGCCCGGCAAGAGGCTGCAGCCGGCAGTTCCCATGAGGAGGGTCGTAAGGAATGAGTATTTTTTCAGAAGGCGCTGTCTGGTCGGCTTTATTCTTTTACTTGTTGTTTGCCGTAATAATAATTTCATCATTATTGGTGGTATTTTTAAAAAATATAGTTCATTCGGTGCTTTGGCTGGTAGTGTGTTTTTTAGGCGTTGCCGGCATATTCCTTACTTTAAATGCTGAATTTATAGCTTTAATCCAGGTTATGGTTTACGCGGGTGCGGTATGTATTATGGTTGTCCTTGGTATAATGCTTATCCGGCGTGAAAACATGGGACAAACCAATTTATTTAACAACCAATTTTATGCCGGGGCGGGTGTGGCCTTATTGGTTGCCG
>CAYUXS010000060.1:0-7911 GCA_964448915.1 uncultured Peptococcaceae bacterium
CTGTTTACCTCATGTTGGATTCTCTGCAACTGCTGCTGGAGTTGAAATAGTTGATGCATTTATATTCCTCCTAAGAAAAAAGTTTTGAGTAGTATATGCGGATAACCTGGAAATATACTGTGAGCCAAAGTATTATATTTTCATAACCGCCAACAGATCAATCAATCCAAAACCTGACAACTTAACACCTGTTATATCGGGCCGGTAAGCAGCCTTGATTAAACTGTGGTTAATAGCGGTAACCGGCATTTCCGACAGGACCAAATCCTCAGCCTGGAGGTAAATATGCGCCCTTGATTTGTCATCAACAATCTTTCGCCCATTGTCTAAGTATGCGTCCAGTTTGCTGTTCCTGAAAGAAGTGGCATTAATGCCGTGCTCAATCTGGGAAGAATCCAGCAAGGTATACATAAAATTATCAGCATCCCCGTTATCTCCGGTCCACCCATAAAGGAAAAAGTTGCCCGTTTTGTTTTTCATAGCAGCCTGGTGCTCTTTCCAAGGCCTTGATTGGATGGTAACCTTTATTCCGGCAGGTGCAAGCTGGCGTTTTATTTCTTGGGCTAAAGCATTGCCGCCTGTTGGGCTGTACCTGCGTTTTTCCTGATAAGTTATAAGGGTTACATCTATCCCGTCAGGATAACCTTCGCGGTTTAGTATTCTACGGACGAGATCACTGCTGACAGTTTCTTGATAGGAACTCCTTTTTTTTACAGCTATAGGTTGAGGCAGCAGCCCGTCGGCCGGTACGCCTTCTCCCTGCATCAGGTTGTTTACAATCTTATGGCGGTCCAAAAGATTGGCCACAGCTATCCTGATATATTTATTGTCAAAGGGCGGTTTATCGGTGTAAAAACCCAGGTAGCTTACATCAATCCCCGGGGTGGATATTATTTTCATTCCTTGCTCATTTAGCTTGCCAATATATAATTGATCGGGCTGCATAATAATGTCTGCTTGGCCCTTGATGAGTTGTTCATTACGTTTGCCGGGATCAGGCTCGGATTTTATAATTATTCTTTTAAAAGGCAAGGGTTTTTCGCGGTAGTAAGCATTCTCCCGGAGAACAATTTTGTTGCCGCTAAATTTTTCTAACACATAAGGCCCTGTTCCGGACGGGTATTTCCAAAAATTATCCCCATTATTGCTCAATGCATTAGGGCTCACAATAGGTGCACCGAAAGGAAGGGCTAGGTTTTTTATAAAAGGCGCATAGGGATACTTCAAGATAAATGAAACTGAGTATTTCCCTTCGGTTTCTATGGATGATACCGGGTTAAATATAAGTGAACAATATGGTTGGCTGTCCTTTAATACCATTGACCGGGATAAACTTGCCTTAACTGCTTCAGCATCACATTCGGTCCCGTCGCTGAAATAAAGATTTGGTTTAAGGTGAAATGTCCAGCGCCGGGCATTGTCTGAAACTTCCCATTTTTCAGCAAGGCAGGGTTCTATAGCCAGGGTTTCATAATTAAACTTTACCAATCCTTCATATATAGCGGTTATAGGCAAGGCATGGTCAAAGGAAATGTTTTTATTTGGATCCAAATTACCGGGCAGGCTGCTTTGAACAATAACTAAATCCTTTTTTGAAGGAGTGCTTATTGCCATCAAAGACTCATTCCCTTTTTGGGCTGCCATAATCATAAGAAACAAAATGATAATGCCTAGCAATATTTTTTTCACAACAGCACCTCCCAAGTATGTATAAATATGTAATTATAGTTAAAATATGACATTACCTTCTTGGCTTGTTATTTTTTTTATTAAAAGGTATATTTTTATAAGTAATGTAAATATGGAAGTTGTTGTTAATAGCAACTACAATGGAGGGTCATGTTTTGGAGGTAAGATTCGGGCCGGCGGGAAACCCTGATTCTTTTTACCAGGAAAAATATAAAAGCTCTTTGGATATGCCGGGCTGGTTAAAGGGAAAAGGGCTGAATGCCTACGAATATCAATGCAGCCGCGGTGTTAAAATTAGCGAGGAAACGGCTCGCAAACTGGGCCAGGAAGCTTTGAAAAATGATGTTTACCTTAGCATCCATGCCCCATACTATATTAACTTGGCTACTTTTGAACCGGAAGCCCAGGAAAAAAGCATTAAGTACCTGATTGATTCTATGCGGGCGGCCAAGTGGATGGGGGCGGAAATAGTTGTTTTTCACCCAGGTTCGGCGAAGGGCGGCCGTGATGAGGCCTTAAAAAGGGCTAAAAAATTGCTGTCCGAGGTTGTAATCCGGGCTAAGGAGCAAGAGTTAAACGGGATTCTTCTTGCGCCGGAAACAATGGGGAAAAGGACTTTGCTTGGAAGCCTGGATGAAGTGCTTGATTTCTGCAGTATTGATGAAAGCATTGTGCCTGCCGTTGATTTTGGCCATTTGCATGCTGTTGGCGGTGGGAGCCTAAACTCAAAAGAGGATTTTGCATATGTGCTTGACAAGATTGAAAAACACCTCGGTAAAGAAAGGTTAAAAAGACTTCACATACATTTCAGCCCCATCGAATTTACACAGGCAGGTGAGAAAAAGCATAGAACAACAAGAGATGAGGGTTATGGCCCTGATTTTGCCTGCTTGGCACCGTTATTGATTAAAAGATCGCTGGACTTTACATTAATATGTGAATCAGATGGGCTTCAGGCAGAAGATGCTCTGGTTTATAAAAAAATATATACTGAATTATTAAACGCTTAAAAAATTAGGAGGCTGTCCCAAAAAATTAGGACAGCCCTTTTATTGGTACAATATTATTTAATGTGTTTCGACATCACGCCCGCCGTTTTGCCTGAGAATGTCTGAAGCTTCTTTTGCTTTGTTGTCATCGCAATTAACTGTGACCAGCGCATCCCCTTGTTTTACCCTTTCTTCATAATAGCGCCCCCTGTCTGATGGGATGCCATAGTCAATAAGACCTCCGGCAATACCGCCGGTTACGGCTCCGGAAAGCAAACCGGCAATAGGCCCTGCGGCAATAAGAGGTCCAATACCGGGTATCGCCAGGGCACCTGCACCTGCAGCCAAACCAAGAAGGCCTCCAACGGCACCTCCGCTGCTTACACCCGACATTATGGAGTTGTTGCCGTCGTTGTCTCTATTCCTGTCATCCCGCTCATTCCTGTCATCCTTGGCAACGATTGAAATATCCTTATCAAAACCACGTTCTCTAAGAGCATTAACTGCCCTTTCGGCACTGTTATGATCGCTAAAGGTTGCTATAACAGTTTTTGCCATAATAATTAAATACCTCCCTGTTTTGGAAATATAGTTTTCTTCTAATATATTTCCTCAGAAAGGATGAAACTATACAGCAAAGGTTATATAATATGTAGTGCTAAAGTTTATCTAGTAAAATTATCAAAAAAATTTGTTGTCTTTCCAATGATTATGTATATAATTATATCTGTATGTTTTTCAGAAGTGGAGTGATAGTATGCTGCCTACACCTAAAAAGTTCTTTATTAGCGCTGGTTCGGCCGAAGGCACAACTACCTTGACGGCTTTTGACAATGCTTTATTAGCGGCTAGAGTCGGAAATTGGAATCTTCTTCGAGTAAGCAGCATCCTGCCCCCGGGAGCAAAGTTATGTGAAGATTTGCAAATACCACCGGGGTCTCTTGTACCCACAGCTTATGGTTGTATAACTAGCGAGGAACCGGGTCAACTGATTGCCGCCGCAGTCGGTGTTGGATTTTCCGGTGATGACTTTGGGGTTATTATGGAACATGCTTGCATAGGTTCCAAAGAGGATGCTATTAAAGAAGTAGAAAAAATGCTCAAGGAAGCATTTAGGGTTAGGGGAATGGAATTAAAAGAAATCAAACTGGCTGCAACAGAACACAGGGTGGAAAAAATTGCCTGCGCATTAGCCGCAGTGCCTATGTGGTACTAGTGCTTACGGGTATTCCTCCGGAGTCAGCTGTTAGCTGCCGGCAACAGCTGCCGGTTTTACCCTAAAGCATATTCTTTTGTTTGGACATAAGAAGTCAGGATTTGGCACGGGGCACGGCTGCCTACAGCCGCCCGTTATAGTTGTAAGCTTAAATTAAAACGGCTCTTATAGCTAGCAGCTAACATTTAGGAGGTGTTCATGTGAACGTTTGGTTTACCGAATATCAAAATCAAGACCTTATTATAGGTTGCCGGATGTCACAAGTATTGCATCATGAAAAAACCCCCTTTCAAGAAATAATGGTAGTAGATACGATGCTTTTGGGGAAAATGCTTTTGCTGGATGACGTTATTCAGACTTCTGTAGGAGATGAATTTGTCTACCATGAGATGATTACCCATGTTGGGTTAAATACCTTGCCGAACCCGCGCAAAGTATTGGTAGTAGGCGGTGGTGACGGTGGGGCGGTAAGGGAAGTGCTCCGTCATAAATCAGTAGAAAAAGTTACCCATTGCGAAATCGATGAGGGTGTAATTAAAGCGGCCCAAAAGTTTTTGCCGGAAATAACATATGATATAAATGACCCCAGGGTTGAATTAATAATTGGTGACGGTATCGAGCATGTAAAGAAAAATAAAAATACATACGATATGATCATAATTGATTCAACCGACCCTGTCGGGCCGGCTGTAGGCCTTTTTAGCACGGAATTTTATCAGGATGTACATGACGCTTTAACTGAAGACGGGTTGTTTGTAGCCCAAACAGAGTCCCCGTTTTTTGATCGTGACTTTGTGAAAAGGGTATTTTCCGATGTGAAAAATATTTTCCCGATGGCAAGGCTCTTTCTTGGTAATGTACCGACTTATCCCGGAGGGCTTTGGACATTTACCATGGGTACTAAAAAACATGACCCCATGAAGGTGGATATAACTAAAATACCGGAAATGGAAACCAAGTTTTACAGTCCGGAGATACATCGCAGTTCTTTCTTATTGCCGCCTTTCTGCAAAGAACTGATCAAATAAACAGGGCTTTCCTTCAATCGCAAGGAAAACCATTAATTGAAAGCAAAGAGTTTGTGCGGTGGTTGACTTTTTTGGCCAACCACCGTTTTTATGTTAAATTAACGGCTCAAAGTATGGGTAGGGTGCGGGTTCCGGCCCGGACAAGGTACTGCACGCGGTGCAGTTCTGCCTCTTATTAAAGGATAAATAGGAAAAAGGTCGAACTAGTTCCCACAATATGGCATACAACAGGAGGGTAACCATTGGACTCAAAAACTTTTGTCGAGATTTTTTCTATGGCCAGGCATGATTTCTTAAACCACCTGCAGGTTATTTCGGGCTTAGTCCAATTAAATAAAGCTGACCGGGTGAGGGATTATATTAATCAAGTATCTTCGGATATGGCTGTGATGAGCAAAGCATCCCATATTGAAAACCCGGAAATATCAGAGTTTTTATTGGTGTTGTATTACCTGGGAGAAAAAAATCAGATCAGGGTTGTTTATAACATAGATGAAAATGTGGGGAAAAGCACCGTTCCCGGGGATTTGCTTTCCAATATATTGAGAGAAACAGTTGCATTGTCAATGAATTATCTTGTCAGCGATGATAACTACTCAAAAGAACTGTTCGTGGCGGTGGAAAGAAGCAAAAATTGTTGTTATATAAAAATAACCTCCGGGAAAATAGATACTGCCAAAGCTGAAGATGCCAGGGAAAAGGCAGCCGGGTTAAATAATGAACTTGAGCCTTATGGGGGTTGTGTAGATATATCTTTAACTGAAGGGAAAGGGCAGCTTAAAGTTAAATTGCCTGTTGAAAAGCCTTGATTTGCAGTTCCCACGCAACTGTATTTTATATTGTTAAATATGGCATTATAATAAATATGGTTTATTTAACCCGTAGGAATCAGGGGAGATAAAATGTTTTACGACAAAGCGAAGATTTATATAAAGGCCGGCGATGGCGGCAATGGCTGTATAGCCATGCGGCGAGAGAAATATGTCCCTGACGGGGGACCCTGGGGCGGCGATGGCGGCAATGGAGGAAACGTAATTATGGTTGCCGACGAGGGTTTAAGGACCTTGGTGGATTTCAGGTACCAGAGGCATTATAAAGCTCCAAGGGGTTCTCACGGAAAAGGCAAAAACATGCATGGCGCTTCCGGAGAGAACCTTTATTTGCGAGTACCTGTGGGTACTGTTGTTAGGGATGCTCAAACCGGCAGGCTTATCGGGGACTTGACCCACCATGGCCAGGAGTTGATTGTTGCCCGTGGTGGAAGGGGCGGCAGGGGTAATGCCCGTTTTGTTACTTTAAAAAACAAAGCACCTAAAATGGCTGAAAAAGGTGAGCCGGGAGAAGAGCTCTGGGTAGACATGGAATTAAAACTGCTGGCAGATGTGGGCTTGGTAGGGATGCCTAACGCAGGAAAATCAAGCCTGATATCAAAAATTTCTGCCGCTAAACCGAAAATAGCTGATTACCCGTTTACCACAATAGTACCCAATCTTGGCATGGTAAGGGTGGCGGACGGGGTTAGTTTCGTAGTTGCCGATATCCCCGGTTTAATTGAAGGAGCCCATGCTGGGGCGGGATTGGGCCATGAATTTCTCCGCCATGTTGAGAGAAACCGTATTCTTGTTCATTTGGTGGATATGTCGGGATTTAGCGGACGTGATCCGGTAGAGGACTTTTACACAATTAATCGTGAATTAGAGTTATACAACGCAGGATTAATAAAAAAACCAATGATAATTGCAGCAAATAAGATGGATATGCCGGATTCTAAAGAAAACTTAAATAGATTTATGGAAAAGCTTGGTGACAAATACCGGATTATACCGGTATCCGCTTTAACCGGTGAAGGGTTGGACAGCCTGGTAAATGAGATAAGCAATTTATTGGCAACTATTCCGGTGCAGGAACCGTTAACGATTAACGAGGAAGAAGCAGTGCATACTGTTGAGCCACGTTTTCGTATTGAGAAAATAGATGGCACTTTTGTTATAACCGGCAGGGAAATTGAGCGCCATGTAGCCATGACCGATTTGGAAAATGAAGAAGCAGTGGCCCGACTTCAAAAAATAATGTCTGTCATGGGTATTGATCAGGCCCTTCATGATGCGGGCGCAAAAAATGGGCAGTTGGTCAGGATAAAGGATTTTGAATTTGAGTATTCCGAATGAATATTAGTATTTTGAATATGTTATAATGATTTTTACTTACTTAATTCTATTATAAATTAGTCAGTAAAAAACATTAGTGTGGTGTGCAATGAGAGATAGAAAAGACTTTTTAAAATTTAAGAGGATTGTTGTTAAGATAGGTTCCAGCTCAATTTTATATGAAAATGGAAAACCTAACCTTACAAGGCTGGAATTATTGGCCAGAGAACTTTCAGATCTTCATAATAAAGGCATGGAAGTTGTTCTGGTTACTTCAGGTTCCATTGGTGTTGGAGTGAATCGTATAGGTTTTTCCAAACGGCCGCGCAGTATACCTGAAAAACAAGCAGCAGCTGCTGTTGGACAAGGCTTGCTGATGCATATTTATGAAAAATTGTTCTCTGAATATGGGATTACTGTAGGCCAAGTTCTCTTAACCAGAGAGGATTTTTCAGACCGGCAGCGGTTTTTAAACGCCAGGAACACATTGTATGCCTTAATGGGTTTAGGTGTTATTCCTATAATCAATGAGAATGACACTGTGGCTGTAGATGAAATAAAAGTTGGAGATAATGATACCCTGGCTGCCTTGGTAGGCGGTTTGGTGGACGCGGAGATGCTAATCCTGCTCTCTGACGTTGACGGCTTGTATTCTTGTGATCCCAGGCAAAATAAAGATGCCGGGCTGATACCGGAAGTATATGAAGTTAACAAGGAGATAGAAAAGCTTGCGGGTAAAGCGGGCAGTTGCCTGGGTACAGGAGGAATGGCCACCAAGCTGCAGGCAGCTAAAATTGCAATGCATTCAGGATTCGTAATGGTTTTGGCTAATGCATGTGAAA
>CAYUXS010000060.1:7921-8245 GCA_964448915.1 uncultured Peptococcaceae bacterium
AAGGGATGTTGTACGCAGGATAGTGGCCGGAGAGGATATAGGGACTGTTTTCTGGCCCCAGGGAAAAATGGAATACAAAAAAATGTGGATAGCCTATAGTTCAACGATTCAAGGCAAAATTATTGTAGATGACGGTGCATCCCAGGCCCTGCTTGAAAAAGGAAAAAGCTTGCTGCCTTCCGGGATCATTGGAGTAGAAGGGGCCTTTGAGGTTGGCAATACTGTATCTGTTGTAGATCGTTGCGGCCGTGAGATAGCCCGTGGGATTGTTAATTATTCAGCAGATGATATTTGTAAAATAAAAGGGTGCCATTCACGGGATAT
>CAYUXS010000061.1:0-5450 GCA_964448915.1 uncultured Peptococcaceae bacterium
AACTAGCTGAACAATTTTTTGAAAAACATCTGGCAGGTCACTAATTGTATTTTGATCAGCATCATACCTTATTTTTAAAATCTTACTAGGTGCTAAAGTTTCATTAGTTTCTATTCTTTGTCTAGCAGAAAATATACGCAAAAAGGGATCAATTTTATAAGATATAAAGTCTTCTTCAAATTCTGGGTGGGTTCTCTTGTATTCATTTGAAGCTGCTAACAAAAACTTATAATCTCTAATATCTTTTGTTATTACAGGAAAACTAATCCCAGTTCTTCTACTCAGCTCACTTATAGTTATTCCGCTGCCATATAATGTAGCAAAAAACTGCTTTTTAGCAAGTGGCTTCCATTGCCTAACTCCCGCTATATGACGTCTAGCCATTAAGGCTACAGCGTAATCTCTACTAGGGACTACATCAACTTCAATATTTTCAATGTTTGTCAACGTCTCTTTGTCAGCTTTAACAACATGATGTTTGAACCCATCAGGAATAAGACTTCTATCTAACAAAAACTGCAATGCACAGACCCTTCGATTGCCTTCTACAACAATATACTTATTGTTTTCTCGAATTACTACTATCCTCTCACCAAGAAGAAGGCCCCTACTATCATTTATCAATCTTGCAAGCTCACAAACATCTTCATACATAGCCATATATTTCCGTATCGATGCTTGATTTCGTTTTGCAATCGAGACAAATCTCGGATTCTTTTCATCCAATACAAGGTCTAGAGGTGAAATATTTAAGGATGCCAAAAACATCCCTCCTTGTAAATCTTTATTAATTACTATTATCTACAAAAATTAACATTATTCAACAGAGCAGGAAGCTGCAGGAGATAAAGGTTATTCATAAAACTCTTCCATGAGACAATAATAATCCATAGAGGTTAATTATTTGAAGATGTAATAAGAGATATGATAACCCCTAAAGAAAAAAGCCCCCGCCAAAAGGCAGGGAATTGTAAAGTAATAATAGTTTATTTTTCCAAATATGTTTGTTATTATCTTATTAGTTACTTAGAAAATGCTGGATATTTGTCTAACCACGTTTCCAGAGTGAGTAATGTATGTCTATTGCAAGGGGACTACAAGAAAGCCCTGGGAAGGTGGTGAAGATATGAAAGCGTTTGTCCTCATCTCTGTGTGTGGACGCAAGGTAGAACCCTTTTGCAGGGAATGTCATTATTATTGGCAATGCCCAGCTCCACACATGGAAAAAACCATCAGAGGAGACAGCTCTGATGGAAAAACCTAAGTAACTTGAGGTCGGGGTATTGACATAATAATAAACATTTGTCTAGACTTATGCAAGTATATATTTAGCCGTCAATATACAAATCTCTTTCAAGTACCCTCTCCTTTTTCGTTCAACATTTTCTTTTTCTGCAAATTTGGCAAGCTGGACAATCTTTTCATACAGGTTCATGGCGCACACCTACCCCAGCGGTTGCTTGGTAATTGCCCTCATTATTATATTGATAACAACTAAAATACTTGCTATCTCTTCTGCGGTCATTTCGTAGCTACATTTAGCATTAAAAAAAGCACCCACAAGTGCTAATAGGTTTACCCAAATTGTTTTTGATAAATACCATTTTTTAGTTTCTACTTTTTTGGTTTCCATAATTACTTCCCTCCAAATTTTTTGTGATATGCGTACATAATCACGCAAGTCCTATAAAAGTCCTGACTGCCTTCTCGGTTATTTACAATGCCATGCTCAACTGCCCAGTTTACTGCTGGCCTAGCCCATTCCGGAACCGGATCAGGTTTATCGCTTATTCCCAAATAATCTTTGATTCCTTGAGCTATTGCCTTAGCAACCTTGTCCTGCCACACTGGGTCGGCCAGGAGTTTTTCTTCTGCTGGATTCGATATAAAAGCCAGCTCTATTAACGCAGCTGGCATCTTGGTTTCACGTAATACTGCAAGGTCTTTAGTTTTTACTCCCCTATCATTTAAGCCGGTAGCCGGGGCCAGCCTCATATGAATGGCCCTGGCCAGGGTTTCGCCACCGGTTCCATGTTTATAACAGTAGGTTTCCACGCCTCCGGCCTTTGGATCTCCGGCTGCGTTACAGTGAATACTTATAAATGCGTCTGCGTCAAGCATGTTTGCGGTGTTGTATCTAGTCTTCAAATCTGCGTTAACATCAGCACCCAAAGCTATATCAGCATCCCTGGATAAGTTAACCTGGACAACCTCTTTGAGTATATTCTGCAGTTTCAAGGCAACCTGCAATGTAATGTCTTTTTCCTTCACTCCACTTGGCCCAACAGCACCCGGGTCTCTTCCACCGTGTCCAGGGTCAAGAAAGATCCTCGGCATCAAACCACCTCCTATTTTTTTAAGTTTATAAGGATTGTAATTAAGGTAATTATTGTCCCTAGAAATGAAAGAGCTGCCGTACTGGCAGTTCCTAGAAGAATTTTATAGATCCCTTGCACTTTTTCATCAATCCTAACAAGGCTCCCGTTCTGCGTCTTTTGCCAGCCTTTGAGGTTTGCCATGTCGGCGTTCAATCTGGACACCTCCTCGCGTAGGAGTATAATCATGTTTTCAGTATCCATAGCCAACCTCCCAGGGTGATTATTATTTCGGTTCCATGCCCCAGGAGCGGGGCATAAAAATACCGCCCTTGGCGGTTATTGTGTTATTAAATCCTGCCTGCCTTTTTCAGTTAGGTAATCATCAATTCCTATTTTTAAGTCCGGTCTTTTTGAAATTACAAAGTCGTATGTGTAAGCACCATCTATTATTCTTTGCCCCATATACGCAGCCATTAAAAACCACCTCCAAGGATTATTTCATCAAGTGCTAATTGCATTAGTTCCTGTCTTTGTTTTAATTCGTCAAGTTCTTGATTCAATGGTTTAGGCATTGGCGGTAAAACTTCGCCTTCAACCATCTGACTTTTTAAAGCTCTGACAGTATGGGAAATAGTTACGCCGTCTTTTGTATATTCAATTATTTCATAATCGCCATCATCGTATCTATTCAGAATTTGTAACATTTGAAATTACCTCCTTATTTTAGTAAATATCTGCAAAAAGCTTCACAACTTGGGTAATAAGCTGCTGCCAATGCAGTATAAGCATATACTTCCATTTTAAAAGAATTTTTAAATGGAATTGGGTATTCTGAAATTATTCCTATCCTTTTTGGCGAGGACATACTCTCATCGACAAACGGCAATGTATCAAATGTATCAAATGTTGGGATTGAGATAAGTTTTGATCTCATTATTGGATTCTGATCTGTACCTGTAACATGATGAGAACTAAAAAAACTAGCATCAAAATTATAATTAGGTGGATTGAAGGCAATAAAAGTGCCATCTATAAACATGCCTAATACTTTAACGCCATCTATCCATATTCTACAACCTGCTTTCCAAGCACCGCTAACACTACTATTCGCAGAGGGATGAAACCAAAAATCAGTTAACGCCCCAGCACCTTCAACTTCAGCGATAGTAATCCAATCATCAACTTGATTTGCTAGAAATTCAGCCCCAGATACAGGCGCCCAACGATGAATAACCCTATTTTCATAGGGACCTAATAACCCGCTACCTATAAGATTTTCTTCTAATTTTTTTAAAAATTTAAAAAGCGTATCCGTCCCGCCTACTACAGGATTAGGAGAACCTATTAAATCAGTATTTGCTTTTACTAAATTAAGAGTATTTTTATCTGCAATTCCAATACTCGGCATTTATTTATACCTCCTCGTAATTAAACATTACAACACCGTTATCCACACTAAAACCATATTTATAAGTTGTTACCCCATCTGTAAACCTATGGGGCATAGTATCAATTAAATGATTATTTACATTTGTACCCACCACATCAACTTCTTGTTTCCTTGCTATATCATCATATGCACTTGGTGCTGCCACCTTTGCCCTACCGTTAGAATCTCTAATAATTATCTTGTTAGGTGTTGCAGCTGATGTCGCTCCATGAGCTGCAATAGCATTGGCATGATCATCAAGGTCTTGCTGGGTAGCAAACACTAAGGACTGCTCAATCGTAGCTGTGATATTTTGGGCGTTTCCTACTATCGATTTTATAGAAACCTGTTTTTCAAGAATCTCCGAACCGCCACCTGCAGGGATATATTCTGCAAGTGCTCCGGCATTGCCGTAACAATAAAGGATTTCTCCTATATCAGGATCTGTAGCAAACAGCCCAATCTCACGCCAATAAAACCCGGTAACTAAGCCCTGATTGGTTAGTATTCCCTTTACTGAGGCCTTTCCTCCGGGCAAAACCTTAAGCTCAGTGATGGGCAGAGATTTAACCTCATGAATTAAGTCTGTTAGTTCGGAAATATCTTGCCCACTCAGCTGGCCATCTCCAACGCCTATCCTCGTAAAGTTAAGCGTGGCTCCGGCTATGGCCTTGGCTTGAAGCACCTTGCCTTGATTAGTAAAGAATATTCCACCGCCAAAACTCATTTTTACACCACCTGTTCTATAGTTATGTTATCCCCAGTATGCAAAACATTACCAAAATACATGTTCATTTCTCCGGACATAATGACAATGACTGCCTCAAGCACAGAACGCAGGTTCTTGACAGCATTAACCGCATCATTGAATTGATCTGCAAGCTCATTTGTTACAGCACTGTTTACTGTAAGCACTCTAAAGTGATACGGCTGTCCTCCATAATCGAACCATTCTTCGACTTGGGCATCACCAAACAATGTTGTTGCAAGATTTTCAATTACTGCTGGAGTGCCCTTTATCATGTTATATAGCAAAGCATTTTTAACAAGTTCCCTGCGCGTCGTTAAATCAAGGGTAGAGTCATAAAAAGCAACTCTTAGCTCACTCGCCAAATTGTCCACTACATCAGAAGTAGCCCCGTCAACATTGGCAAATGTAAGAACATTTTTTATGCTATTTACCAGGGCAGTAAATTCTCTATCTACCGCCTGACTGGCTGCTATAATATCCGGATCACTTCGCAGGTTTGGAGGTATAAGGTCAAGCAACTTGGTATTGTATATATCACTCATCCTCTAGCCCCCCATAGAAAACATCTATATTCCCAGCAATAGCAATCTCGGTTTCCTCAATATCGGTGTAGGAAGGTTCTGTAACCACTACTCTTTTAGCACCGGCTTGGATAATCCGTGCAATCAATTCCGATGGATTTATATCTCTGCCGATTTTAGTTTTCTGCCAAACTACATATTCAGATATAGCCGCCGTAACTGCCGCTTGAATGCTTGTCACATAAGATGAATCTTCTTTTTTAATATAGTAAGTAAGCGTTATGTCATAATTGACAGGAGTAGGAGCCTGAACAGTAACGTTGTCCGTTAATGGCCTCCTGTTTTTGTCACTCAAATATGCCTCTACCTCATTAATTAATGTTGAGTCAGGAAGTTCCCCATCTTGCAGAATGAATCTTATGTCCACATTT
>CAYUXS010000061.1:5460-8148 GCA_964448915.1 uncultured Peptococcaceae bacterium
CCGGACTATATTGCTTGCAGAAGTACTCATAAGCCTGTGATGGACCTGCTACACTAAAGCTCTCTGGCAATAAAAAAAGGCGTTCTCTGTAGGAATCGTCTGACTCCACATCAGAACCGCCTTGACTGGTGTTAATGTTTGCCACACTGGCAACATAGGGTATCGGGTCGACCAGTATATTTATTTGCCCAGCTGTATATCCATTGCCTATGGTTCCTGCCTCTGTGCATTCTGCAGGAACATCAATATAGGTATCGCCTGCCGGAATTACGGCAATTTCGGTAGTTGCAAAAAACACATTATTGCCCGGGCTTGTCCTGTTGCCGGCAGGAATAATAATGTTGCTCCCCTGTGCATCTGACAAGGTATATCTAATAGTTGTAAGTGCCTTGGTTGCCTGCAGTCTTAATCCCCTAACTCCATACCGGGCCCCTATGTTGTCTAGGTAGCCACCAGTGGCATACCGCAAAAGGTTTTGTTTGGCCGCTGAATCTATAAGCTGGTATGCCTGATAAATCCGTAGTGCCTGGGTATATATCCAAACCCGAACCGGGTCGCCCTGCTGAAGGGTTCTAACCTCCCCGGTCTGCTCGAAATATGCTCTTTCGTATTCACTGACCATGTTGGCTAACAGTGTTTCTATATCCAAGGTGACAAAATTAATCTCCGGTAAATTATTAAGCATCGACAACCTCTATCACCACCCTTGGCTTAAGTTGGCCGTGTTCATTTGTTAAAAATGCTACCTCTTTAATATTAACTCTTGGTTCGTACTTCCTAATTTTTTCTGCATATTCAATGGTAAGCTTTGCTTTGGCCTCTCTAACAGGCAAATCAAGCAGGCTCCAGTCAATACCAAAATCCCGGTCAAAAGGAACCGTCCCAACTGGCGTAGTTAGTATTGTCTTTATGTTCTGGATAATCTCATCAATACCGGTTGCAGAGAAATCAATTTTTAAGTCTAGATTATCTATGCTAATATTCAAAAAACCACCACCTTAAATAGTGGAGACATACTCTTCTAGGGTTATATCAACCTTGCCGGAAAATAGTTCACCTGAGTTAAAAATAACATCCCACATTTGACTTACAGTCTTTACTATCCATTTATCCACTCCTAAAAACTTGCCTCCAATAGCGAGCATCTCTGCCCTCCCTGACCTTGCATACTCCAGCCACTTATTCATCTCATCTCTAACTTTTACCCCGTTATTGCCATTTAAAATAACAGTAAAAGAAATAGTATCAAGGCCAGGTCCTATAAACTCAGTTTTAGGTTTAATCCCAATAACTTCATGACTACCCCAACGGCTGGCGGTGTCACGCTGTAAATCCATAAAGGTAAGTATGCGTTCATCTGATGTTTCAAATATAATATCAGGACCAAAATATCCGATCATATAATCCCACCTGCTTTCTAGTGATGGGTAGTAGGTGTTGTCTTAGTGTTGCTAATATCTGTATTGGCTTCACCTGCTAAGGTGGTTATACTGCCATCCGGTGCAGTTGTAGTAATATTTCCGGCAACATTTATAGTTAAATTGCCGCCAACATTTAATTCAAGGTCTCCCTCGGTAACTATTGACAGCTTTTTAGTTGACTTGTTGTACTGGATTGATGTGCCGTCTCCAAAGTCTTTAGCCCATATGCTTTTATCAGCTACCGGTGGAGGGTTGCCTTCATAGAAATATTTGCCCAGGCAAAATCCGCTTGATATACCATTGCCTAAAAATACACAAAGAACTAAATCACCCACATTGGGGAGATTGTATTCATTGGAGAGTAAAGGCAAATCATCAGTAACAATTTCCTGTTGGTCATCAATAACAACCCTAACCGTCCCCTTTACCTCATTTACAGAGGATACGTGCCCTATGCGAATCAAATTTTTAAGCATCAATACCCTCCTTCCAGCACCCTGTGAGCTTCGACTGTTGTTGTATATTCATCATCTTTGTTGTGTATAACTTTATCTATAAAATATTTGCCATCGAACACGCCAAAACCTGACATTTTAATAGTGCATCCAGCTACTAAATAAACATTTCCTGGTTCCGTAAAGGTTACAGTGTACTGCTTTTTATTTGCTTTTCTAAGCTCTGCCTTAGCAACAATCTCCGCTTCTGCAACACTGGCCACATCCTGATTAACCCGCAATATTTTCTTTGGATCCGGCACCAACTTGAATATATATTCAAGTTTTTTCCCCGATGATGGCGGGGTGTAACTTACTATGCAAGCATCATAACCGGTTTCGGTCATTGTCTTTTTTGCTGACCAGTTAGTTACAAGTTTTTCTGTTATAGTTCCAATTATTGGTTTAGCCTCGTACTCTTGTTCAGAATAAATAACCAGTCTGTCATTATAGACCTTTAGGCAAAGCCCATATTTAGTGCATATATCTGCCAGAAAAGCACTGTCTGACTGCTCGCTTTGCTCAATGAAAGAAATATTATAGGACTTAGTAGTATCATAATAAAGAGCAAGACCAGCATCATATGCTATGTCATTTGCTATCTTTTTAACTGTTACATTTCTCCATGTTCTTGACTTAGGAGTATCTCTAAAATTGTTATTTGAAGGTAAAGCTGCCGCATTTAAAGTTAACACTCTTGGTCTTCCTGAATACTCCGGTTCATCAACCATAAAGGTTCCACAGTCCAACCTTTGTACTTCACCATCCCGCCA
>CAYUXS010000062.1:0-950 GCA_964448915.1 uncultured Peptococcaceae bacterium
TATTTATTAAGGGGAGGGGAAAATATATTCCAGTTTTTTCTATATATAAAGCTAGGCTTTTAAGCCATAAAGCATCATTTTCCTACGGACAAAGGCCAACTGTTTTTGCAGTGGCAGTTGCTGGGGGCAATTATCATCACAAGCCATCAGGGCCATACAGCCAAAAGTGCCTTCATCGGATCCGATGACTTCAAAGTACTCGGTGTTTTTTCTGTTGTCCCTGGGGTCGATCATAAACCTGGCTACCTTATTAATGCCGGCAGCACCAAGAAAATCGCTCCTTATATTGGCTGTCACACAGCCTGCGATGCAGCAGCCACATTCAATGCATCTTTCCGCTTCGTATATTTCCATTGCTGTGTCATTGTCCATAGGCGTTTCAGGAGAATTTGGATCGAATTCTTTGTCTGTATGCACCCAGGCCTGGGTTCTTAATGAGAGTTCTCTGAACCATGTGCCTGTATCTACGGATAAATCCCCCAGAAGTTTGAAGATAGGCAGCGGCATTAAGGTAATTGTGCCTTTTAGATCACTGGTTAAAGTTTTGCAGGCCAGTCTTGGCCGGCCGTTTATAAGCATTGCACATGAACCGCAGATTGCAGCCCGGCACACAAAGTCAAACATTAGGGATGGATCTTGTTCTTCACGAATTTTATTCAGGGCAACAAAAATAGTCATGCCGGGTTGCTCTTCAACGAAAAAATCCTGCATAAATGGTTTTATTTGAGGTGTTTGCGGGTTGTACCTAAAAATACTGAATTTCCGTATTGTATGATTGGCCTTCATTTTATCCCCCTATAAGGCGTTAGTATTACGCGCCGGCGCTTGATTCCCCATAACCGCGGTCACCCGGCGGCAACTCGGTAATTTTAACCGGTTCATATCTTAATTCCGGCAGTTCACTGCCTTCTTTCCAATAAGCCAGTGTGCGTTTTAACCAGTTTACATCG
>CAYUXS010000062.1:960-1442 GCA_964448915.1 uncultured Peptococcaceae bacterium
CCTGGCGTGGCTTCCACGGCTCTCTGTCCTGGCCAAGGCACCGTATGTAATACACAAGGCCAGCCGGAGCATACCGGGCATCCTAAGGGATGTTGAGAGCTCAGGGCTTGCCCCTGAAACACTGCTTTTAAGGCTGATTTTTTTGGATCTTTCATACAGTTCTTGCAGTTTACCCAATGCTTTCTTTAAATCAGTTTCGTTTCGGAAAATACCCACATAATCTGTGAGTGTTTGTTCCATTTCGTTTCTAATGCTGTAAACATTTTCTTTGCCCATTCCGGATATCAAGTTGTTTATTCTTTCCTGCTGCTGTTTGGCAAACCCTTGAACCAAGCTGTAGGAATATTCCAGTTCTTTTTCCCGGGCGTATTCCGCAACCTTTTCACCTACTAACCACCCGCTGACAATAGTTTCAGCCAGTGAGTTACCTCCCAGCCTATTGAAACCGTGCAAATCCCAGCAGGCTGCTTCCCCTACCGAGT
>CAYUXS010000062.1:1452-8036 GCA_964448915.1 uncultured Peptococcaceae bacterium
TTTAAGCCCATATGCTTCACCATTGATATTGGTTCTTATTCCACCCATGCTGTAGTGTTGGGTTGGGCGTACCGGGATGAGGTCAACAACAGGGTCAATGCCGTTAAAATTTAAGCAAATGTTTTTTATTTCACGCAGGTTGGTATTAATATGTTTGGCACCTAAATGCCGGATATCCAGCCAAAGGTGCGGGCCATATGGGCTGTCAACGCCGTATCCCTTCCGGATATGCTGGATCATCCGGCGTGAAACAACATCCCTTGAGGCCAATTCTTTTTTCTTTGGCTCATAGTCGGGCATAAAACGGTGCAAGTTTTTATCAAGCAAATAACCGCCGTCACCCCGGGCACCTTCGGTAATTAAAATCCATGAGGGTACTATCCCGGTAGGGTGAAATTGGACGGCTTCCATGTTGCCAAGGGGAACTATGCCGGTATCCAGAGCAATTGACATGCCTGTTCCTTCATTAATAACGGCATTGGTGGAAGCCCCGTAAAGGCGGCCGTAGCCTCCGGTAGCTATTACAGTAGCTTTGGCCAGGTAAATTCTAAGTTCGCCTGTTACCAGGCACCTGGCTACAACACCATAACAGGTTTCACCGTTATGGATGATTGAGATTGCCTCAGTCCGGCTATGAACCTTTATCCCCATTTTTATTACCATGCTGTCCACGACATATTGTAATGAATGGCCGGTACCGTCGGAAGTGTAACAGGTCCTCCACTTTTCGGTGCCGCCAAAGTCCCGGGCCGTAATCAACCCTGCTTTTTCAGCTTTTTCTTCAATTACCCTGCCATCTGGAAGGGTCTTTTTACCCGGAACCACTGTGTTCCAAGGCACTCCCCAGTGAGACATCTGGCGGACTGCTTTGGGCACGGTTTCGACAAAAAGCCTGGCTACATCTTGATCGCAACCCCAATCTGAACCTTTTACTGTATCAGCAAAATGAATATCTGTATTATCACCTTCACCCATAGCACAGTTGCCTAAAGATGCCTGGCAGCCTCCTTGAGCAGCGGTGCTGTGTGAACGGCGAGGCGGGACCAGGCTGATAATAATTACATCCTGTCCTTTGGATGCCGACTCGATGGCTGCCCTTTCACCGGCTAAACCGGCCCCAACCACCAGGACATCACAAACTATGGTGGTATATGTCATTATATAGAACCTCCTATGTTATACATTACCCATAGAGTGATCAGTGATAGGATTGTTATCACAACAGTTATTGAAGTAGTTACATAACTAACCGTTTTTCTGGGAAACCAGCACCATTTAACAAA
Source organism: uncultured Peptococcaceae bacterium (assembly GCA_964448915.1). Lineage (GTDB taxonomy): Bacteria > Bacillota > Desulfotomaculia > Desulfotomaculales > Desulfocucumaceae > JAAXTT01. The sequence goes on from CAYUXS010000062.1 coordinate 2,736, forward strand.
TTGGCGGTACAGCCCAAATCCTGCGTGATAAAGGCTCAAGAAAACCAATAGCAGGTAAAACCACCAGTATGCCCGGGCCCGGTCAGCGCTTGACAAGGCCTCTATCGGCCATTGGGTAATGACCATGGTCATGTGGATAATCCCCAGCAATAAAATAGAGAAGCCCGTTATTACCTGGAAGATCCAGATCCAGGTGTCGGTTCCTTTAAGCATTTTTGCATGGCGGATAATAATTTTTTGTTCCCGGTAGCGTACAGGAATCCTACGGCCCGCAGTTATTGCATGGGTGATAAAGAGTAAGGCAACTATAGGAATGCCTACATAGGAAAGGTAATATTTGTCAAGATTTTCGGCATGATGAGTAAAAGCTTCAATTCCCAAAAGTATAGAAGAAACAAAAATCATATGAGTCCAAAGGAATAACACAAGTGAAGCTCCGGTGACCAACTCTATAAGATCCAAATAGAGTTCAGCCTTATTGTTTTTTGAAACCATTCTTGGTGATTCCATTTTAATTCTCCTTACATTAAAGGCTTTGGATATTGTCTTTAATCAACATGAACCTTTTCATACCTTTTAGGTGCCGGCCATTTAAAAATCGGGGACAGGACAGAATACACATACTTGGATTCTTTTGTCAGCAGGGGACCAATGATGGCCAGTATAAGAACATAAAGTGCCACAAAGGGCTGTATAATTGACAGCAATCCCCCAGCCTTCGCCAGTCCTGCCAGGATGATTGAGAACTCACCTCTTGAGATGATCGTTAATCCTATATTTGTAGAAGCTTTATGGGAATAACCGGAAGTGCGACCGGCCAACATGCCGGCGATAAAATTGCCGATAATGGTCAGCAGCACTGCTCCTAACGCAGGCCAAACGGCACCGGATAAAGCCAGTGGATCGATGCTTAAGCCAAAGCTAAAGAAGAAGAGGGCACCAAAAAAGTCCCTAAACGGTACAACTATTAATTCGATTCTTTCAGCGTGTTCGGTTTCAGCCAGAATGAGCCCCGCCAATAACGCCCCAACAGCCTCAGCCACATGAATGGTTTCAGAAAACCCGGCTACCATGGTAAGTATTGCGAATATCATTAACATAAAGACTTCGTCTGAAGGAATGTCCAACAGCCTGTTAAGCAGTGGCACCAACTTGCGCCCCAAAAAAATAAGGCCAATCATAAATCCCATCGCCATTAAAGCGGACTTAATAATGTTAATTGGAGAGGTGGCGCCAGTTAATATTAACCCTGAAACAACAGAAAGATATACGGCCACGAATACATCCTGGTACATCATAATGCCTAAAATCATTTCTGTTTCTGCCCTTACGGCTCTTTTTAAGTCAACTATTAATTTAGCTACTATGGCACTGGATGATATAGTGGTAACTCCGGCTACGACTAAGGCTTCCCGGATAGGCCATCCCAATATTAAGGGAAAAGCCAGACCGGCGGTAAAGTTAATGGCCATATAGATCGTGCCGCCTCTAATAATGGACCGGCCTGCTTTCATCAGCCTGCCTACAGAAAATTCCAGCCCCAAATAAAAAAGCAGAAATAGTACACCCAGTTCTCCCATAAAATCAATTAATGGTGCACTGTCTATAAAACGTAAACTGATTCCTGCGACCTCAGGCATATGTGGCCCGACTATAAATCCGGCCAAAATAAGTATAGGAACAATAGAGAAACGTAAACGTGATGAGATAACACCGGCGACTGCAACTATGGATAAAGCAAGTCCGACTTCAAAGATCATGCTGTATTGCATTCCTAAATACTTCCTTCCATTATCAGTTTTTTACATTCCTTTACATGTCCCCTTTCACCAATAATTACTAATGTAGAATCTTCATCTATTACCTCTTCCGGACCGGGGTTTATAACCTTAAAATGATTTTTCTTAATTATGGCAATGATGGTGGCCCCGGTCTGGTTACGGATATTTAAATCACCCATGGTTTTGCCTATGGCTTTAGCCCCGGGAGGCACCCTATACCAATCAATAGTCATATCTTCAAAGGCGACATCGACATTTTCCAAGGCCGTAGGCATATAAGCCATTCCACCAAGGATTGCCCCTACTTGGCGGGCTTCGGTGTCATCAAGAGTAACCATAGAAATGCTGTCCTCAGGGTCGTCATAATCAAAATGGTGGATTTCCCGTTTCCCGTCTTCATGAACTATTATTACAAGTCTATCGCCACTGCGTGTATCAATTTGAAATTTTTTGCCAATACCCGGCAGTTCGGATTCCTTGATTGATGACATTTGGTTGTTATCCTCCTAAATTTTTATTTTATATTCTATCACACCAAATTAAAAAAATAACAGCCTTTGTTAAGTTTAACAAAGCAGCTGTTGTCCAAAAAACTATAAAAAAATCTATAAAATGTTATTGAAATCTTAAAAACACGGGTTATTTATCTCCAAGGGGTGTTATTTAAGCACAACAAATACAAAGGTAAAGAAAACAAGGAGAACTATCCCGGTTGCAAGGCTCCACGTGATAAGTTTTTTCTCTACCGGCAAGAGATCAAACCATTCATCTTCAGCCAGTAATTCGGCAACAGAAATACTATTCATGTTTTTGTTGTCGGAAGTCATTTAACATCCTCCTTTGCTATGCCAGAGGGGGCATTATCCCATGATAGAACACCCATGAAATAAGAAGCCCCACCCAGATTATAAAACCAAACAGGCATACGGCGTAAACCAAGACTATCCTGCCCATTCCTTCTGCCCACAGTTTACGGACGTTTGTAACCAAACCGATCGAGAAAAAGCAAAGAGCAAAGAAGATGCTTCTAATTGCATTTGCCTGGCTGGCGCCATCTTTGGCCGGTTTTATTATTTCCGGCTGGGTTAAGCCAAGGATAAACATAGCCGAAAGGGTGACAATAAAACCAATGATAAATTTTGGGAAGCGGTTCCATATTTCTCTAGGCGAGACTTTCCCGGCTTTGATCTTCCCGGTGTTTTTGTTTATAGGAAAAACACTCCAGATTATTGCCAGCAGGAAAGCCCAAAAACCAATAAAAATATCTATAAAAACTTTGGTTGTTGTGGTAACCATGAGGACCCAGTCTTTTGCGTAGTTTATTCCACTGGCTGCCAGTGTTTTTGAATAAATTAAAGCTTCTGTCAGTGTGCCGCTGGCAATGGCGCCACCGTCACTTTTAACGGCCAAGCCCATCCAGGCGCCGGCAACCATAGGTTCATTATAGAGGGAGGAGGCAGCCAAGAAGGGTAAAATTAAAATTTCTACAGCCACGAAAACAATAATTACAGCTGATAAAACTGCCGGTACCACCGGCCTGGCCTTAATTGCCGCACCGGTTGCAATTGAAGCGGAAACCCCGCATATGGATATGCCTGAAGCTAATGGTGCAGACCATTCAGGGGTCAGCTTAAACCACCTTCTGGAGACATAATAGACCACCGGCCAGTAAATAAGATATGCTTCGACGACTGCACAAAGGCCCCGGATTATAATAGTCCCTGCCAGAGCGGCTGCTTCGATGGTTTTAATGCCCAAACTTGCTCCAAGTATAACAATACCGGTTTTTATATACCATTCAGGCCGGGCAGCAGTTTCCAAAAACTTTGCCAGGCCGGTAAAAAAATTGCCTATAATTAACCCTACCACCATAGCCAAGATTAATCCCATCTCGCCCATGCCTAAAGACCAAGGTATTTCCAAGGCCGCACGCTTATCCGGTGTTGCAGATATGTAAGCATATTCTCCGGCTACAATACAGCCGTAAGTAATAAAGAAAATAATGGTAAAACCGGCAATAAAACGGGGAATATTGTAGCGCATTACGGCAGCACCAACGGTAGTAACGGCCAACATAAAAAGGTAGGTTAAAAGCAGGGAGGTGTAACCGGGCAAAGCGGCCGATTTGGATATGGGCGCCAGCGATTTGGCCAGGGAAGTCCAGGCGCTTGTTTTTACAAGCCACCCCAATAAGTCAGTGCCCATTACGACCGGTCCAAGGCCAAGGAGAAATACAAATAAGCCAATCCAAACTGCCCACCAGTCTTCATTTTTAAATATTTTTTGCCTTATGCCGACATCCTGTGCAAGCATTTATTTCCCCTCCTGTCATTGGTTGAATTATTATTGGCGGTTGGCACACACCTCCTTTGTTCCGGCGTTAAACGGCAGTATGCTTTTTGGTAGCCGGCTAACCAGCTAAAGAATATAGCCTGCCCAAATATCATAGGTTTTGGGCAGGTACTGGCAGCCTGGTATCCATACCGCAAACCGGGCAGGAAAAAATATGACAACAAACACTGCTTTCAAAGGCAGTATTAAAGTATGGGCTGTATGGCCCGTAGTAGTCGTCCACAGGCCCGTAATCTTCCATTTTACTGCCACAGGGGCAGAAAACTGCAGGATTGCTGATTCCATTACATACCGGGCATAATGTTGGCAACGGTTTTACTCCTTTAATTTATTTATTCTTAATTAGCTTTTTATATTTGTGTTTTTTACAGTCAGTTTTAGGATATTATTCTAATAAGGCTAATAGGATACTGTTGCTGCCCAAAATAAATCCCCTAAAAGGGGATTTTTCGAAGGTATTATTGTTCCATTTGCCTTGCCAGGAAACCGGCTGCTGTTTCAGCCAGCTTTGATTCAAGATTAGTCATTTGCACCTTTTCCTTTGATGCTATGACTACTGTTCCAATTGGTATCCCTTCGGATATTATGGGAGCCATGACAATGCTTTCAAAGGTCGACCTTGGATCTTCAGTAATAGCAGCGGAAGAGGTTAGTATCTCAGCTTTTCTTTTTTCCATTACTTCTTCTACTGTGCTGCTAATAGTTTGATTCAATAGCTCTTTTGTGTTTCTTCCGGCTACTGCTACAACACTGTCTTTGTCTGTAATTATTGCTGCATGCCCCAAAGCTTCATTCAGGGATTCAGCGTATTCCTGAGCAAACTGCCCCAGCTCATTGATGGGGGAATATTTTTTTAACATTATCTGTCCTGCTCTATCTACATATATCTCCAATGGATCCCCGTTACGTATTTTTAAAGTCCTGCGAAGCTCTTTAGGTATAACAACCCTGCCCAAATCGTCTATTCTCCGAACTATACCCGTAGCCTTAGCCAATGATTTTTTCACCTCCTTTTGGTTTCATATGCTTATAGTTCCTTTTTTTTTAAAAAAATATGCCATAGAAGGTATAAGCAGAATAAGTAAAATATGTCAGTAAAAAATACGAGTTTTTATAAATGGGATTTCAGCATCAAAATGGAATTATATACCAGCGCAAGGAGTATCGA